>JAEUJO010000287.1 GCA_016794615.1 Pseudonocardia sp. | reverse complement strand
CGTCCACGACGACGACCTCGTAGCCGTGTTCGAGCAGCTCGACGCAGGTATGGCTGCCGATGAAGCCGGCACCGCCGGTCACCAGCACGGTCTGTGGACGGGTCATCTGGGGCACTCCTGGACGGGGCCGGCGGCGCTCATACGACGACGCCGAAGACACGGACGAAGTAGGCGGGGTAGCGCGCGACGGCCAGCGCGACCGGGAGCGTCGCCACGACCGCGACGGTGAGCGGGACGAGGACGGTCTGCCGCACGACAGCGAGCAGGCGCGTCCCCGCGGCGCGGGCGCACTCCACGGCGTGCAGGATCGGCACCACGATCGAGACGACGGTGTACGTCGCCGCTCCGAGCAGGCACAGGAACACGTAGCCGGCGGCGTTGGTGTACGACTCGGCGTAGAGCGAGGCACCGGACATGACCAGGCTCACCAGCAGGTAGGGCAGCACCAGGCGCAGGGCAGCGGCTCGAGGCCACCGGCCCCCTTGGGCGTCACCTTGAAGGTCATGGGGCGGGGACGGACCTGCAGCAGCGTCCCGGCGACCACCCCCCAGGCGATGAGCGGCCACCGCGTGAGGCAGTAGAGGTTGTTCTCCCAGCTGATGATCGGTGCGCGCCGCGGCCGGAGCAGGCCACGTCGCCGCAGCAGCAGGACCAGTGCGAGCACCCAGATGGAGATCGACCACCAGTGCAGGAGGAAGTCGATGTAGTTGACGTTGATCCACGGGACGCCGGTCATCGCCGCGTAGGGGGCCAGCGCCATGCCGCCAACCGTGGTGGCGGCGAGCAGGACGTAGTAGATCAACCCGTAGGTGAACCGCAGCCGCAGCTTCCACGGCATCCGGCCGAGGTGCCGGGGCACGAGGCCCAACATGACGGTGGTCAGGCTGCGCGACCACTGGAACTCCTGGACCAGCATGGCCGAGAAGGTCAGCGGACCGTCGCCGTGCGCCTCGGCGTCGATCGCGAAGGCGCCCTCCCAGCCGGCGGAGTTCAGCAGGAAGCTCGTGGAGAAGTCCTCGGCCAGCTCGGGGCCGATCCCGCCGATCTGCCGCACCGCGCTGGTGCGCACGGCGTAGTGAGAACCGATGCAGACCGGAGCCATGCCGGCGCTGTGCCCGAGCTGGGCCGGCCCGTGGAAGGTGGCCTCGCGGTGCAGGCGCCCGCGCGCCGACCACGACCCTGCGGCGTTGGTGTCGCAGACGCTCGGGGCAGCGACGTAGCCGATCGCCTCGTCGGCGAACGGGCGCACCATCTCGGCGAGGTAGCCGGCGGCCGGGACGTGGTCGCAGTCGAGTTGCGCGACCACGTCGTACCGCTCGTATCCGCCGTGGTCGTAGAAGTAGGCGAGGTTGCCCTCCTTGGTCTTCGTGCGGCGCGGCCACTGGGTTCGGTGGTATGCCTCGACGTCGAACCGGGTCGAGATCTGGACGTCGTTGGCTGCGCACCACTGCGTGATCTCGTCCGTGGGTGACTCGTCGCAGAGCCACACGTCGTAGCTGTGCGGGTAGACCTGGGCGAGCATCGCCAGCAGGGTCCGCTTCGCGACGTCCCACGGTTCGGACGGCGCCCTGGTGACGACGAACGCCACCCGCAGCGCCGGCACGCCGATCTTCGGCGAGATCCGCCGGAGCCGGTTGACCCCGACCATGAAGTACACCGGCATGACCGACAGGTAGAGCAGTACGGCGCTGTTGACCGCCAGCCCGAGCCAGCTCACGCGGTGGGACGGCTGCAACCACCAGATCCAGAACACCGCCAGGCAGATGGCCCAGCCGAGGGTCATCCCGGCCACGAGGAGACGGTCGGACGGCTTGAGCACCTTGACGAACGACCCGCGCTTGATCTTCCGACGCCGGGTCCGGTTCCGGTCGAACACCGGCCCGAACGGACGCACGTCGACGACGTTGCCGCCCGACAGCCGGTGCACGGAGTCCCGGAGCTCCCTCGG
>JAEUJO010000248.1 GCA_016794615.1 Pseudonocardia sp. | reverse complement strand
TGGCCAGCCTCGCCATCGGCACCAAGGCCATCACGCCCGAGGCCGTGTGGGGCGCGTTGTGGTACCCAACAGGTACCGAGGACGACATCGTGGTGAACGCGCTGCGGGTGCCGCGCACGGTGCTCGGGCTGGTCGTCGGGATCGCGCTCGGCGCAGGCGGCGCGTTGATGCAGGGCCACACCCGCAACCCGCTGGCCGACCCCGGGCTGCTGGGCGTCACCGCGGGCGCGGCGTTCCTCGTGGTGGTCGGCATCTACGCGCTGCACGTCACCAGCCTGTACGGCTACGTCTGGTTCGCCTTCGCGGGCGCCCTCGCGGCCAGCGTCGCGGTGTTCCTCCTCGGCGCGGTCAACCCGGACGGCCCCACCCCGGTCGCCCTCGCGCTCGCGGGTGTCGCGGTCAGCGCCCTGCTCGGCGCGCTGACGTCCGCGTTGGTGCTGCTCGACGCCCGCACGCTGGATGCGTTCCGGTTCTGGGCGGTCGGCTCGTTGGCCGGGCGCGACGGCGAGGTCGTGGCGCAGGTGGCGCCGTTCCTGTGCGTGGGCCTGCTGCTGGCGATGGTCAACACGGCCGGGTTGAACCTGTTGTCGCTCGGTGACGACGTCGCGACGGCGCTCGGTGCGAACCTCGCTGTGACGCGCTGGGTCGGCATGGTCGCCATCACCCTGCTCATCGGCGCGGCCACCGCCGCCTGCGGGCCGATCGCGTTCGTCGGGCTGGTCGTGCCGCACGTGTGCCGGGTGTTCACCGGCCCTGACTACCGCTGGCTGGTGCCCGCCTCCGGTCTCGCGGGCGCCGTGCTGCTGCTCCTCGCCGACGTCGTCGGGCGGATCGTCGCGCGGCCGGGCGAGTTGGAGGTCGGGATCGTGCTGACGCTGGTCGGCGCGCCGTTCTTCGTCGCCTTGGTCCGACGCCGCAGGCTCGTCGCGCTATGACACTCGCGCCGGAGAAGGTCGCGGGTCGGCCCGCGCTGCGCTACCGCGGCTTCTCCGGGGTGTGGCGCGGTCGGATGGTGCTGGTCACGGTGGTCGGGCTCGGCCTGCTGGTGCTGGTCGCCGCGCTGAACATCGGGCGTGGCGACTTCGAGATCCCCGTCCTCGCCGTGCTCGCCGTGCTCGCCGGCGGGGGCGACGGAGCCCAGCAGTTCATCGTGCTCGAGGTGCGGCTCCCCCGCTCGCTCACCGGTCTCCTGGTCGGCGCTGCGCTCGGGCTGTCCGGCGCGATCACCCAGACCGTCGCCCGCAACCCGCTGGCCAGCCCGGACATCCTCGGCGTCACCTCGGGCGCAGGCGCGGCCGCGGTGCTGCTGATCGTGGTGGGCGGGGCAGCGGCCGGTTCGGCGGTCGGGCTGCCCGTCGCCGCGCTGCTGGGCGGTCTGGTCACCGCGGCGCTGGTCTACGGGCTGGCCTGGCGCAAGGGGATCGACGGCTACCGGCTCGTCCTGGTGGGCATCGGGATCGGCGCCGTGGCCGAGGCGTTGACGTCCTGGCTGCTGGTGTCGGCCAAGATCACCGACGCGACGCGGGCGACCGTCTGGCTCACCGGCAGCCTCAACCAGCGGGGCTGGGAGCACGTCGTGCCGGTCGCGGTGGCCCTCGCGGTGCTGGTGCCCGCGGGCCTGCTGCTGAGCTTCGGGCTCGGCACCCTGCAGCTCGGCGACGACACCGCCCGCGGCCTGGGCATGCACGTCGACCGCTCCCGGGCGGCCCTGCTGCTCACCGCGATCGGGTTGTGCGCGGTCGCCACCGCCTCCGCGGGCCCGATCGGCTTCGTCGCGCTCGTCGTGCCCCAGGTGTGCCTGCGGCTGGTCGGCGCGGCCCGACCCCCGCTGTTCGCGTCGGCCGTCTACGGCGCGCTGCTCCTGGTGGCGGCCGACCTCGTCACGCGCACCCTGCTGCCCGTCGAGCTGCCCGTCGGCATCATCACCTCGGTGATCGGTGCGCCGTACCTGATCTGGATGCTCACCCGGGGGGCCCGTTGACCGACGTCCGTTTACGCGCCGAAGGGCTGCAGGTCGGCTACGGCGACACCGTGGTCGTCGACGGCCTCGACGTCGACGTGCTCGACGGCACCGTCACCGCCGTGATCGGCCCGAACGGCTGCGGCAAGTCGACCCTGCTCCGCACGTTGGCCCGGCTGCTGCCCGCCCGCCGCGGGCAGGTGCTGCTCGACGGACGGCGCATCGACCACACCCCCTCCCGGGAGGTCGCGAAGGTGCTGGGCGTGCTGCCGCAGAACCCGGTCGCCCCGGAGGGGCTCACGGTGGCCGACCTGGTCGCCCGCGGGCGCTACCCGCACCAGGCCTGGTACCGGCAGTGGTCCTCGGACGACGAGGCCGCGGTGGCACAGGCGCTGGGTTGGACCGGCATGTCCGCGTTCGCCGACCGCACCCTCGAGACGCTGTCCGGCGGCCAGCGCCAACGCGTGTGGATCTCGATGGTGCTCGCCCAGGGCACCGACGTGGTGCTGCTCGACGAGCCCACCACGTTCCTCGACCTCGCCCACCAGATCGACGTGCTGGACCTCGTCGAGCGGCTGCACACCGAGGCGGGCCGCACCGTCGTGATGGTGCTGCACGACCTCTCCCTCGCCGCTCGCTACGCGCAGCGCCTGGTGGCGATGAAGGACGGGCGCATCGTCGCGGACGGCACCCCGCAGGAGGTGCTCACACCCGACCTCCTGCACCGGATCTTCGACCTGGAGGCACAGGTCGTGCTCGACCCGGTCACGGGTTCGCCGCTGGTCATCCCGATCGGTCGGCGGCACCGCACGCCGGTGCGCTAGCCACCCAGAACCGCTGCCGTTCCTCGCAGTCGGCGAGATCGCGCAGCGAGCACGTGGAGCAGTAGGCGCGCGGCTCCGGCGGGAAACGCTCCCGGTAGGCCCGGTCACGCTCGTCCAGCGTCGCGGGATCCGGCTCGGGATCGGGCGGGCACTGGTAGCTCAGGCAGCACCCACCCTTGCGGCCCAGGTACAGCCCGCCGTCGGCGCGCAGGTCCGGGCGTTTGCGCCACGGCACCCCCGGCAGCGCAAGGGCCGCGCGCAGCCGCTCGACCGCGACCTGGTCGACGGGCAGCTCCGGCCGGTGGAGCAGCGGCAGACCGAGACCGTCGGCCACCTCGGCCCAGAGCGCGGTGCGCCCGACCCGGGCCAGCATGCGACCGACCTCGACGACCTCGCCCGCCGCGGCGACCAGCGCCCGCACGGCAACCGCCGCCACGTCGGGCGCGGTGAACGTGTCCGGCCGGCCCGCCCAGGGATGCCCAACGGGCACCACGACCGGCACCGGGCCGGGGTCGACGAGCTCCGGCCAGCCGTCGGGGTGCTGGCGCCACCGGGTGCGGCCCAGGTCCACCAGCGGCGCGGCATCGGCGAGGGCCAGCATGAAGCCGACGGTCTCAGCGAGGCCGCCCGCGTACCAGGCCACCACCCACTTCGCCGCAGGGACGGACGGCACGTCCTCGGCGCACAGCCGGGCATGGGCGGCGCGCAGGCCGTCGGCGACGAGCTCCGGGCCGCTGAGCCAGCGTCCGTCGCCGCCCAGGTCGACCGAGCCGTGGGTGGCCAGCCAGTCGCGCGGCGTCGGCGCATACAAGAGCACGGGTGGCTCAACCCTGGCGCAGCCGCTCGCGGCCGGACCGCTGGTCGACGGCGCCCGGTACCGGCGCGGCCGGGTCGGATCCCACCGCGACGACCCGGTTGTGCCCGTCGACGTGCACCACCCGCGGCCGGTGCTCGGCCACGGCGTCGGCCGTGACGGACTCGAACGTCATGATGATGACGAGGTCGCCGGGGTGCACCAGGTGGGCGGCGGCGCCGTTGATGCCGATGACCCCGCTGCCTGCCGCGCCTTCGATGGCGTAGGTGGTGAGCCGCGCGCCGTTGTCGATGTCGACCACCTGCACCTGCTCGTACTCGACGATCCCCGCCGCGTCCATGAGCGTGCGGTCGATCGTGAGCGAGCCGACGTAGTGCAGGTCGGCCTGCGTCACGGTCGCCCGATGGATCTTGCTGCCGAGCAGGGTACGCATGACCCGCCTTTCGCTGAGTACAGGCTGTCGATAGGTTAGGTAACACTAACCTAATTTGACAGGAGCAGATGTGATCGATCCACCCCGATGGCTCGGCAGGCGCTGGCTGAGCATCGCGGCCACCGTAGCCGCGAGCGCGCTCCTCGCGGCGTGCGGAGGCACGCCGTCCGACCTGCCACCGGCGCCCGCCGCCCCCGCCGCGCCACCGTCGGCCTCCCCCGCGTTCCCGGTGAGCATCGAGCACAAGTTCGGGTCGACCACCATCCCCGCCGAGCCCGAGCGCGTGGTCACCGTCGGCTGGAACGACCAGGACTTCGTGCTCGCGCTCGGCGTCGTCCCGGTCAGCACCCGGTCGTGGTTCGAGGACTACTCGAGCTACCCGTGGGTGAGCTCCGCGCTGAAGGGGCAGCCGCTACCGACGTTCTCGGAGGAGATCGACCTCGAGGCGATCGCGCAGCAGAAGCCCGACCTGGTCCTCGCCATCTACGAGACGATCGACCAGGCCACCTACGACAAGCTCAGCAAGATCGCGCCAACGGTCGTGCAGTCTCAGGAGTACCCGGACGAGGAGACGCCGTGGGACGCGCAGACGCTCCTCACCGGCACGGCGCTCGGCAAGCCCGACGAGGCCCAGAAGCTCGTCGACACCGTGAAGTCGAAGATCGACGCGGCCAGGTCGGCGCACCCGGAGTTCGCGGGCAAGACGCTGGTCGCCGACTTCGGGCCGGAGAACGGCGGCCACTACCTGCTGCCCGCCGGTGACCCGCGGCGCGCCGTCTTCGACGCGCTCGGGTTCGGGGCGCAGCAGGACCAGGCCGAGATCAGCGAGGAGCGGGTGGACCTGCTCGACCGCGACGTGCTGTTCGTCAACGGCGCCTCGAAGGAGTCGATGCTCGCCTCGCCGACGTTCGCCCGCCTGAAGGTCGTGCAGGACGACCGCACGCTCTACACGACGTTCGAGACGCCGCTGGCCGGCGCGCTGGCCTACAGCGGGCCGAACGCGCTGGCCTACGCACTGGACGTGCTGGTGCCGCAGCTCGCCGCGGCGACCGACAACAACCCGGCCACGCCGGTGGCCGACCTGTCGAAGGCCGGCTGACCCCGGCGCCCGGCCCCTGGCCCCACTTCGCACCCTTTTGCGTCACTTCGCACGCCGCCGGCGGGGTGCGAAGTGACGCTAGGGGTGCGAAGTGCGCCGCGCTAGGACCCCAGAGCGTCGGCGATCAGGGGGCCCAGCGCGACCAGCACGGCCGGGTCGAGCATCTCCGAGTGGCCGCAGGCGACCGGCACGACCCGCAGCGTCCCCCGCACATACGGTGTCCAGCCCGCCGCGGCTGAACCGCTGAAGCCCTGCTCGGGCACGGTGGCCTCGACGAAGAACACGTCGGCGGCGAGCACACCGGGCCGCGCCTGGGCGACCATCCGGTCGCTCTCCACGTAGTTGGCGACGACGGCCGCGACCTGGTCGTCGGTGAGCGCGGCCGCGATCCCGTCGGCTCCGCGGAGGATCGCGACCGCCTCGCCGAGGGTCGGGTTCGCCGACGGTGGCGGGTAGCCCAGCTCGGTGAGCAGGCCCGCGAGGTCCCCGTCCGCCGGGCCGTCCGCGCTCGGGGTGTCGAGGTAGGCATCGAGCATGCCGACGAACCCCACGTCACGCCCCGCGGCGGCGAGGCGTATCGCCAGCTCATGGGCGAGTGAGCCGCCGAACGACCACCCCAGCAGCCGGATCGGGCCGTCCGGCGCGATCCGGGTGATGTGCTCGATGTGCTCGGCGGCGAGCGCGGCGAGCGTCGTGGGAAGCTCGGTCGTGCGGCTGAACCGGGGCGCCTGGAGACCATAGAGCGGGATGTCGGCGGGCAGATGGCGCTTGAGGGCGGCGAACTGCCACGTCAGCCCGGACGCGGGAGGCAGCACGAAAAGCGGCGGGCGGGTTGCCCCGATCCGCAGCGGCAGCACCGGTGCGAGGGCGTCACCGACGGGCGGCTCGCCGTCGATCAGCCGAGCCATCGTCGCCACGGTGGGCACCGTGAACAGCCGGGCAATGGTCAGGTCGACCCCCAGCTCGCGCCGGATGGCGGTCGCGAGGCGCACGAGCAGCAGGGAATGGCCGCCGAGCGCGAAGAAGTCGTCGTCGACGCCCACCGCGGACACCCCGAGCACGTCACCCATCAGCCGGGCCAGCGCCTGCTCGGTGCGGGTGGCGGGCGGGCGCCCCGAGCCGGTCGGCGCTGCGGGCGGCGCGGGCAGCGCCGCCCGGTCGAGCTTGCCCGCGACGGTACGCGGCAGCTCGGGCAGCACGACGTAGACGGCGGGCAGCCACGCCTCGGGCAGCGCGGCGGACAGGTGCGCGCGCAGCGCGACGGACAGACGCGCGGGCAGCGTCGCGGGCGACGGCTCCCCCGCGGGTGGCGTGCCGGGCGACGGCTCCCCCGCGGGTGGCGTGCCGGGCGACGGCTCCGCCCCGGGTGGCGCCCCGGGCGACGGCTCCGCCCCGGGCAGCGCCCCAGCCGACGGCTCCGCCCCGGGCAGCGCATCCGACGGCGTGCCCGCGGGCACGACGTAGGCCACCAACCGGTCCTCGCGCAGCACGACGGCGGCTCGGGCGACGTCGGGGTGGGCCGCCAGCGCCGACTCGATCTCCCCCGGCTCGATGCGGATACCACGCAGCTTCACCTGGTCGTCGACCCGGCCGAGGAACTCCAGCGTGCCGCCGGTGCGGCGCCGGACGCGGTCGCCGGTGCGGTACATGCGCCCGCCGCCCGGGCAGGCGACGAACCGCGTGGCGGTCAACCCGGGACGACGTAGGTACCCCCGCGTGAGGCCCGGCCCGGCCAGGTACATCTCGCCGGGTACACCGTCCGGGCACGGCAGCAGGGCGTCGTCGAGCACGATTGCGGTGGTGTTCGCGACGGGCGCCGCCCTGCCGGCGACCGGCCCCACACCGGGGCCGTGCCAGCCGTAGGCGTCCACCGAGAACTCCGTCGGGCCGTACAGGTCGTGGACCTCGGAGTGCGGCAGCGCGCACAACCGCCGCCACAACGCAGGCGGCGTGTGCTCGCCGCCGACCAGGATCACCGCAGGCCTGTCGTGATCGTGGGCGAGGAAGCCGAGCGCATCCAGCTCCCGCAGGTAGGTCGGCGTGAGGTCGACCAGATCGATCTCCTGCTCCGACAGGTACGCGAGCAGCGCGGCCGGATCCAGCTGCACCTCCTCGTCCACCACGTGCAGCTCGTGACCGGCCAACAGCCACAGCAACGGCTCCCACGACCCGTCGAACGAGAACGACGCCGCGTGCACCGCCCGCAACCCGTCCCGAGCCAGGCGGCGCACGGTCGGCTCGATCAGGTCGACCCGATGCGATCCGAACAGGTTCGCCAACCCCCGGTGCAGGCCCGTGACGCCCTTCGGCCGCCCCGTCGACCCCGACGTGTAGATCACATACGCCGCACTGTCGGGATCCGGCACCGCGAACCCGATCGGATCCGGCAGCGGCTCACGATCCAGCACCACCCGCGGCGGGCCACCCTCGGGCAGCACCTGCCCCGACGTCGTCAGCACCACCGCCGGAGCGGCGTCGTCCAGCACGAACGCCATCCGTTGCGCGGGCTGGTTCAGCTCCAACGGCAGGTAGGCGGCACCGGCGGCGAGCACCCCCAGCAACGCGGGCACCACCTCCGCCCGCGGCAGCGCCATCGCCACCACGTCCTCCGCACCCACCCCACGCGCACGCAGGAGGGCCGCGATGCGGCCGACGCGGTCGGCGAGCTCCGCGAACGTGAACCGCCTGCCCCCCGCCACCACGGCCTGCGCGTCGGGGTGGGCGGCCGCTGCCGCAGCCAGCAGTTCCGGCACGGTGGCCGAGCCGACGTCGCGGGGCACCACCGCCATCACCGGCGCGGCCGCCTCGGCGGGGGTGCGGACGTCGATCCACCCCACCGGGCGGTCCGGGTCGGCCACCACCCGATCGAGCAGGCCGACGAAGCGCTCGGCCAGCCGCTCGGCGGCGGCCCGGTCGACCCGGTCGGCCGCGTACTCCAGCTGCAGCGTGAAGCCGTCGCCGTGCTCGACGAACGTGAAGTCGAGGTCGAACTTCGCGGTGGCCTCGCGCGGCGGGAGCCACTCAACGGGCAGCCCGAGCACTTCGCCGTCGTCGGCGGCGCGGGTCAGGTACCCGAGCATCACCTGGAACAGCGGGTTGCGGCCGGTCGCGCGGGGCGGGTTGACCGCCTCCACCACCTGCTGGAACGGCAGCTCGGCGTGCTCGAACGCGGCCAGGTCGGTACTGCGGACGCGGCGCAGCAGCTCGGTGAAGCTCGGGTTGCCCGACAGGTCGGTGCGCAGCACCACCGTGTTGACGAAGTAGCCGACCAGCTCGGCCAGCGCCGGGTCGCCGCGGCCCGAGGTGGGGGTGCCGATCGGGATGTCCTCCCCGGCGCCGAGCCGGTGCAGCAGCGCGGCCACGGCGGCGTGCAGCACCATGAACACGCTGGCCGACTCGGCCGCCGCGAGCGCCCGCAGCCGTGCGCCCAGTGCGGCCGCCAGCTCCGCGGTGACCAGGCCCGCCCGCCCGGTGCCGACCGGGACGTCCGGCGACACCGCGGGCAGCGGGATCGCCGCGGGCAGCCCGCGGAGCTGCTCGCGCCAGAACCGGACGGCGGTGGCGTGCCCGCTCTCCGGGTCCGCGCGGTCGCCGAGCAGCGTGCGGTGCCAGTGGGCGTAGTCGGCGTACTGGACGGCCAGTGGAGTCCACTGCGGAGCATGACCGTCCCGACGGGCGGCGTAGGCGGTGGAGAGGTCGCGCAGCAGCACGCGGTCGGACCACTCGTCCATCGCGACGTGGTGCAGCACCAGCCCGAGCACGGTCGCCCCGTCCGCCTCCTCGACCACGGCCACCCGGATCGGCAGCTCGGCGGCCAGGTCGAAGGGGCGGCGCAGCAGCTCGTCGACGTCGGCGGTGATCGGCACTTCGGCGTCGGTGCGCACGTGTTGGCCGTCGGGGGAAAGGACGGTGCGCAGCACGGTGTGCCGGTCGAGCAGGTCGGCGAGCGCGGCGGCCAGCGCATCGCGGGTGAGCAGGCCGCCCAGCCGCATGACCAGCGGGTACTGGTAGGCCGTGGACGCCGGGTCGAGGCGGTGCAGCAGCCACAGCTGCTCCTGCGCGGGCGAGAGCGGCGCGGGCCGGTCGTCGGGCGGGCGGGCCGTGAGCGCGGGCCGCGCCGAGCCCGTACCGAGCCGGGGCGCGAGCAGCTCCGGGGTGCGGGCGTCGAACAGGTCCCGCAGGCCCACCGCCGCGCCGAGCTCGGCCCGTATCCGCCCGAGCAGGTGGATGGCGACCAGCGAGTGGCCGCCGCGGTCGAAGAAGTCGTCCTCGACGCCGTAGTCGGCCACGCCCAGCGCCGCGCCGAACAGGGCGCAGAGCGCGCGCTCGGGGTCAGACGCGGCGGTCCGCCCGCCCACGCCGAGCGACCGGGCCTCGGGGAGCCGGGCCGGGTCGAGCTTGCCGTTCACGGTGAGCGGCAGGGCGTCGACCGCGGCCCACGCCGTGGGCACCATGTACGCGGGGAGCCGGGCCTTGACCGCGCCACGGACGTCGGCGAGCTCCAGACAGGCGGGCACGACGTAGGCGGCCAGCCGCTTGCCCGTGCCGTCGGGTACGGCGAGCACGGCCGCGTGCCGCACGCCGGGCGCGGCCGCGACCGCCGCCTCCACCTCGCCGAGCTCGATCCGGTAGCCGCGGATCTTGATCTGGTCGTCGGTGCGGCCCAGGAAGTCGATCAGGCCGTCCGCGCGGACGCGCACCAGGTCGCCGGTGCGGTACATCCGTCCACCCGGGGCCGCGACGAAGCGTTCGGCGGTGAGCCCGGGCCGGTGGAGGTAGCCGCGGGCCAGGCCCGGACCGCTCACGTACAGCTCCCCCGGCACGCCCGGCGGCACCGGCCGCAGCCAGGGGTCGAGCACCGCGCACCGGGTGTTGGCGACCGGCCTGCCCACGGTGGACGTGGCGCTGTCGATGGTGCCCGCGCCGAGGGTGTTGATCGTGTACTCGGTGGGGCCGTACAGGTTGTAGCCGAGCACGCCGTCCGCGTCCCGCAGCGTCGCCCACAACGTCTCGGGCACGTGTTCACCGCCGAGCAGCACCAGCGCGGGTCGGTGGTCGAGCAGGCCCTCGTCCAGGAGCGCGCGGGCATAGGTCGGGGTGACGTTGACCACGTCGACGCCGTGCCGGGCGCAGTACGCGACCAGGGCGGGCGCGTCGCGGCGCAGCTCGTCGTCGCAGACGTGCACGTGGTGGCCCTCGACCAGCCACAGCAGCTCTTCCCACGACATGTCGAAGGAGAACGACACCGTGTGCGCGATCGTCAGGACCCGGCCGCGCGCGGCGGGCGCGAAGATCGCGGCGCGGTGGTTCTGCTGCATGTTCGTGAGCCCGACATACGGTGTCACCACGCCCTTGGGACGGCCGGTGGAGCCGGACGTGTAGATCACGTACGCCGCGTGGGCGAGGCGGTCGGGCACGCCCGGTGCGAACCGTCCCAGCTCGGCGTCGGCGAGCGGGGCGGCGGAGAAGCCGTCGAGGTCGAGCCGGTCGACACGGATGCCGTCGAGGCGGCCCGCGGTGAGCGTGAGCAGCGGCCGGGCGTCGTCCACCATCGTCCGGAGGCGCTCGTCGGGGTGGTCGAGCTCCAACGGGAGGTAGGCGGCTCCCGTGCGCAGCACCGCGAACAGGGCGACGACCATGTCGGGCGTGCGGGGCAGCGCCAGCCCGACGATCCGCTCCGGGCCCGCGCCCTCGGCGAGCAGGTAGCGGGCGAGCCGGTTGACGCGGGCGTCCAGCTCGGCGTAGGTGAGGGTGTCGGCGCCGCAGGTGAGGGCGGGCGCGTGCGGAGTGCGCGCGGCCTGGGCGGCCAGCATCTCGGCGACGGTCTCCGGCAGCACCGGCTCCGCGGTCCCGTCGAGCGAGGTGGGCCCGTCGATCGGCCCGTCGATCGGCAGAGCCGCCACCGGGGTGTCCGGGTCGGCGTGCTCCAGCACCCGCTCCAGCCGCGCGAGCAGCGCTTCGGCGGCCGCGGCGGTGACGACGTCGGGTCGGTACTCCAGCCGGATCCGCAGCCGCCGGCCGGGGGTCGCGACCCAGGTGAGCGGGTAGTGGGTGGCGTCGACCGCGGTGACGTCGACGATGCCGTGCTCGGTTTCGAGGTCGGTGAACGTGTCGTCGTCGAGGAAGTTCTGCAGCACGAACAGGCTGTCGAACACGGTGCCGCGCCCGACCGCACGCTGGATGTCGCCGAGGCCGAGCCACTCGTGGGCCATGAGCGCGACCCGGTCGGCCTGGAACCGCGCCGCGGCCGCGCGCACGGGTTCGCCGGGGTGCAGGGTGACCCGCACGGGCACGGTGTTGAGGAAGACGCCGACGACCTCGTCGATGCCGTCGAGCTCGGTGGGGCGGCCCGCGACGGTGCTGCCGAAGACCACGTCGGGGCGGCCGGTGGCGTACCCGAGCACGATCGCCAGCGCGGTGCCGAGCAACCCGTTGAGCGTGACGCCGCACGCCTTGGCCTGCGCGACGAGTCCCGCGGTCCGGGCTTCGGACAGCTCCAGCGCCAGGCTCGTCGCGAGCACGGGGCGGGTGCCCGCGGCGGCGGGGTAGAGGATCGTGGGCTCGTCGAGGTCGGCCAACGCCTCGACCCAGGCCCGCTCGGCCGCTGCCCGGTCCTGCCGGGCCAGCCAGCCCAGGTAGTCGGTGAACGCGGCGGGCGGGGGCGGCGGGGTGCGGCCCGCATAGTGCGCGAAGAGGTCGCGCAGCACCAGCTCGCGGGACCAGCCGTCCCAGAGCAGCAGGTGGTAGGTGAACAGCAGGGCGTCGGTGCCGTCCGGCCTGCGCAGCACGGTCAGCCGGGCCAGCGGGGGGTCGGCGAGGTCGAACGGGCGGCGGCGGTCGGTCTCGACCCGCGCGGCGAACTCGGCCTCGTCGGCGACGTCGGCGCACGCGGCCCGACCCGCGACGTCCGGGTGCAGCCGGGCGACCGGGCGAGCTGGGGCGCCCCCGCCCGACGGGCCCGGCCCCACGGCCGCGCCCGACCCGCCAGCCACGGCGGCCCCGGCCGCGCCCGCCTCGCCGAAGCCGAGCCGGATCGCCGGGTGCCTGCGCAGCACCGCCGTCCACGCGGCGGCGAGCCGGTCGACGTCGAGCCGCCCGGCGAACGCGAAGACGTTCTGCGCGTGGTACACGTCCGCGTCCCCGGCCAGGCGAGCCTGCACGAACAGGCCTTCCTGCAGCGGCGACAGCGGCCACACGGCGTCCTCGGGCACCCCGACCTCGCCCAGCGCGTGCGCCCACCCGTCGGCGAACCCGGCCAGTCCCTCGTCGGCGTAGCTGAGCACGGCCCGCAGCCGCGGGCCCGCCGGGCTGTCGTGCACCGCGGCGTTGACCTCCAGCAGGTAGGGGGCGCCGAGGTCGGGGTCGGGTGCGGTGCGCAGCGCGTCGGCCTCCGGGGCCGGGTCCCAGTCGCCACCGGTGTCGGCGAACCGGCCGAGGTAGTTCAGCAGCACCTGCGGCGTGCCCAGCCGGGCCAACGCGGGCGCCGTGCGCGGGTTGCCGTAGCGCAGCAGGCCGAAGCCGAGACCGCGGTCCGGCGCCGCGGCGAGCAGCTCCCGCACCTCGGCGAGCGTCGCCCCGGCGGGCAGCCGCACGGGCGCGATGCTCGTGAACCAGCCGACCGTCCGGGACAGGTCGGTGTCGCCCAGCTCCTCGCGGCCGTGCCGTTCCACGTCGAGCACCAGCGGCGCGGCCGGGTCGCCGCCGTGCGCCGCCCGCCACGTGTCCGCCGCCGCCCTCAGCCCGGCGGCCAATGCGGCCGTGACGTCGCCGGTGTCGAGCACCGCACGGGTGGCCGCGGGCGTGAGCCAGAGCTCGTGCTCGCGCAGCGCGCCGACGGTCTGCCCGACCGTGGTCCTCGCCGGGTCCAGCTCGCCGCCGGGCGCGAGCGTGCTCGCCCAGTGCTCGAACTCGCCGAGCCGACCGACCCGGCCTGCCTCCTCGGCGAGCAGCCGGGCGTAGGCGCGCAGCGGCGTGCCGACCGGGTCGGGCTGCGCGCCGCCGTCCCAGGTCCGGAGGTCGTCGGTGAGGATCCGCCAGGACACGCCGTCGACCGCCAGGTGGTAGACCACCAGCAGCAGCCGTCCCGCCTGGGCGGGGCCGCGGTCGAACCACACCGCCGCCAGCAGCGCCCCCGCGTCGGGGTCGAGCCGGTCGGTGGCGGCGTCCGAGGCGGTGGCGATCCGTTCCCGCAGGGCGGCGGCGTCGAGCCCGGCCGCGTCGACGCGTTGCACCGCCGTCGCGGCGTCGGCGCGGACCTCCAGCGACCACAGCATCGGGGCGGGCCGGTGCAGCCGCAGGCGCAGCGCGTCGTGCCGCCGCACGAGCGCGGTGACCAGCGCGGTGATCTGCTCGTGGGTGCGGCCCGCCGGGGTGACCAGCAGGTCGGCCTGGTTGTGCCGGTGGATCGGCCCGCCCAGCTCGGCTGACCGGGCCACGATCGGCGGCAGCGGCACCTCCCCCACCCCGTCCTCCCGGGGCGGCGCGACCTGCGGGGTGAGCGCCGCGAGCGCCGCGGGCGTGCGGTGCACGAACACGTCGCGCGGGGTGAAGGAGACGCCCGCCCGCCGGGCCCGGTTCACCAGCTGGATGGCGATGATGCTGTCCCCGCCGAGGGTGAAGAAGTCCTCGTCCGGCCCGACGGCGGGCACCTTGAGGATCTCGGCGATGAGCGCGCGCAGCGTCGCCTCGGGCCCACTTCGCACCCCTGCGGTGTCCTCGCACCCCGCCGGCGCGGTGCGAGGTGCGTCCCGGGGGTGCGACGTCGGGTCGGGCAGCGCGTCGCGGTCGAGCTTGCCGTTGACGGTGCGTGGCAACGCGTCGAGCGGCAGGTACGCGGCGGGCACCATGTACGACGGCAGCGCGGCGGCCAGCCGTTCGCGGATCAGGTCCGGGTGGGCGGCGCCGACCGGGTACGCGACCAGGCGCCCGTCGCGCACCGCCACCGCCGCGTTGGCCACGCCGTCGACGGCGAGCAGCGCGGCCTCGACCTCACCCAGCTCGATCCGGTGGCCGCGCACCTTCACCTGCTGGTCGGAGCGACCCACGTAGACGAGGTCGCCCCCGGGCGTGCGGCGGGCGAGGTCCCCGCTGCGGTAGAGCCGCCCCGGGCCGAACGGGTTGGCGACGAACCGGGTGGCGGTCAGGCCCGGCCGGTCCAGGTAGCCGCGGGCCAGCTGGTCGCCCGCGACGTACAGCTCGCCGACCGCGCCCGGCGGCACCGGCCGCAGCCGCTCGTCGAGCAGGCGCACGACAAGGCCGGGGAGCTCGTCCCCGATCACGCTGTCGCGGTCGGCGGCGGTCAGCTCCCGGAACGTGACGTGCACCGTTGTCTCGGTGATGCCGTACATGTTCACGAGCGTCGGACCCGCGGAGGTCCACGGCCGCAGCCGCGCCGGGTCGAGCGCCTCGCCGCCGAAGACGACGTAGCGCAGGGCAAGCCGGCCGGTGTCCTCCGTGAGCAGCGCGTAGCAGGCTGACGGGGTCTGGCTCAGCACCGTGACCCGCTCGGCGCGCAGCAGGTCCAGGAAGCGCCGGGGGTCGCGCGCGGTGTCCTGGTCGACGACGACGAGCCTGCCGCCGTGGCGCAGCGCGCCCCACATCTCCCAGACGGAGAAGTCGAACGCGGCCGAGTGGAACATCGTCCACACGTCGGTCGGGCCGAGCGTGAACCGTTCCGCGGCTGCGGCGAACAGCGCCGTCGCGTTGCGGTGGGTCACCGCGACGCCCTTGGGCGTGCCGGTCGAACCGGAGGTGTAGATCACGTAGGCGGCGTTGCCGGGGTCGAGCCCGACGACGGGCGGACTGGTCGGGTGCCGCGGCACCGCGTCGACGAGCACGGTCGGCAGCGCGCCCGGTACGTCGCTGACCAGGCAGACCGGGGCCGCGTCGGCGAGGACGAACGCCGTGCGCGCCGGCGGCGCGGCCGCGTCGAGCGGCACGGCGCACCCACCCGCCCGCGCCACCGCGACCAGCGCCACCACCAGGTCGACCGAGCGGGGCAGCGCCACCGCCACACGCGACTCGGGGCGCACCCCGCGGGCGACCAGCTCGTGGGCGAGCCGGTTGATCCGGGCGTCCAGCTCGGCGTGGGTCAGCCGCTCGGCGCCGCAGACGAGTGCGACGGCGGCGGGGTCGGCGGCGGGCCACGGGTCGGCCAGGGTGCCCGACGCATCGGCGACCCGCGCGGGCAGCAGGTCGGCGACAGGGGTGTCGAGCCCGCGCGCGAACGCCGTGAGCAGGCCGTCGACCTCGGCCAGCAACGCGGCTGCGGCGGGCTCGCCGAGCACCGCGGGGTCGTAGGTGAGCTCGCATGACAGGCGTTCGCCGGGGAAGGCCACCAACGACACCGGGTAGTGCGGCGCGTCCGTGCCCGTGAAGCCCGTGCAGCGCAGGTCGGTGGCCGCCGCGGACGTGACGGCCGGGAAGTTCTCCACCACCACGATCGAGTCGAAGAAGCTCCGCACCCCGGCGAGCCGGGCCAGCTCGGCCAGCCCGACGTGCTGGGCGTCGAGCACCTCGGTCTGCTGCTCCTGCAGCCGGGTCAGCACGGCGCCGACCGGCTCGTCGGGGCGCCACGCCATCGTCATCGGGAGTGTGTTGATCAGGAGGCCGACGACGGACTCCACACCGGGCAGCGACCCGCCGCGGCCGGACACGGTGGAGCCGAACACCACCTGGCTGCGGCCGAGGCGACCGCCGAGGACCAGGCCCCAGGCGCCGTGCACCAGCGTGCTCACGGTGATGCCGCGTGCGCGGGCGGCGGCGGCGAGCGCAGCGGTGACATCCGGCGGCAGCCACCGGTGCACCCGCCGGTGCCGCTGCCCTCCCCCGATGACGCCCGGGTGGAGCAGGGCCGGGGTCACGCCGTCGAGGGCGCGGGACCACGTGGCGCGGGCCGCATCCCGATCGGCGGCGACCACCGCCTCGACGTGGTCGCGGAACGTGGTGGCGGGGGCCGCAAGCGGCTCGCCCGCGTACGCGGCGAGGATGTCGGAGAAGACCAGCGGGTACGACCAGCCGTCGGCGAGGATGTGGTGCATCGTCTCGACCAGCCGGTGCTCGGTGGGGCTCGCGCTGTGCAGGGCGTAGCGCAGCACCGGGCCGCGGGCCAGGTCGAAGGGCGCGTCGAGCTCGGCGGCGATCTCGTCCTCGTGCTCGAGCACCCGCCACGGCGGCGCGGACGACGGGGCGATCAGCTGCACGACGCGGCCGTCGTCCAGCTCGCGGAAGCTCGCCCGCAGTGCGGCGTGCCGCGCGACGGCCGCTTCCACGGCGCGCCGCAGCCGGTCCGGGTCGAGCGGGCCGACGAGCGTCGCCACCTGCTGCACGACGTACGGGTCGGCGCCGGGGCCCGCGAGCGCGCTGTGCACGTACATGCCCTCCTGCAGCGGCAGGAGCGGCAGCAGGTCCTCGGCGTCGGCGAAGGCGTCCACATCGGACTGCTGGAGCGTGACCAGCGGGAAGTCCGACGGGGTGTGGCCCGTGAGCTCGGCGCAGCCGGCGAGGGCGGCGAGCGCGTCGGTCCAGCGCTCGGCGAGCAGCGTGATGTCGGCGGCGTCGAAGAGCCCGGTCGGGTAGGTCACCGTGGCGGTGAGGACGTCGCCGGTCGCGTGGGCGTTGACCTCCAGCGTCATGGCCGGGTTGTCCGGGGCGACGCCCTCGCGGAGCGGCCCGGTGGCCGCCCAGTCCGCCGCGTCGGCGTCGTCGCCGAACCGGCCGAGGTAGTTGAAGAGGATCTGCGGCGGAGCGCCGTCGAGGGCGCCGCGCAGGTGGCGCAGCACGCCGTAGCCCAGCCCGGTGCCGGCCACGGCGCGCAGCTGTTCCTTGACGGCCTTGGCGGCGTGCGCCAGCGCCGGACCGGCCGCCCGCACGTCCGCCCAGGACAGGGTGCCGGGGTCGAGGCGCACGGGGTGGATCGAGGTGAACCAGCCGACCGTGCGGGCAAGGTCCGCGTCGGACTCGCGGCCATGGCTCTCCCGGCTCAGCAGCACCTGGTCGCGGGGCCGCCACGCGCGGACGGCGAGCGCGAACCCGGCGAGCAGCACGTCCTCGACGCCGCCGTGGTAGGCGGGTCCGCGGGCGAGGAGGTCGCGGCTCACCGCCGCGGGCAGCGTGATCGTGTGTGTGGCGACGGTCGCGGCGGTGTCGACGGCCGGGTCCGCGGGGCGACGGCCCAGCGGCGCGTCGGCGGTCGCGAGGACGTCGCGCCAGTGGTCGAGCTCCGCGGCGTAGTTCACGGTGGGGTCCGCGGTGCTGCGGGACCAGGTGCGGAAGCTGGTCGGCTCGGGATCGAGCGGCCGCCCCGCGGCCGCCCGGGCGAGGTCGGCGCCGAGGATGCGCCAGGAGACGCCGTCGACGACCAGGTGGTGGATCACGAGCAACACCTCGGCCGCCCCCGGCGTCCACGCCGCGGCCACCATCGCGCCGCGGTGCGGGTCGAGCGCCGCGATCGCCTCCTCCTCCGTCCCCACCACCGGCACCGCCGCCTGGTCCGAGGACGGCACGGAGAGGGTTCCGTCCTCGCCGAGCACCGCCCTGAGCATGGGGTGGGCGGCGACGACGGCGGCGAGCACCGTGTCCAGCTCCGGGCGGGTCAGCCCGGCCGGGGCGCGGAACGGCATCGCCTGGAAGAAGTGCCTCAGCGGGGTGGCCGCGGCGTGGGTCTCGGCCAGCATCGGGGTCATCGCGACAGCGCCGACGCCGTCGTCGACGGTCCGGTCGCCTGCCGCGGCGAGGTCCGCGGGCAGGGCCGCCACCAGCGCGGCCACGGTCCGGCGCCGGAACACGTCCCGCGGGGTGACCGGCAACCCGGCCCGCCGCGCCTGCCCGGAGACCGCGATCGAGGAGATGCTGTCGCCGCCCGCGACGAAGAAGTCGTCGTCGATGCCGACCTCGGCCACGCCGAGCACGTCGGCGTAGATCGCGCAGAGCAGCCGTTCCCGCTCGTCGCGGGCACCGCGGGTGCGGCCGCCACCGGGCGCGGACGGCGTGGGGAGGGCGGCGACGTCCAGTTTCCCGTTGCCGGTGAGCGGCAGCCGGTCGACCACGGCGTAGAGCCCGGGGACCAGGTGCGCGGGCAGCCGCTCGGCGAGCGCGGCCCGGACAGCCGCCGGGTCGGCTCCGGACGGCTCCGGCACCAGGTAGGCGGCCAGGCGTTTGCCTGCCGTCGGGTCGGCCGGGTCGTCGACGGCGAGCGCGGCCGCGTCGCGGACCTCGGGCAGTGCGGTGAGCGCGGCCTGGACCTCGCCGAGCTCCACCCGGTGCCCGCGGATCTTCACCTGGTCGTCGCCACGGCCCAGGAAGTCCAGGTTGCCGTCGGGGCGTTCGCGCACGAGGTCGCCGGTGCGGTACATGCATCCGCCGGCCCGGGCGGGGTCGGCGACGAAGCGGACGGCGGTGCGAGCGGTGTCGTTGAGGTAGCCGCGGGCCAGGCCCGCGCCCGCGATGTACAGCTCGCCGACCGTGCCGGCGGGCACCGGCCGCAGCAGCGCGTCGAGCACGTAGCCGCGGGTGTTCCAGATCGGCGTGCCGACGGTGGGTGTCGGGCTGTCCGCGGTGCCCGCGCCGAGGGTGTTGATCGTGTATTCGGTGGGACCGTAGAGGTTGTAGCCTGCGGGGCCGCCGGGCTCGCGGAGCCGGGCCCACACGGCGTCGGAGACGGCCTCGCCGCCGAGCATCACCAGCTTCGGCGGGTGGACGCCCGGGTCGAGCAGGCCCTCCGCGAACAGGTGACGGGCGTAGCCGGGCGTCACGTTGATGACGTCTATGCGTTCGCGGCGGCAGTAGGCGACCAGCGCGGTGGCGTCGCGGCGCAGCTCCTCGTCGCAGACGTGCACCTCGTGGCCCTCGACGAGCCAGAGCAGCTCCTCCCACGACATGTCGAAGGCGAACGACACGGTGTGCGCCACCCGCAGCCGCCGCCCACGCGCGGTCGGGTCGAAGATCTCGGCGCGGTGGTTGAGCTGCATGTTCGTGAGCCCGCGATACGGCGTGACGACACCCTTGGGCTTGCCGGTGGACCCGGAGGTGTAGATGACGTACGCCGGGCGCTCCAGCCGGTGCGGGTCCTCGTCGGCGACGGGGAGGTCGGCGGGCGCCGCGTCGGCGGGCGTGACGGCGGGGCCGCCGAACCGCGCGACGAGCTCGGGCACCGTGCTCACCAGCAGCACGGGCCCGGCGTCGGCGAGCAACCCCGCCAGGTGCTCGACGGGGTGGTCGAGCTCCAACGGCAGGTACGCGGCCCCGGCGCGCAGCACCGCGAACAGCGCCACGACGTTGTCGACGCCCCGCGGCAGCCCGAGCGCGACGATGCGCTCCGGCCCGGCGCCGTGCGCGCGCAGCAGCCGGGCGGCGGCGTCGACCCGGGCCTCCAGCTCCGCGAACGTGAGCCGCTCCGCACCGCAGACGAGCGCGCACGCGGCGGGGTCGGCCGCCGCGCGTTCCGCCAGCAGGTCGGCGATGGTCGCCGTGCCGATCGGGTGCTCGGCCGCTCGCCACCGGGCTGCGTGCGCCCGCCGCTCGGCGGGCAGGACCAGGTCGAGCTCGCCGACCGGCACCGCGAGATCGGTGCCGAGCGCCGCGAGCACCGTGACGAACCGGTCCAGCATCAGCCGGGCTGCGTCCGCGGTGACGACGTCCGGGCGGTACTCCAGCTTCAGCGCCAGGTTGGCGCCGGGCGTCGCCACCCACGTCAGCGGGTAGTGGGTGGTGTCGGTGTACTCCACGCCGACGATGCCCTGCTCGCGTTCGAGGTCGGTGAACGTGTCGTCGGCGAGGAAGTTCTGCAGCACGAAGAGGGTGTCGAACAGCTGCTCCTGTCCGGCCACCTTCTGGATCTCGCCGAGCCCGAGGTGCTCGTGCGGGGCGAGGTCGAGCCGGTCGGCCTGCGCGCGCCGGGCGAGCTCGGCCGCCGTCGTGGCCCCGCCCGCCCGCACCCGCACCGGCACGGTGTTGAGGAACAGCCCGATGACCGCGTCGATGCCGGGCAGCTCGGTGGGCCTGCCCGCCACCGTGGTGCCGAACAGCACGTCGGTGCGGCCGGTCTGGTACCCGAGCACGATCCCGAGCGCCGCCGTGACCAGCGCGTTCAGCGTGACGCCCGCGCGTCGGGACTGTTCGGTGAGCCGGGTGGTCTCCTCGGTGGACAAGGACGCGAGGACCCGGTGCGACCGCATCGGTGGGCGGCCCACCGCCTCCGGCACGACGAGCGTGGGCTCGCTTCCCGCCAGCGCCGAGCGCCAGGCCGCCCCCGACGCCGTGGGATCCCGCGTCTGCAGCCAGGCCAGGTAGTCGGGGAACCCCGCGGCGGGCGGCGCGGGGGTGCGGTCCGCGTAGCGGTCGAACAGCTCGCGCAGCACGAGCTCGCGCGACCAGCCGTCGAACAGCAGGAAGTGCGAGGTGAGCAGCAGCGCGTCGCGGCCGGGCCGGTGCACGACCGTGAGCCGGATCAGCGGGGGCCGGTCCAGGGCGAACGGCGTGGCCTGGTCGGCCTCCACGACGGCGGTGAACGCGGCTTCGTCGGGCGCGTGGACCTCGGCCACGACGGGCGTGACCGCGGCCGGGACGCGCTGGACGGGCACGCCCCGCTCGTCGGTGACGAAGCACGCCCGCAGCGTGGGGTGGTGGTCCAGCAGCTCCCCGAACGCCCGTGTGAGGGCGGCGACGTCGACGCGGCGGTCGAGCACGAAGACGTTCTGCGCGAGATAGGTGTTCGCCGCAGCCAGCTCGGTGCTGGCCTGGTAGTAGACGCCGCGCTGCAACGGCGACAGCGCCCACTCCGCGTCGGACACCACCGGGCCGGGCGCCGCGGGCGCCGCGGGGGTCACCCCGGGCAGCTCCGCGTCCACCGCGCGCGCGGTACGCAGCCGGAACACGTCACCGGTGGTGAGCACGATGCCGTCGCGGGCGAGCAGGTTGACCACGCGGATGGCGGCGATGCTGTCGCCGCCGAAGGTGAAGAAGTCGTCGTCGGGCCCGACCGGGGCGGCGAGCACGGCGGCGAAGCAGGCCGCGACCGTGGCGGTCCGCGGCGTGGCGGGTGCGGCCGGTGCCGACGCCGTCAGCCCGGGGTCGGGCAGCGCGGCGCGGTCGCGCTTGCCGTTGGGCAGTAGCGGAACCCGGTCGAGCGGCGTCACGGTGGCGGGCACGAGGTGGGCGGGCAGCTCGGCGCGCAGCAGCGTCAGGAGCAGCGCCGGGTCGGCGTCGCCGACGATGTAGGCGTTCAGGCGCCCGCCGCGGGCCGCGACGACCGCGTCCTCGACCCCGGCCCGGCGGATGAGCGCGGCCTCGACCTCGGCGGGCTCCACGCGGAAGCCGTTGATCTGGACCTGGTCGTCGACCCGGCCGAGGAACTCGACCTGGCCGTGGGCGTTCCACCGGCCCAGGTCACCGGTGCGGTACAGCCGTCCGCCGGGCGTGAACGGGTCGGCGACGAACCGGCAGGCCGTGCCGCCGGGCGCGCCGAGGTAGCCCCGCGCGTTCTGCACACCGCCGACGTAGACCTCGCCGACCGCCGCGGGGGTGAGGGCCGTGTCCAGGAGGTGGACGGTCACCCCCGGCGCCGGGGCGCCCAGCGGCACCGGCGCGACACCGGGTGCGACCACGGCGGTGAGCACGTCGCCTGCCACCTCGGACGAGCCGTAGGAGTTGACGATCTCGGCGTCCGGTGCCGCGGCGGCCAGCGCGGCCACGACGTCCGGGGTGAGCGCCTCACCGCTGGTGATCACCCGGTGCAGGCCGCGCAGGTGCTCGGGGGCGGTGTCGGCGAGCGCGGCGGCCAGGCTGGGCACGGCGAGCAGTTGGTCGGCGCCGGTGGTGGCCACCAGCCTGCCCAGCGCGGCGCCGTCCGCGGCCGTGCGGTCGTCGGCGATCACCACGGGCGCACCGGCGACCAGCCCGCCGAGCAGCTCGGTGGTGCCGTCGACGAAGCTCAACGAGCTCTTGGCCACCCGCATGCGCCCCGACCACGCCGCGCGCGCCCAGGCCAGCCGGTTGGCCAGTGCGGCGTGCGTGCCGACGACGGCCTTCGGCCGCCCGGTCGAGCCGGAGGTGTAGAGCACGGTGGCGGCATCGTCGCCGGTCAGGTCGGCGGTGTAGGTGCCGGTCGCGTCGGCGATGGCCGCGGCGATCAGGAGCGTCGGCCGGTCGTGGGGTGGCAGGGAGCGCGCGCAGGCCGCGTCGGTGAGCACGCACGCCGGGGCCGCGTCGCGCAGCATGAGCTCCAGGCGGGCGGCCGGGTAGCCGGGGTCGGTGGGCAGTATCGCGGCCCCCGCCCGCAGCACGCCGAGCACGGCGACCGCCATCTCGACCCCGCGCTGGGTGGCGACTGCGACGACGTCGCCGCGGCACACGCCGGCCGCGCGCAAGGCATGGGCGAGCCTGCCGCCTTGTTCGTGGAGCCCGGCGTGGTCGAGGTGCTCCGCACCGCAGAGCACCGCGAGCCGAGCGGACGGCGGTGGCAGCATCGCGAGCACGGTCTGCTCCGCCGCGGCGGGCGCTCCCCACGCGTGGGAGCCGGGGTCGGCGATCGACACCGCGCAACGTTCGTCGTCGGCGACCGCGGTGAGCAGCCGCTCGTACTGCCGCAGGAGCCGGTCGGCGGTGTCGGCGTCCACCAGGCGCCGATCGTGGGTCGCGGTGAGGCGCAGCCCACGATCGGGGCCGCCGGGCCGGACCATGAGCGTGACCGGGTAGTGCGGGGCCTCGACCACGTCGAGGATCGCGACCCCGTCGCGGTCGGGCTCGGCGGGGTGCTCGATCACCACGAGCGTGTCGAACAGCTCCGACACCCCCAGCCGGGCCTGCAGCGTCCCCAGTGCGGCGTGCTGGACGTCCAGGGTGTCGCGCTGGGCCCCCGCGAACCGGCTCAGCGCCTCGGTGAGTCGCTCCCCCGGCGCGAACCGCACCCGCGCGGGCACGGTGTTGAGGCACAGTCCGACGATCTCCTCGATGCCTGGCACCGGCAGGGCGCGGCCCGCCACCGTGAGCCCGAACGTGACGTCCGCGCGACCGGTCAGGCGCCCGACCAGCACCCCCCACGCGCCCGCGACGACGTCGCCGACGGTGAGCCCGCGCGGCGGCCACCGCCCGCAGCCGCCCGGTGAGCGCGGCGGGCACCTCCCGCGTCACGCGTCCGAAACCGGTGCCCGCGGCGGGCGGGAGCGCGTCCGCGAGCCGGGTGGGCTCGGTCACCCCGTCGAGCAGGCGGTCCCAGACCGCCGGGTCGGGCTCGGTGAGCGCGGCGAGGAACCGCCGGTAGGGCACGGGCGCGGGCTGGGGCACCCCGTCGTAGGCGGCGAGGAGGTCGGCCAGGATCAGCGGCACCGACCAGCCGTCGGCGAGGATGTGGTGCACGGTCTGGACGAGCACGTGCCGCTCGGGGTCGGTCCGCACGAGGGCGTAGCGCATCGCGGGCAGCCGGTCCAGGTCGAACGGTTCGGCGCGCTCGGCCGCGGCCACCGCGGCGGGGTCACCGTCGGTCTCCCGCCACGGCATCCGCACGCCCACGCTGTGCACGGCGACGACGCTGCCGTCGCCGATGGCGCGGAACGCCGCCGCCAGGTTGGGGTGCCGGGCCAGGAGCCCGTCCGCGGCGCGCCGCAGCCGGGCCGGGTCGAGCGGGCCCGTCAGCTCCACCAGCTGCTGCACCACGTACGGGTCGCGCCTGCTCGCGGTGGCGTGGAAGTAGAGGCCCGCGGCCAACGGGGAGAGCGGGAGCACGTCGCGCAGCTCGGCGGTGTCCAACGCGGCCACGTCGGCGGGGGTGAGCGCGACGAGGTCGAAGTCGGCCGGGGTGTGCCCCGCTACGCCGGCATCGACGGCGACGTCGGTGAGCAGCGCGGCCCACCGGTCGGCGAGGGCGACGACCTCCGGTTCGGTGAGCACGCCGTCCGGCCAGCTGAACTCGGCCACCAGCACCGGCCCCGCGGCGGTCTCCTCGGCCACGGCGTTGATCTCCAGCACGCGGGGCAGCGGCATCCGGGGGTCGCGGGCCTCCGCCACCGGGCCTGCGACCCGCCCGAGGTAGTGCAGCAGCACCTGCGGGGCCACGGCCAGGCCCGCGCGGCCACCGAGGTAGCGCAGCGCGCCGTAGCTCAGCCCGTGCGACGGCACCGCCCGCAGCTGGTCCTTCACGGCCTTGACGGCGGCGCCGAGGTCGGTGCCCTGGCCGGGGTCGACCACCACCGGATAGAGCGTGGTGAACCAGCCGAACGTCCGGGAGAGGTCGAGGTCGCCGCCCACCGCGTCCGGTTCCCGGCCGTGGCCCTCCAGCTCCAGCAGCACCGGCCCGTCGCCGCGGCGGACGGTGAGCGCAGTGGCCGTGACGAGCAGGTCGTCGACACCGCCGTGGACGGCGGCGGGCACCGGCCCGAGCAGCCGCGCGGTGACGTCGGCGGGGAGGCGCACGGTGTGGCGGCGCTCGCCGGCGACGACGTCGCGCGCCGGGTCGAGCGGGCGCGCGCCCAGCGGGGGCTCGGCGATGCCCGCCACCCGTCGCCAGTACGGCTCGTCCGCCGCGAACCGGCCGCTCGCCGTGGCGGCGACGAGCGCGCGGGCCCACTGCCGGTAGGACGTGGCGGGCCGCTCCAACGCCGCGGAGCCGCCGAGGGCGGTCCGCAGGTCTTCCCCCAGCACGCGCAGGGACACCCCGTCGACCACGACGTGGTGGACCGCGACCACCAGCCGACCGGGCGTCCAGCCGAAGGCGATCACGGGTCCCGCCGTCGGGTCCAGCCGGTCCGCCGGACCGTCCGCGACGATCACCGGGGCGACGCCGGGCGGATCGATCACCAGGCTGCCGCGCACGACCCGCGCCCGCAGCACGTCGTGGGTGTCGAGCAGGGCGGCCAGCGCCCGCTCGAGCCGTTCGCGGGTCAGCTCGACCGGGACCGGCACCTCGACGGCCTGGTGGAAGCCGGTGAGGGCCGGACCGTGCTCGCGCAGCCACGCGACGATCGGGGTGTCCGGCACCGGCCCGACGACCACCTCCCCGACGACCACCTCGTCGGCCGGCGTCGCCACCACCGGCGCGGCCACCCGGGCCAGCTCGCCGGGTGTGCGGTGGGCGAACACGTCGCGGGGACGCACGTGCAGCCCGGCGGCCCGCGCCTGCCGCACCACGCCGATGGCGACGATGCTGTCGCCGCCGAGGGCGAAGAAGTCGTCGTCCGCGAAGACCTCGGGCAGGTCCAGGACCGCCGTGAACACCGCGCACAACACCCGCTCGGCCTCGGTGGCGGGTGCCCGGCCCGCCTGGCGCGGCGGCGGGGGTGGGGGCAGCGCCGCGCGGTCGAGCTTGCCGTTCTCCGTTGTCGGGAACGCGTCGAGCACGGTGACGATCGCGGGCACCGCGGGCTCGGGCAGCCGGTCGGCGCAGTAGCCGACGTAGTCCAGCTCGGTCTGCTCGGAGACGACGTAGCCCGCGAGGTAGGTGACGCCCGCCCCGGTGGTCGGCGCGGTGACGGCGGCCTGCCGCACGGCCGGGTGCGCGGCCAGCACCGCGGCCACCTCGTCGAGCTCCAGCCGCATCCCGCGGATCTTCACCTGCTGGTCGGCGCGGCCGACGAACTCCAGGGAGCCCTCGGGCGTCCAGCGGGCGAGGTCGCCGGTGCGGTACAGCCTGGCCCCGCTGTCCCCGCCGAACGGGTTGGCCACGAAGCGGGCCGCGGTGAGCGCCGGGGCGTGCACGTAGCCGCGGCCGAGCAGGAAGCCTGCCGCGTACAGCTCGCCGGTCACGCCCGGCCGCACCGGCCGCAGCCCTTCGTCGAGCACGTACAGCTGGGTGTGCGGGTTGGGTCGGCCGATCGAGGTGACGATGCGTTCGGCCCGGTCGCGGTAGACCACGTGCGAGACGCCGATGGTGGCCTCGGCGGGCCCGTAGCCGTGGTAGAGCGTGGTGGCGAGCTGGTCGCGGAACCGGGCGAACAGCTCCGGGGTGAGCACCTCGCCGCCGCACCACACGTGGCGCAGCCCGGCCAGCCGCCCCAGCCCGGAGTCCATGCGCAGCAGCACGTCCAGCATGGACGCGACGAGGTACACGAATGTGACGCCCTCGTCGGCGATGAGGTCGAGCAGGTACTGCGGGTCGCGCTCGCCGCCCGCCTCGGCCACGACGACGTAGCCCCCGGACACGAGCGGCAGCAGGATCTCGTTGATCGAGATGTCGAAGGCGAGCGGCGCCTTGAACAGCGACGCGTCCCCGGGCCCGAACCCCAGCACCTCCTCGACCTGCCAGCGCAGCCGCTCGCAGATGGCCTCGTGGCGGATCATCGCGCCCTTGGGGCGACCGGTGGAGCCGGAGGTGAAGATGACGTAGGCGAGCCCGTCGGGCGGGATGGGCAGGTCGAGCGGTTCGGCGGACTCGGCGGCGTGGGCGTGCTCGGCGAGGTCGGCCGGGCCCAGCGAGAACACGGCGCGGGCGTCGGCCAGCACCTGGCGGCGCCGCAGGTCGGGCCACGCCGGGTCGACGGGCACGAACGCGCCACCCGCGACGAGCACGGCCAGCACCCCGACCACCATCTCCGCGGAGCGCGGCACTGCGATGCCGACCACGTCCTCGGCCGTGAGCCCGCGCTTGCGCAGCGCCCTGGCCAGCCGGAACACCCGGGCGCCGAGCTCGCCGTAGGTCAGGCGCACGCCGCCGGGTGCCACCAGCGCGAGCGTGGCAGGCGAGCGGCGGACCTGGCGCGTGAACAGCTCGGCGACGGTGCTGCGCGCCTCCGGCTCCCCCGCGTTGTTCCAGTCGGCCAACCGCTCGGTCAGGTCCGTGTCCAGGCTCACCGTTCTCCCTCGCTGCGCTCGCTCGGCGCTTCGCGCGGGCGCTGTGTCGATGACTCGCTCGCTGTACCCGCCCACCCCGCCGGCTCCGCACGCTCCGCCGGCTGCCGTCCCCCGGACTCGCTCATCGCTCCACTTCCCCGACCTGCACGCGCGACTGCCAGGCCGCCCACAGCTGCGCGTAGCGGCCGCCCGCGGCGACCAGCTCGACATGCCCGCCCTGCTCGACGATCCGGCCGTGCTCCAGCACCACCACGCGGTCCGCCGCCGCGGCCTGGGTGAGCCGGTGCGCGACGATCACGGTCGTGCGGCCCGCCGTGGCCGCTGCGGCCGCCGCCTCCAGGTCCCGGGCGCCCAGGCTGCCCGCCTCGGCGGTGGCCTCGTCGAGGATGGCGACGGGCGGGTCGGCCAGCACGACACGAGCCAGCGCGAGCTGCCCGGCCTGGGCCGCGGTGAGGTCATGGCCGCCCGCGCCGACCTCGGTGGCGAGCCCGTCGGGGAGGGCCGCCACCCAGTCGCCCGCGCCGACCGTGCGCAGCGCCACCATCACCTGCTCCCCGGTGGCGTCGGGACGGCCGAGCCGGAGGTCCTCCAGCAGCGGCCCGGCGAACACGTGCGTCTCCTGGCTGATGATCACCACCTGGTCGCGGCGCAGCTCGACGGCCGGTATTCCGCCGATACGGGCTGATCCCGCGGCCGGGGTCAGCAACCCGGCCATGATCGCGGCGAGAGTGGACTTGCCCGCGCCGGTGGAGCCCACCAACGCGACCCGCTCCCCCGGGGCCACCCGGAGGTCGATCCCGTGCAGCACCTCGGTGCGGCCGTCGTAGCTGAACCGCACGCCGTCGACCTCGATGGCCGACACGGCGGGCAGCACGGCCGTCGCGACGGGCGCGTCGGCCACGTCGAGCACGCCGACCAGCCGGGCGAGCGCGGCCCCGGCCTCCTGCACGTCGTCGAAGGAGAAGAGCATCGAGCCGATCGGGGTGAACAGCCGGTGGAACAGCAGCGCCGCGGCCGCCGCCCCGCCGACCTGCACGGCCCCGTCGCGCACCAGCAGGTACCCGGCGACCACGATCGCGGTGAGCCCGACGAACTCGGCCCGATTGACCCGCCCGACGAAACGGGTGAACAGCGCGAAGACCGAAACCGAGATGTCGCGCACGCGGGCCGAGGCCTCGTCGATGCCCGCCAGCCGCTGCGCCTCCAGCCGGTAGGCGTGCACGGTGGTGCGGCCCAGCATGCTCTCCACCAGGTGCTGGGACCGGTCGGACTCGGCGACGCGCTCGCGCGCGTAGGCGGGCGCCGAGCGGGGCAGGTACCAGCGCAACGCCACGACGTACAGCGGCACGGCGACCAGCCCGACCAGCCCGAACCGCCAGTCGATCCCGGCCATCCCGACGACGGTCAGCACGCTCAGCAGCACCGACGACAGGACGGTCGGCACCACGTCGGTGACGGCTTTTTTGATCGTAGCCACGTCGGCGCCGACGCGGGCGAGCAGGTCACCGGTGCCCGCGCGCTCGAGCGTGGTCACGGGCAGCGCGAGCACCCGGGCGACCGTGCGTTCGCGCAGGTCCGCGAGCAGCTGCTCGCCGAGCCTGCTGATCAGGTAGGTGCTCAGGCCGGTGCCGATCCCGGCCACCACCGCGGTGGCCGCGATGGTCGCGCCGATCGGCACGAGCACGGCGGGCGGGGAGTCGGCGCGCAGCTCGTCCACCAGCACGCCGAGCTGGTAGATCGACAGCACCGACGCCCCCGCCGCCAGCAACCCGACGGCGAGGGTAGCGGCGGTGGCCGGCAGACGGCCCCGCAGCTCCCGGCCCAGCAGCGCCCAGGTCGCGCCGGCCGACGCGACGGGCAGCAGGGCAGAACTCGCGTCGGTCACCGCAGCACCGCCAGGCAGTAGACCGCGTCGACCTCGCTCAGTTCGGCGTGCCGCCCTTCGGCGGTGACCCGGCCTTCGTCGAGCACCACCACCCGGTCGGTGACGGCGAGCAGCGCCGGGCTGCTCGTGATCACGAGCGTGCTCCGGTCGCCGCCGCGCAGCGCCCGCACGCCCTGGGCGATCGCGTGCTCGGTGACGGCGTCCACCGCGGTCGTCGGGTCGTGCAGGACGAGCACCGGGGCCTGCGCCGCGAGCGCCCTGGCCAGAGCCAGCCGCTGGCGTTGGCCGCCGGAGAGGCTCGCCCCCCGTTCGGTGAGGACCAGATCGAGGCCGTCCGGGTGCTCGTCCACCACCTGGTCGGCCGCCGACGCGGTGAGCGCGGCCGCCCGCACCTCGACCGACCGCGGCACGCCGAGGTTCGCGGCCACCGTGCCGGTGAACAGGTCGGTGCGGTGCGGTTCGACCAGCAGGTGAGCGCGCGCGTACGCAGGGTCGAGCGTCGGCAGCTCCGTGTCACCGAGCCGCACGGTTCCCGTGTACTCGGCGGGATCCACCCGGCCCGACAGCAGCCGGACCAACGCCTCGCCGTCGGCGAGGCGGTAGGCGACGACGCCGACGAACTCCCCGGGCGCCACGGTGAGGTCGACGCCGGCCAGCGGGCCGTAGCGCACGTCGGCGAGGTGCAGCGGGCCGGGCGGCACGGGGGCGGACGCGGGCGGGAGCACCGACTCGGCGTCGAGCACGAGCGCCACCCGGTTCGCCGACGCCCGCGCCTCCGCCACCCAGCTGGGCACGATCGCGAGCAGGGCCATCGGCTCGAGGAGGAACTGGGCCAGGCCGATCACGGTGATCAGCTCGCCGAGGCCGATCCGCCCGGTGAGGGCGAACCAGCCCGCGAGGAGGGCGACCGCGCAGGCGAGCAGCCCACTGCACGTCGTGGACGCAGCCAGGTAGCCGCCCTGGGTGCGCGCCGCGCGCAGCGCAGCGGCGAGCGACGCCCGGCTCACCGCGCGGTAGCGACGGGCGGCGGCGGGCTCGGCGCCGAGCCCGCGCAGCGGCCGCAGCCCCTGCACCAGGTCGGTCGCCAGCGCCGTGGCCTGCCCGGCCACCTCCTGCTGGTCCTCGACCCGGCGGGTGATCAGCGGTGCGGCGAACTGCAGGCCGACGAGCACGAGGGGGGTGCCGAGCAGCACGGCGAGCCCGAGCGTGACGTCGATCAGCAGCAGGGTGACGGCCGAGACGACGGTGGCGGTGACCGCACCGGCGATCCGGGGGATGTAGTCCAGGAGGTAGGACACGTTGTCGGCGTCGCTGCTGGAGATGGACAGCAACTCGCCCGCGCGCTTCTCGGTGCGGATGCCGCGCGGGTCGAGGATCTTCGCGGCCAGCTCGTCGCGCAGGCGGTAGCCCTCCTCGGCGAGTGCCACCATGAGCTGTCGGGCGCCGAAGCGGTAGCACAGGGTCAGCGCGGTGAAGAGAAGCGCGAGCGCGACGACCCACCAGACGAGCGCCACCAGGTCACCGGGCGCGACCGCCCGGTCGATGCCGACCCCGATGAGGATCGGCACCCCGGCCTCGCACACCTGGTGGAGGCTGATCAAGCCGGTGCCGATCGCGAGCCTGCGGAGGTTACGGGTGACGCTGCGGAGGAGGACGGAGCTTCCGGCCACGGTCAGCGGCCGCTGGGGTTTCCGCCGCCCGCCGCCTCGGCGGCCATCCGCTCACGCAGGCTGCGCGGCCGCAGGTCGGTCCAGTGCTCTTCGACGTAGTCCAGGCAAGCCTGCCGGGAGGTCTCCCCGAGAACGATCTCCCACCCTGCGGGCACCGGGCTCCACGACGGCCACAGCGAGTACTGCTCCTCGTCGTTGACCAGCACGTAGAACGTGCCGTTCTCGTCGTCGAACGGGTTGCTGGACACAGCGCTCCTCCCGGACAGGTGGCAACAAGACCTACCGTACAAAGTATGGGTAGGCAAACCTAACTGCTAGATTCCCGAGCCATGCGCGTCGTCGTCTTCGGCTACATGACCTGGGGACATCGGACCCTCGAAGCTGTGCTCGACGCCGGGCACGCTGTGCCGCTCGTCGTCACCCACCCCGACGGCGACGACCCCTACGAACAGATCTTCAACGACTCGGTGGCCGACCTGGCCTGCAGGCACGGCATCCCGGTGTCCGTCCGCACCCGGGCCGACGACGCGGAGATCGCGGCCAGGGTCGCCGCGGCGCGGGCGGACGCGATCGTGGTGGCCAACTGGCGCACCCGCATCCCGCCCACGGTCTACGACGTCCCCCGGCTCGGCACGCTGAACGTCCACGACTCCCTGCTGCCCGCCTACGCGGGCTTCGCGCCGCTGAACTGGGCGCTGATCAACGGCGAGCCCGAGGTGGGGGTCACCGCGCACCTGATGAACGCCGAGTTCGACGCGGGCGACATCGTGCTGCAGCGGGCCACCCCCGTGGGCGACGAGGACACCATCGTCGAGCTGTTCGACCGCACCCTGGCCATGTTCGGCCCCATCGCAGTGGAGAGCCTCGCGCTGCTGGCCGGCGGGCGTACCGACTGGGCACCGCAGAACCGCCGCAAGGCCAGCTACTTCCACCGGCGCGGCGACGCCGAGAACCGCATCGACTGGTCGTGGCCCGCCCGCGACATCGCCAACCTGGTGCGGGCTCAGACCGACCCCTACCCCAACGCGTACTGCTTCCACAACGGTCACCGGCTGCACGTGCTGGAAGCGCGGGTTACCGAGACCTGCTTCGGCGGCACGCCCGGCCGGATCAGCCTCCGCGATGACCGGGGCGGCGTGGTGGTCGTCGCCGGGCCCCGCGCCCGGAAGGGGCAGAACCCGGGCCTGTCCGTGCGGCGGGTCCGCACCGAGGACGGACGGGTGCTCACTGCCGCGGAGTACTTCGTGCGCCTCGGCGGGTACCTGACCTGACGTCCCACCCCGAGCGGGGGTCAAGCCCGGCCCAGCGACAGGTCCGCCGTCCGGTCTGCCGTCCGCGCGGACACCCGCGCGATGGAACGCGCGATCTCCCCCGACCGCACCGCGACGTTCGACAGCAACGTCGACGACAGCCCGTGAGTGTGCTCGGTGGCGCCCTGCACGTAGATCCCGGCCTGCAGGCCCCGGTCGGTGGTCAGCCGGTAGTCGCGGGCCACCGCGAGCCTGCCCGCCTCGTCGCGCACGCAACGCTCGCCGACCGCGCCGAGCAGGTCGCACGGATCCGACGGTCGGTAGCCGGTCGCGTAGACCACGACGTCGGCGTCGACCACCTCCCGACGCCCGTCCAGCATCGACTCGACGGCGAGTTCCACCCCGTCGTCGGTCGCGACGGCGTCGGCGACCCGGCTCACGTTGAGGAACCGCAGCCGCTCCCGCCCGACGACCTTCTCGTGGTAGTGCCGCCGGTACAGCGACTCGATGAGCGACGGGTCGACCACCGAGTAGTTCGTATTGGCGTGGTAGCCGACGATCATCTCCTTGACCTCTCCCGGCGCCCCGAAGTAGGCGTCCACCGCACCGGGGTCGAACACCCGGTTGGCGAACGACGTGTCGTCGGCGGGGCTGTAGCCGTAGCGGGCGAACACCGCCCAGATCTCGGCGTCGGCGAACCTCCGGTGCAGGTAGTCGAGCGCCTCGGCGGCGCTCTGACCGGCCCCGACCACGATCACGCGGCGCGGGTCGCGAACGGCGTCGATGCGCGTCAGCAGGTCGCAGGTGTGCCAGATCCGCTCGCCCGAGGCCACACCGATCGGCAGCACCGGCGACAGCCCCATGGCCAGCACCACGTTGCGGGTGCGCAGCACGGCCCCCCGGGCGGTCACGACGTCCAACAGGTGCGGGCAGCCGTCGACGGCGTCGATCGTGACGACGCCGTCGCCGTAGTTGACCACATCGGCGAACCGCGCCGCGACCCACTCCAGGTAGTCGTGGAATTCCAGCCGGGTCGGGAACGCGCTGCCGTAGTTGATGAAGTCGACGAGCCGCCCGTGCTCGTGCAGGTAGGACAGGAAGCCGTACGGGCTGGCCGGGTTGCGCAGCGTCACCAGGTCCTTGAGGAACGAGATCTGCATCGTCGCGTCCTCGAGCAGCATGCCGCGGTGCCAGCTGAACGCGGTCTGCCGCTCCACGAAGCGAGCCCGCAGCGGCGGCGAACCCGGCGCGCTGTCCTCGTGCTCGGCCACGGCCACGGCCAGCGCCAGGTTCGAGGGGCCGAAGCCCACCCCGACCAGGTCGTGGACGTCGCCGCCATCACCTTCTGCGCCAACCGCAGGCGACATCGTTTCCCCTTCACCGCGCCCGCGGTTCGGGCGACTCGCCTCATGTTCACCTAAGGTAAGGCTAACCTCAAGAGAGAGTGAGGCCTGTGGCGGGCGGGAACCGCCCCACGCCACCCGCCCACTCGTGCCGCACGACATCCGGGGGCAGTGCGTGGTCGGCCCCGCGA
>JAEUJO010000245.1 GCA_016794615.1 Pseudonocardia sp. | reverse complement strand
ATGGGGCACCATCCATGTGGATGGTGCACGGATGGTGTTGAGGAGTACGGTGGCCACGGGCGACATCGAGAAGAGTGAAAAGATCACGATCAACCTGGGGCCGGTCGACCTCGGTCAGATCGACCTCCTGGTGGCGGAGGGCTTCTACGCGAACCGGACCGACTTCATCCGTTCGGCGATCCGCGCGCAGATCGCCACGCGGGCGGCGGCGGTCGACCAGACCGTCGCCCGCCGGACGCTGACGCTCGGCACGATGACGCTCACCCGGCCCGAGCTGGAGGAGCTGGCGCAAGCCGGGCGGACCGTCGAGATACGGGTCCTCGGCCTGGCCACGATCGCGCCCGACGTCACCCCGGAGCTGGCGCTGGCGACGATCTCGGTCGTCGAAGTGCTCGGCGCCTTCCGAGCGAGCCCGGCGGTCAAGGCCGCGCTCGCCCCGCGCACCGTCTGACCCACTCCCACCGGACACGAGGAGACGATCGTGCAGCACCTGGACGCCATGAGGGAGGCGACGGCCCTGACCCGGGCCGGCCGCCTCGCCGAGGCGACGGCCCTGATCCAGCGGACGCTCGGCGGCGCCGCCCCGGTGCGCGTGGTGCCGGGTGAGATCGTGATCGACGAGGAACGCCTGCGCCACGACCACCCGCCGGGAGCCCCTCCGGGCCGGGAAGAATCGCCGGATGTCGACGGCGGCACCGCGTCTCACGTCCCCGGGTCTCGGTGCACGACCGGGGGGCTGCGGGAGTTCCTGCGCGGGCAGCTGGCCAAGGTCGCCGACGGTGTGCGGACGCACCTTCCGCCGTCCGAGCCCGGCCCGTCGGTACCGGCGCTTCCGGGCACGATCGTGCGCGCGGTCCACCGGGGCGCAGCCGGTGCCCGGCCGTACACGATCTACGTCCCCACCACCGGGACCGGCCCGCGGTCGCTGGTCGTGATGCTGCACGGTGGCATGCAGACCGCCGACGACTTCGCGGCCGCCACGCGGATGAGCGAGCTGGCGCAGGAGCACGGGTTCCTCGTCGCCTACCCCGAGCAGGTCACCTCTGCGAACCCGATGCGGTACTGGAACTGGTTCAAGCCCGCCGACCAGGCCCGCGGTGCCGGGGAACCGTCGATCCTCGCCGGGATCGTGGCCGAGATCGCGGCGGAGCACGCGGTCGACCGCGACCGGGTGTACGTCGCCGGGTTCTCGGCCGGTGCGGCGATGGCCGCGGTGCTCGGGGCCGCGTACCCGGACGTGTTCGCCGCCGTGGGCGTGCACTCGGGGCTGCCGCAGGGCTGCGCCTCCGACCTCGCGTCGGGCCTCGCCGCCATGCGCGGGGCGCCGCGGGTGCGGGCGCTGGACCGGCCGGTGCCCGTGATCGCCTTCCACGGCGACGCGGACCCGACCGTCGCCGCCGACAACGCCGTCCGCGTCGTCGAGCAGTTCAGCGGCGGGCAGGTGCGCGGCGACACGCTCGTCGAGCGCGGTCCCGGCCGCCCCGCGACCCGCGTCGTCGTGCGCCGCGACGGTGTGGCGGTCGGCGAGCTGTGGACCGTGCACGGCTCGGGCCACGCCTGGTCGGGCGGCGTCGCCGGCGGCTCGTACGCGGACCCGGCCGGCCCCGACGCGTCCGCGGAGATGGTCCGCTTCTTCGTCGACCACCCGCGCCGCGGCTGAGGCTGAGGCTGAGGTGATGTAGCGAAAGCGGCTTTGGGTGCGTTGAGTGCACTGAAAGCCGCTTTCGCTACATCTGGGCCGGACCCCGGCGCGGGCCGGACCCCGGCGCGGGCCGACCTCAGGACGTGAGGCCGACCTCAGGACGTGAGGTCGGGCTGGCGCTCGAGGTCCGGCTCGTCCGGGCCCGACTCCTCCGGCTCGCTGGTGTGCACGTCCTCCGGGTCGACATGCTCGTCCGCCTCGCTGAGCAGCGAGCGGATCCCCGAGTTCAGCACCGCCAGCAGGGGGACGGCGAGCAGTGCGCCCGCGATCCCGCCGACGAGCAGGCCCGTCGCGATCGACAGCACCACCGCCAGCGGGTGCAGCTTCACGGCGCGCCCCAGCAGCAGGGGTTGCAGGACGTGGCTCTCCAGCTGCATCACCGCGATGACGACGCCCAGCACGATCAGCGCCGACACCAGACCCTGCGAGACCAGCGCGATCAGCACCGCCACGGCGCCGGCGACCACCGCACCGATGATCGGGATGAACGCGCCGAGGAAGACCAGCGCCGCCAGCGGCACCGCCAGCGGGATCCCGAGCACGGCCAGGGCGATCCCGATCGCCAGCGCGTCCACCGTCGCGACGACCGCCGTGGCGCGCACGTAGCTGACCAGCGCGGCCAGGCCCCTGCGCCCCGCCACGTCCACCCGGTTGCGCACCCGGCTCGGCACGATGCCCAGCAGGAACTGCCAGATCGACAGGCCGCCGTGCAGGAAGAAGATCAGGGTGAAGACGACGAGGAGGATCTCGGTGAGTGTCTCGGCGGCGGTGGCGGCCGTGGTCAGCGCGCCCGCGGTGATCGACGCCTGGTTTGCGCTGAGCGTGTTGAGGATCCCGGCCTGGAAGCGGCTGAGCTGGATGTCGCTCAGCCGCAGGGGACCGGTGCGCAGCCATCCCGCGATGTCGTTGATGCTGGCGGTCAGCTGCGTGGCCAGGTCGGGCACGCCGCGCACGAACGTCACCACGACGAACGCCAGCACCCCACCGAGCAGCGCCAGGCCGCCGATGAGCACGAGCGCGGTGGCCACCCCGCGCGGCACCTGCCGGGCCTGGAGCTGGTGCACGGCCGGGGCCAGCAGTGCGGCCAGCAGCAGGGCGATCGCCACCGGGACCACGACCGCCGCCACGTACGACACGACCATCCCGATCACGTAGAGCGCGGCGACGACCACCAGCAGCCGCCACCCCAGCGCGGCGCTGACCCGCAGGATGCGCGGCACGACGTCCGCGACCTCGTCGTCGGGTCGCCCGCTCCGGGCCACACTGCGCATCCGGGTCTGCGGCGGAGGCGACGGCGGGGCCGTGCCCGTGTCCCGCACACGAGGAACTCGCTCGCCGCCCGCCATCCTGCCTCCGTCGTCCCGCGTCGTCGGTGCCACCGTACGAGCCGGTTACCCACAGGCTCGCGACGACCGCACCACGGCGGCGCCGTCGTGCAGTGTCCGCCAGCCGGCTCAGGGGACCGGTGGCGGCCCGCTGGTGGTCCCCACCCGCAGCGTGACCGGCAGCAGCACGCCGTCCGGGCGCTCGCCCGCCACCAGGGCCATCGCGGCCCGGGCGGCGGCGCGGCCCTTCGCATCCGTCGGCTGGACGACGGTCGTCAGCTGTACGGCGCCCAGCCAGGGCAGGTCCGCGCCGTCGAAACCCACGACGCTCACCTCGTCGGGCACGGCAAGCCCGAGCCCTGCCGCCGCCTGCAGCACCCCGGCCGCCAGGACGTCGCTCTGCGCGATCACGGCGGTGGGCCGCACGCCGGCGGGCCCGTCCAGCAATGCCCGCCCGGCCGACTCGCCCTCGGCGGCGACGTTGCTCGCCGTCTCGAGGACGGGCACCGGTCCGAACACGTCCTCGACTCCCTCGACCCGGTGCCGCACGTCCCGGTAGTGCACCCGCGCGCGGCGCGCCGCGTCGACCGGGCCGCGGGTACCGTCGAGGCGAAGCGGCATCGCGACGACGGCGACCCGGCGGTGTCCCAGGTCCCGCAGGTGCGCGGCGAGCTGCGCGGTCCCGGCGCGGTCGTCGATGTCGATCAGCACGACGTCGTCGGCCACGGGCCCCTCCACACCGACGACGGGAACCCCGCGGGCGCGCAGCAGGTCCAGCGCCGGGTCGTCCTCCAGGCCGCAGGTGGCGAAGATGGCGGCGTCCAGCGGGATGCGGACGAGCTGGTCCGCCGCGGGCCGGCCGGCGTCCCCCGCCAGCAGGAGCAGCCCGACGCCGTGCCCCCCGAGCACCTCGGTGATCCCGTCGAGCAACTGGACGGCGACGGGGTCGCGGAAGGCGTAGAGCAGGCGCTCGCCGATGAAGGCGCCGATCACCCCGGTCCGCCCGCGGCGCAGCGACGCGGCGATCGGGTCCGGACCGGCGTAGCCGAGCTCGGCGGCCGCGGCGAGGACCCGGTCCCGCGTCGCGGGCGCGACCCGCGGGCTGGCGGCGAACGTGAGCGACGCCGTGGACGGCGACACCCCCGCCCGGGCGGCGACGGCGGCCAGGGTGGGCCGACCGGGCGCGCTGTGGTGTGCCACGGGTCGACGGTATCGGGTTGAGGCCGGCGGCGACCCGGCGTACCGTGGGTTGTCGAATCGATTCGATAACGAGGTGCATGTCGTGACCGATCTGCAGGTGCCGCCGGCGGCCCGGCGCGCCCGCACCGCCGTGGCGGTGGCCTTCATGGTCAACGGCCTCTGCTTCGCCTCCTGGGTCTCCCGGACACCCGCGGTGCGCGACACCCTCGGGCTGTCGTCCGCGCAGCTGGGCCTCCTGCTGCTGTGCGTGTCGGGCGGGTCGATCGCCGGGCTGCCGCTGTCCGGGCCGATCGTGCACCGCCTCGGTGCGCGGGCCGCGGTGCTCGCCGGTTCGCTGTCCGTCGGAGTCGGGCTGACCGGCCTCGGCGTCGCGCTGCTGCTGGTCTCGGTGCCGCTCGCCGTGCCCGGCCTGGTGCTCGTCGGGTTGGGCGTCGGGGTCTGGGACGTCGCGATGAACGTCGAGGGCGCGGCCGTCGAGCGCCGTCTCGGCCGGTCGCTGATGCCGAGGCTGCACGCGGGCTTCAGCCTCGGGACGGTCGCCGGTGCCGGGATCGGCGCCACCTCGGCCGCTACCGGAGTGCCGCTCTCGGTGCAGGTCTTCGTGGTGGCCGTCGTGGCGCCGGTGTCGATGGCCGTCGCGACCCGGATGTTCCTGACCGACGACGCCGAGGCCGAGGAGGGCACGACGCGCCACTCCGGGGTGCTGGCCGCATGGCGGGAGCCGCGGACGCTCGTCGTGGGCCTCATGGTGCTCGGCTTCGCGTTCACCGAGGGGTCGGCGAACGACTGGATGGCCGTGGCGATGGTCGACGGCTACGGCACGACCGAGGCGGTCGGCGCGATCGGCTTCGGCGTGTTCGTCGCGGCGATGACCGTCGCGCGCATGGTCGGTGGCGCGGCGCTCGAACGCCACGGTCGTGTCGCGACCCTGCGGGCCACGGCCGTGCTCGGCCTCGCGGGTCTGCTGCTCGTGCTGCTCGGAGGGTCCGTGCCCGTGGCGATCGCCGGCGCCGTGCTCTGGGGCTTCGGTGCCGCGCTCGGCTTCCCCGTCGGGATGAGCGCGGCGGCCGACGACCCGGAGCGCGCCGCCG
>JAEUJO010000224.1 GCA_016794615.1 Pseudonocardia sp. | reverse complement strand
AGCAAGTACTGCGTCGCTGTTGCCGCTCTGCATCCTGAACTGCCGTCCAACCCGTGGCACCAAACCCTCAAGCGCTACTTCGAACCACTCCAGGCCGCGGCGGCCTGAGAGGGGTGTCGAGACGATCGCTCCCCGGTCTCTCGACACCCCCCCCTGAATGGGAGGAACCCAGGTGCTTCGCACGCTCACCGCTCTCGTCGCGCTGGCGGCGTCGGCAACGCTCGCCGGCTGTGCCGGGGCGACCGGTGCCGACCCCGGCGCGACCAGCGGCGTCACCGTGGTCGCCCCCGCGTCGGTGCCCGCCGCCCCGCAGGACGTCGTCATGATCATTCGTCACGCGGAGAAGCCGGACGGTTCCGCGCCGGGGCTCGACGAGGACGGGAACGAGGACGACCGCTCGCTCACCGCCGTCGGCTGGCAGCGCGCCCGCGGCCTGGTCGAGCTGTTCGACCCGACCCGGGGCGACCCGCGGCCGGGGATCGCCGTCCCCGAGCAGATCTACGCCGCGGGCGCCACCGACGACGGTGAGGGGCAGCGGACGCGCGAGACCGTCGCCCCGCTCGGTGCGGCGCTCGGCCTCCCGGTGGACACCGACCTCGGCCGGGGCGACGAGAAGAAGCTCGTGAAGGACGTCCTCGCGCAGTCGGGGACGACGCTCATCTCCTGGCAGCACGGCGGGATCCCCGAGATCGTCGACGACTTCCCGTCCGTCTCACCGGAGCCACCCGACGAGTGGCCCGACGACCGGTTCGACGTGGTCTGGACGCTGACCCGGACCGCCGACGGCTGGCACTTCACCCAGACGCCCCAACTCGTGCTGCCCCAGGACCGCGACGGCGTCATCGAGAACTAGAGGAACTCATGTCCACGCTGGTGATCGCGGTCGTCCTGACCGCGCTCGTGTTCGATTTCACCAACGGCTTCCATGACACGGCCAACGCCATGGCCACCTCGATCGCGACCGGGGCGCTCCGCCCCCGGGTCGCCGTGGTGCTGGCCGGCGTGCTGAACCTGGTCGGCGCCTTCCTGTCGGTGGAGGTCGCGCTGACCATCTCCGGCGGCCTGGTCGACGAAGCCCGCATCACCCCCGCGGTGATCTTCGGCGGCCTGGTCGGGGCGATCCTGTGGAACCTGGTCACCTGGCTTGTGGGCCTCCCGTCCAGCTCGTCGCACGCGCTGTTCGGCGGCCTGATCGGGGCGACGTGGGTGTTCGCCGGGAGCGGTGCGATCAACGTCTCGACGGTGGCGGGCAAGGTCCTGTTGCCGCTCGCGCTCTCGCCGGTCGTCGCCGGCGTCGTGGCGCTGAGCGCCACCTGGATCGGCTATCGCATCGCGACGCGCGGGGACCGGCGCACGACCACGCGCGGGTTCCAGCGGGCGCAGATCGTCTCCGCCTCGATGATCGCCCTTGCGCACGGCACGAACGACGCGCAGAAGACCATGGGTGTGATCACCTTGACGCTGATCACCGTGGGCCTGCTGCCCGCACACTCGGCGCCCCCGCTGTGGGTGGTGCTCGCCGCCGGGCTGGCCATCGCCGCGGGTACGGCCACGGGCGGTTGGCGGATCATCCACACGCTGGGCCGGCGCATCAGCGACATCGAGAGCCCGCAGGGCTTCGCGGCCGAGACGGCCAGTGCGGCGGTGATCCTGAGCTCCGCGCACCTGGGGTTCGCCCTGTCGACCACCCAGGTGGTGTCCGGGGCGGTCCTCGGATCGGCCGCAGGCCGGCGCGCCGGCCCGGTGCGCTGGCGCGTGGCGGGGCGGATGGCGGCCGTCTGGCTGCTGACCCTGCCGGCGGCGGCCGTGGTGGGCGCGCTCGCGGCCTGGGTCTCCGCCCGCGGAACCGGGGGGACCGTGCTGGTCGGCGCCGTGCTGGTCGTTGTGTCCGCCGGTATCTACGGGCTGTCCCGGCGCACGCCCGTCAGCGCAGCCACTGTCGGCGCAGCCACTGTCGGCGCAGCCACTGTCGGTGCAGCCACTGTCGGTGCAGCCACTGTCGGCGCAGCCACTGTCGGCGCAGCCACTGTCAGCGAGCTGCCCGCGCAGCGCTCGCCGGGGCATGCCCCGGGGAACAGCGCCGCTGCGGAGCACGGCGGTGATCCCCAGGTGGGGCAACCAGCCGCTGCGGCCCGCGCGGCCTGAGGGAGGATCCACATGGCCGTCCACTGGGGTTCGCTGCTCGCCGTGTTCCTCGTCTCGCTGGGAGCGGCCGTCGCGGTCGTCGCGCTGGTCGCGACGGCGCTGTGGGGGATCTCGGCCCGCGCCGTCACCGCCGACGCGGCGGCGCCCCGACTCTCCCGCCGGATGGGGGCGGCCGTCGCCGCGGTCTCCCTGACCGCTGCCGCGCTGGTCGTGCTGTTCGGATTCTGGGTCATCATCGTGCGATGACGCCGATCCGAGCGGGGGCCGTCGCGACGAGCGTCGCGGCGGCCCTCGTGCTGCTCCCCGGTACCGCGGCCGCCGACGTCACGGTGGCCGCGTCGCGTGCGGAGGCGGGTGCGCGCGACGTCACGGTCACGTTCCGGGTGACGAACGACGACCCCGCCGTCCCCACGACCCGCCTCGAGGTGTTCCTGCCGACCGTCCGGCCGCTGCTGGGCGTCGTTCCGACGGCCCCGGCCGGCTGGACGGCGCGGACGGCCACGGCACCGCCGGTCGCACCCGTGACCGTCGGCGGCGAGCCCGTGCCGGAGATCACGACGGGGATCACCTGGGAGGGCGGCACGCTCGCGGGCGCCGGCTACGCCGTGTTCCCGGTCGATGTGGACCGGCTGCCCGACGGGGCGGGGCCGCTGCGCTTCCACGTGATCCAGACCGACGCCCGCGGCGGCACCGTCGAGTGGTCCGACCTCCTGCCCCCCGGCGCACCCGCGCCGCAGCACCCCGCGCTCGTCGTGGCGTACGGCGACACCCGGACGGTCCCGTCGGGGCACCATCACCACGAGGCCCTGGACGCCCGCGTCCCGGAGCGGACCCGGTCGCCGTGGTGGACGGTCGGCCTCGCCGTCGCCGGCGTCGGGCTGATCGCGGCGGCGTCGGCCACGCTGGGCAGGCGCCAGCGGCGGCGGTTCGCCGCGCTGGGTCGGTCCCGGCGGTAAGGGACCCGGCGGTAAGGGACCCGGCGGTAAGGGACTCAGCTGTCCAGGTTCAGCACCGTGAGGGTGCCGGTGTTGAGGTTGCTGACGTAGCCCTTGGTGCCGTCCGGCAGCACGGCGATGCTGGTGGGTGCCTCGCCGGTGGGGATGGTGGCGGTGACCTTCCACCCGTCGGCGGCGATGACGGTCACGTTGTCGCTGTCGACGTTCGTCACGTACAGGTGCCGCCCGTCGGCCGCCCAGGTGACGTCCTGCGGGTGCGTGCCGACCGGCACCGTCGCGATCACCTTCTCGGTGTTCGTGTCGATCACGGTGACGGAGTTGCTGTCGTAGTTGACGTTCGCGACCAGCGGCTGGTTCGGGTGCACGGCGACGCTGTGCGGGCTGCGCTCCACCGGGATCTCGGCGAGCACCGCGCGCGTGCCGGTGTCGATCACGCTGATCAGGTTCGAGTCGTGGTTCGCCGCGTAGGCGCGGGTGCCGTCCTTGGAGAAGTCGACCCAGTGCGGGTTCGGCTTGACCCGGATGTCGGTGACCAGTGTGTCGCCCTTGGTCTCGATCACCGAGACGGTGCTCGAGTCGTGGTTCGGGACGTAGATCTCCGATCCGTCCGGCTTCACGGCCAGCGCGTAGGGCCGGGTGCCGACCTTGATCGTGGTGAGCACGGTGTTGGTCCGCGTGTCGAGGACGGCCACCTCGTTGATCGACCGGTCCGAGTCCTTGAACACGCTGACGTAGAGCCGCGAGCCGTCCGGGGCGAACGCGAGGTACTGCGGCGGGCCGTCCGGCAGCGGGATCGTCGCGACGACCTTGTCGATCGCGGTGTCCACGACGGTGACCACCCCGGCCGCGCGGTTCGCGACGTAGGCGAACGTGCCGTTGGGCGCGATGGCGACGTAGCCCGGCGTGCTGCCGACCGGGATCTCCCCGGCGACCGCCGGGATGGGCACGCTCGCGGCGACCGTGGGCTGCTTGTCGGCCGGCTTCTGCGCCGGCGCGGGCAACAACACCGGTGTGGGCGCGCCTGCGGTGACTCCTGAGGTGGCCGACGGCGACCGGAGGAGGACGTAGGTGATCCCGCCTGCGATCAGCACGAGCGCCGCGACCAGCGCCGCGACCATCAGCGGACGACGCCGCGACGAGCTCGCAGCCTTTCGCGGCGGGGGCGGGAGCGGGGGCGGCGGCCCGCCGGTGCCGCCGGTGAAGCCGACGGCCGGCGTGACCGATGGGGGCGGGGACCATCCGCCGTTGCCGTTCCCCGGCGGCCCACCGTTCCCCGGTGGACCGCCGTTGTACGGGGGCGGGGGGAGGTCGGGATACGGCGGCCTGCCGGGACGGCTCTCGGTCGCGGGCTGCTCGGGCGCGGCGGGCGTGTCGACGGGTCCGAACGGTGACGTCCCGAATCCGCCCTCCGGTGCGCGGCCGCCGATCCAGCCTGCCCCGAAGGCGGCGGCCGGGGCGAGCGCGCCGACGGGGGCCGCCGCGTCGGCCCGCTCGGCCGGGGGCGGCGGTGCGGCCGCGGGAGCCGGTGCGGCGGGCGCCTCCGTGGGCACGGGCGGGGCCGATGCCCGGGCACCGCCGTCCACCCGCGTGTCCGGCGCGCCGAGCTCGGCACCGACCGTGGCCGCGCCGAGCGCGACGGCGTACTTGGGGTGCGCGTCGACCAGCGTGGGCCGGTTGAGCGCCGCCGTGATCATCTGGGCGACGAGCGGGATCCGGGAGGAGCCGCCGACCAGCAGCACCGCGCTGAGGTCGGCGGGCTCGACACGCGCGGAACGCAGCGTGCGGGTCAGCGCGCCGATCGTCGACTCGATCTGGGCGCGGATCATGTCTTCGAACTCCCCGCGCGTGAGGCGGACGTCGAAGTGCCGGTTCGGCAGGAACACCGGGATGGACGCCTCGGTGTCGATCGAGAGCGCCTCCTTCGCCGCGATGCAGTCCTGCCGCAGCCGGGCCAGGGCGATGCCGGTCTGCGGGTTGCTCAGGTCCAGCTCGCTCAGCGCACCACCGGAGCTGAAGTTGATGTGGGCGAGGATCGCGTCGTCGAAGTCGACGCCGCCGAGCCGCTCGATGCCCTCGGGGCTGCCGAGGATGTCGATGCCGGCAGCGTTGATCCCCGCGCGCTTGCGCAGCACGGTGGCGTCGAACGTGCCGCCGCCGAGGTCGTACACGGCCACCGTGTCGCCGTCGCCGAGCTGCCGGGCGGCCGCGTAGTGGGCCGCGGCCGCCTCGGGCTCGCTGATCATCCGCACCTGCGGGACGCCCGCGAGCTGCGGGACCTCCTCGAACAGCTCGCGACGGTAGGGGCCCCAGTTGGCGGGGTGGGTGAGCACGACGTTCGCCGGCGGGGCACCCTCGGTCTCGGTGACCTTCGCGACGGTGTCGGAGAGGAGCGCGGCGAGCAGCGACGTCACCGCGTGCGGTGTGCCGCCGAGCATCACGGGCGTGGGGTCGCCGAGGCGGCGCTTGAACTCCCGGCCGACCCGGTCCGGGTTGCTCACCGCTCGGCGGTTCGCGGCCTCGCCCGTGACGAGCGAGCCGTCGTCGCGGGCGTAGACCACCGCCGGCGCGACCACCGTGCGATCCCCCAGGGTGATCATCTCCACCCGGGAATCGCGGGCGACCGCGGCCGCGACGAACGTCGTGCCGAGGTCCACCCCCAGGCTGTACGCGCCCACGCCGTCCGACACGGTTGTCGCCCCCTTCGGAAGCCTCGATGATATCGAGTATCGAAACCCGGATCGAGATACCGCAGCCTGGCATTACCGTATTGACGTGCGGCAACGATTTCGATACGGCTGGCCGCACCGGACGGTGGGGGAAACCCTACCTCCGCGGGGGGGCGACCCCCTGTGAGCGGTCGGACGCCCCCGCCAGACTCGCAGCATGGCCCTCGATCCCGCGCCGCCGATGCTCGAGCCCCCGGCCGGTGACGAGGTCGCGCGCCTCCGGCGGATGGCGCAGCGGCAGTGGGCCGCTCGCCGCGACCTGGAGCGTCGGCTGCACGACGGTGCGGCGCTGCGGGTCTCCGCCCTCACCCTGCGCCTCGGCCTGCTCTCCCACCTGCACCCCGACGAGGCGCGGGACCTCCGGACGGCCGTCGAGGGGATCCAGGACGAGCTGCACCTGGTGCTGCAGGAGCTGCGCGACATCGCGGGCAGGCTCTACCCGCCGCTGCTCGACGAGGCCGGGCTGGGCCCCGCGCTGCGCGAGGCCGCCGGGCGGTGTGCGGTGCCGGTCCGGATCGACGCGCCCGACGAGCGGTTCGGCCCGGACGTCGAGGGGGCCGTCTACTTCGCGGTGCTCGGCTGCCTGTCGGACGGGGCGGCGACGCCCGTCGAGGTCGTCATCCGCCGCCAGGCCGACGTGCTCCGCGTGCTCGTCTCGGGCGTCGACGCCTGCGATGCTGGCACCATCCACGACGGCGTACGCCTGCTCGGCGGCACCGTCGCACTCGGCGAGTCTCCGGCAGGCGATGCCCTGATCACTGTGAGGATCCCATGCGTGTAGCCCTCGCCGAGGACGGCGCCCTGTTCCGTGAGGGCCTGCTGATGCTGCTCAAGGCAGCGGGTCACGAGATCGTCGCGTGTGCCGCGGGCGGCGACGAGCTCGTCGCCATGCTGCGCACACGGCCCGCGGACATCGCGATCCTCGACATCCGCATGCCGCCCGAGCCGGACGGCGGTCTCGTGACGGCCGAGCGGCTGCGGGCCGCGCACCCGGACATGGGGCTGCTGTTCCTCTCGCACTACGCCGAGTCGCACTACCTCATGCGCATCCTGGAGATCGGCACCGATGCCATCGGCTACCGGCTCAAGGAGAAGGTGGGCAGCGTCGAGGTGCTGACCGACACGCTGACGCGGATCGGGGACGGCGAGATCGTGATCGAGCCGTTGCTGGCCAAGCGCCTCGTCGAGCGGCCACGGGCCGAGCGCAAGGATCTGGTGGCGGCGCTCTCGGAGCGGGAGACCGACGTGCTCAAGCTGATGGCCGAGGGCCGGTCGAACGGCGGGATCGCCGGGCAGCTGTTCGTCACGCCCAAGGCGGTCGAGAAGCACATCGCGAACATCTTCGGCAAGCTCGGGCTGCACGCCGACGTCGCGGAGGACCACCGGCGGGTCCTCGCCGTCCTGACCTACCTCCGCTCCCAGCGCGACGGCGAGTGACGGGGGTCCGGTGTGAACCGCGCACTCGTCGCGAGGCTGGTGCGGCTGCTGCTGGTTGCGGGCTGGACCGGCCTGGTGTGGTTGCTGCTGGTGGTCGTCCTCGACCCCGTGGTGGGCGACGGGCAGCGGCTGCTGCTGCCGTTCGTCGCGGCGGGTGTGGCGGCGACCGGGATGGTCGTCGCCCGCGAGCCGATCGACCGGCTCGTCCGCAGGCTCACCCACCACCGGCTCACCACGCCGTACTCGGTGCTCGCCCAGACGACGGCGCGGGTCGGGGCCGGCTCGCTCGAGGAGGCGCTGCCCGGGCTCGCGCAGGTCCTCGCCGAAGGCACCGGCGCGCAGCGCGCCGTGGTGTGGCTGGTCGTCGACGACCGGCTGGTCGAGAGCGCCTCGTTCCCGGCGGACGGCCTGCCTGCGGCCGTCGCGGACAACCTCGCGGTGCTGCTCGCCCGCCCCGACACGGATCACGTGGTGCCCGTGCTCGACGGTACGGAACTGCGCGCCGCGCTGGCGATCGAGAAGCCGGACGCCCCGATCACGCCGGCGGACCAGCAGCTCATGCAGGACGTCGCCGACGGTGCCGGCCTCCTGCTGCGCAGCGTGCAGCGGGGGGTCGAGCTGCACGAGCGTGTGCGTCAGGCTGACGAGCTGTCCGCGCAGCTGCGCGAGTCGCGGCGACGGCTGACCCGGGCCCGGGAGGTGGAACGACGGCGGTTGATCGGCGAGCTGTCCCACGCGACGACGGAGCGGCTCGCTGCGCTGCACGACGCGCTCGACGGCGCCGCGGACGGACTGGACGCGGCCGCGAAGCCGGACGTCGCGCTGGACGCGCTCGGGCGGGCCCGGGTCGCGCTGGACGAACTGCTGGAACGGTTCCGGGTGATCGCCCGTGGCGTGTACCCGGCGGTGCTGCGCGACCAGGGCCCGGTCGCCGCGCTGGACGAGGTGATCGCCGACCTGCCCCGGACGGTGCGGCTGACCGGCGAGGTCCCGCAGCGGCTGGCGTGGGAGGTGGAGTCGGGGATCTACTACCTCGCGGCGGCGGCGGTGGCGCACCTGGGTGACCGGCCCGCGCACACCGAGCTGCACGTGCACCTCGAGCACCGCGACGAACGGCTGTCGGCGCGCGTCGACGACCCCGAGCTCGGCCCCGGTTCGGCGGCCACGCTGCGCGCGGAGCTGGCCGGTGACATCGAGCGCCTCGCGGCGCTGGGCGGCGACGTCGAGGTCGCCGAGTACGCGGCGGGCGTCACCGTGGTGGCGTGGCTGCCGGACCGGCTCGAGCCGTTCGTGGAGGTCGGAGCGGGTTCCGGGACCGCCGGGTGACGGGCGTCGTGTCCGTTCCGGGCGCCGTACCGGGGGCCCGCGGGGCCGGGCCGCGGGCCCCGGGCGGTGAACTCGCCGCCCGGGTGGCGGTGGGCGCGCTGCTCCTGGTGAGCACCGTGGTCTCGATGGGGTGGCTGGTGCTGGGTGCCGCCGCGGCCGCCGCGCAGTACTGGCCTGCCGTCGGGCGGTCCGTCGCCGCGGCGGGCGCGGCAGGCAGCACGTGGGGCCGGGCGATCGCCGCGGCCGCCCCGGCGAGCGAGCCCCTGAGCCAGGCCGTGCTCGACTACGGGTTCAGCCTGCTGAACCTGGTGCTCGCGGGCGTCCTGCTCGGCGCCGGCGTGCGCCGGCCGGGCATGCGGACCTGGCCGATCCGGCTCCTGGCCGTCGCGCTCGTCGGGTCGGCAGGCGCGTTCAACCTGCAGGCCCACGCCGCCGCCCGGGCGATCGAGACGGCCACCGGGCTGGTCGTGACCGAGCTGCACCAGGTCGTGCTGCACAGCATCGCCTGCGCCGCGTACATCCTCGCGCTGCTGCTGTTCCCCAGCCCGTCGTGGGACGGGCTGCCCGGGGCCCGGCCCGCCCGCGGCGCACTGGCGGTCGTCGGCACCGTCACGACCCTGCTCGTCGGGCTGGGCACCGCGCTGCTCCCGCACACCACGAGCTGCGTGCTGTTCTTCGGCTTCCTGGTACCGGCGGTGGGGCTGGTCGTGCTGCCCCGCCGGGTCCGCCGCGGGCCCGGCCCCGAGGCGCGCACGCAGGCCCGCCTGCTGTTCAGCACACTCGTCGGCGGGTTCGCGGTCGCGATGGTGCTCGGGATCGTCACGGTGCTGCTGGACGTGCTCGGTGAGACGCCGGCCCTCACGCTGGTCGACCCGACCGCGCACGGCGCTCCCGAGGCGCCGATCGCCCTGCTGTTCTGGTTCTCCCGGCTGGCATCGGCCGCGATCGCGGTCGTCGTCCTGGTCGCCACCCGGCACGACCGGCTGTGGACCGCCGAGCGCTGGTTCAGCCGCGGTCTCGCGGTGCTGCTCGTGACGGCGGTCGGGGGCGGCGGGTTCGTCGTGCTGCGCGCGATCGCCGCCGACGTGCTCGGGACCACGGGAGCGGCGGTCGCGGCGACGGCGCTGGTCGCGCTGGCACTCGGACCCCTGTACGTCCGTGCCGAGCGGGTCGTCGACCGGCTCCTCTACGGGACGCGGCCCGCGCCCTACCGGGTGCTCGCCGACATCACGGCGCTCACCCGCTCCTCCCTGCCGTCGACCGGCGCCTCGGCGACCGCGCCGGACCTGGCGAGGGTCGCCGAGGCCGTCGCGCGTGGCCTCGGCGCGGGGCTGTGCCGGCTCACGGTGCGGCGGCCGGGCCTGCGCGACCGCACCTACGAGTGGACCGACCGGGTCGCCGGCTTCGGCACCGCAGACCCGGTCGAGGTGCCGATCCGGCACGCCGCCGAGCAGGTCGGGGTGCTCGCGGTCGACCGGCAGGCGGTCTCGGGCCTGCACGCCCAGCGCTCCCATCTGCTCACCGACATCGCGGACGGCCTCGGCGTCGTCCTCGAGGCCAGCCGGTCGGGGATCGAGCTGGAGCGCCAGCTGCGCGCCGCGCTCGCGCACGCCGAGGAGATCGCCGTGTCCCGCCGCCGGACGGTCGCGGAGATGGACGGGGAGCGCCGGCGCATCGAACGCGACCTGCACGACGGAGCGCAGCACCACCTGGTGTCGCTGCGGCTGACCCTCGGCCTCGTGGAGCACCAGGTCGCCACCGGCGACCTCGACCAGGCCCGCACCTGGCTCGCGAAGCTCGCCGGCCAGCTCGCCGACGCCGAGGCGGTGCTCGCGGCGACCGCGGACGGGGTGTCGTCGCTGGTGCTGGCCGAGAAGGGGTTACTCGCCGCGCTGCGTGCCGATCTGGGTGCCGCCCACCCGCCGGTCGGGTTCGACGACGGCGGGCTCGCGCCGACCCGGCGCTTCCCCGCCGACGTGGAGGCGGCCGTCTGGTTCTGCTGCGCCGAGGCGGTGGGCAACGCGCGCAAGCACGCCCCGGGCGCGCCGATCGAGGTCGGGCTCACCGAGCGGTCCGGTGCGCTGGTGTTCACGGTGCACGACGAGGGCCCGGGTTTCGTGATCGACCCGGCCGAGCCCGGCAGCGGGCGGGGCATGCGCAACATGACGGCGCGGCTGTCGGCGGTGGGCGGCCGGGTGGTGGTCCGGTCGGCGCCGGGGGAGGGGACGACCGTCGAGGGCACGGTCCCGCTGCCTGCGGAGAGCCGGAGCACCACGCCGCCGGTGGCCGTCGCCGAGTCCCGGCCCCGGCCGGCTGCCGGCGGGCAGGTCGCCCCGTCCCCGGTCGCGGAGACCTCCGTGGCCGGGACGGTCGATGCCGGGACGGACGAGCCCGTGCGCGTCGAGCCGGCGACCGGTGCGGCCGGGCCGCCGGCCGGGAGCGACCACGCGGTGTCCGGTGACCCGGTGCCTGCCGCCGTCGACGAGCCGACGAGCCTGGCCGGGCACGTGCGGGAGCTGGTCCGGTCGGCGCGCGCCGCCTACCGCGGCAGCCCGACCGAGCGACGTCTCGACGAGCTGGCCCACCGGCTCGACGCGCCCGTGCGGATCGCCGTGCTCGCGACCGTCGACGACGGCCGTCGGATGCTCGTGGAGGCGCTGATCGGCACCCCCGACGTCCCCCGGCCGCACGACGGCGGGCGGGTGCAGGTCCGGTACGCCTTCGGCGACCAGCGGGACGCCCGGCCGGACGACGTGGTCGTCGCCCTGAACGCGCCCGCCCTGCGGGCGATGACGATCATCGACGTCCCGGTTCCCGACACCTCGGACCCGGCCCCGCTCGGCCCGCCCGGTGATGCGCCGACGGCGGACGCCGTCGTCCTGCTCCTGCACTACGGGCGTCCCGCGGACCTGGCGCTGCTCGATCTGCTGGACGCCGCAGGACACCGGGGCGCGATCGCGGTACTCGCGGTCGCCGACGAGGCGGGGGCCGTGGCGGAGCGGGCGGTGCGCGAGTTCGGCGACGACCCGGCCGTGCGCCGCGTCTGTCACGCCGTCGTGCCCGTCGCGCCGGCGACCGCGGTGGCCGCCGCCCGCCTCGGCGACGACGAGCACCGCCGGTTGCGGCAGTGGGTGGCGAGCACGCCGCAGCCGGGCGAAGGTCGACCCGACCGCGCAGGCCGGGTGGCTCACGCCCTCGCCGCCGCGGGCACCCGACCGGCGACACTCGCTCCGGCGTCGGCCACCGAGGCCGAGCCGGAGATCGCCGCCGCGCTGCTCGAACGCCTCGGCCCGCTCGGCGCGCGCCGGGCCGTGCGGCTCGTGCGGGGCGGCGAGGGGGAGACCCACGCCGAGCTCGCGGGCGCGCTCGTCCGGCACAGCGGGTTGGGGGAGCTGCAGGAGCTGATCGGGTCGCGGTTCCTGTCCCGTTCCGACGCGCTGCGCAGCCGGTCCGTGCTGGCCGGGATCGCCGCGCTCCTGCAGGCCACCCCGCCGCCGGTCGACGACGGTCACCGGCTGCAGTACCAGCTGGAACGGGTCCGGGCGGGTGCGCACGAGCTGCGCGAGCTCGAGCTTCTCGACGTGCTGCGCTCCGGTGACCTGCACCTCCCCGAGGAGCAGCGGTACGCGGCCGAGCGGCTCCTCGGCGCCGACGGTGACGACTCCCGCGCCCGCCTCGGCCTCGGCGCCGACGCCACGGCCGGGCAGGCGCGTGCGGCGGCGGCGGCGGAGGCGGCCAGGTGGCGGCAGATCGCGGCCCACCCGGTGGTCACGGCGCGCGTCCGCGACGCCGCGCAGGTCGTCGTGTGGACGTGCGAGCGCCTGGAGGCCGAGGTCGTGGACGCGAGGTAGCCACACGCGGATGGACGGACCTGGGTGGACGGTGCCCGGGCGGACGAGACTGGGGGGAACGACGATGGGGACATTCGGACGAGGCTCACGCGGGCTGCGCGGTGGCAGGCTGCTCCTCGTGGCGGGGGCCGCGCTCCTGGCGGCGGGCTGCGGGTCCGGCTCGGGCTCTGGCCAAGCGGCGCCGGCCGCGTCCGCGGCGGTGCCTGCGGCGTCCACCGGTACCCCGGCGACCGCCGGGGCCGAGGGCGTCCTCGCCCCGCCCGAACGGGCCGGCACCGCCTTCACCTACAACCCCGCGCTGGCCCCCGAGGGCGCGACGATCAAGGTGGGCGTCGACGCCCACGGCAGTTCGACCGAGGTTCGGCTGGACGTCGACGGGCTGCTGCCGAGCCGGGGGTACGCCGCGCACGCGCACGTCACGCCCTGCGGGCCCACCGGCGACGCGGCAGGCCCGCACTTCCAGAACCAGGTCGACCCGGCGGCGGCACCCGGGAAGCCCTCCACCGACCCGGCCTACGCCAACCCGCAGAACGAGATCTGGCTCGACCTGCGCACCGACGGCACCGGCGCCGGCGGGGCGCGGGCAGAGGTGCCGTTCACGTTCACCGACCGCGCCCCCGCGTCGATCGTGATCCACGAGGCCGAGACGACCGGCACCGCCCCGGGGCAGGCCGGGTCCGCGGGTGCGCGGCTGGCCTGCATCACGGTGCCGTTCCGGTAGGCGGCCCGGCCGGGTGCCCGGGCCGGCACTCAGATCGCGGGGCCGGCACACCGGTCGTGACCCCTCTGTGCCGGCCCGGGTCCTGTGTGGGATGGGGTCAGAGCAGGACGATCTCGTCACCGTCGACCGCCACCGGGTAGGTCCGCAGGCCGGTGCGTGCCGGGCCCCGCACGACCGAGCCGTCCGTGATGGCGTAGCGGCTGCCGTGGCACGGGCAGTCGATGGTGCCGTCGGCGACGGCGTTCAGCTCGCACCCGTCGTGCGTGCAGACGATGCTGAACCCGTGGAACTCACCCCGGGCGGGCTGGGTGAGCACCACCCGGAGGTCGGGGAAGACGCGACCTCCGCCGACGGGGATGTCGGAGACGTTCGCGACGGGCCGGGGGGCGCGGGACGCCGGAGCCGGCTGGAGCCCCGCACCCGTGCTCGGCCCGTTGCCGGGTTCGGCCGTCGGTGCGGGGGTGGCGGGTCCGGCGGCCGGGGCGCACGCCGCCGTGGCCCCGATCCCCGCCATCGCTGCGATGACCGCTCGCCGGGGAACAGGGGTGCGCGAGGAACTCACGGCGCGACCGTGCCACCTGGTGTCGACGCACGGCAAGGCGGCATGATCAGCGAACGGGTGACATGCCGTGCACGGGTGCAGGGCATGTCACCGCGACGGCGATCACTCCTCGGCTTCCTCGGGCGTCACCAGCAGCGCCATCCCCCCGTGCGGCCGCAGCTCGACGTGGAAGCTCGACAGGTCGTCCACCGTCGCCACCAGGTCGTCGTGGAACATGTCCGTCACCGCGCTGCCCGGCACGAGGTGCTCGGAGCGGACCGTGCCGGCGATCGGCTCGTTCGCGAAGTTGAGCACCGTCAGCCCCAGCTGCTCGGGGTCGGCGAGCCGGTGCACCATCACGAGCATGCCCCGGTGCGACACGTCCGGGATGTCGATCTGGCGGCTCGTCGCCACCCCGTAGCGCCCGCGGACGGCGAGGATCGCCTGGAGCTGGCGGGCGAAGCTCGTCTCGTCCGCGAGCTGCTCGGGCAGCGGGCCGTACAGGCTGGTGCCGCGCGGCATGCCGGCCGACGACTTCGTCGCGCGCGGGTTCGCGCCCATGAGGTCGTGCGCGGGCCGGTTGATCCAGCGGGTGTCGCCGCTCTCCAGCAGCTCGGACACCTCGTCGGGGGCCAGCGTCAGCATCCCGCACAGGTCCCAGCCCGACAGCGCGAAGACCCCCGGCTGGAGCGCGTTGTACATCGCGAGGAGCAGGTGCGCGGTGCGGATGCGGGCGGTGTCGGCCTCGTCGATCGTGCTCAGGTCGGTGATGCCCAGCGACGCGGCGATGACCGTGGCGGTGGTGCAGGCGATCCCGTTCGTGGTGAAGACGAGGTTGTACGGGGCGGCGTCGCCGGTGAGGTGGCGGCACATGTCCTGGCGCACGGAGTCGCCGAGGTCGGCGCCGGTGACCTCGGTGCCGCGGTAGGGGAACAGGTCGTCGCAGTGACCCTGCGACCAGTGCAGCAGCTCGTAGGTCAGCTCGTCGTGGTTCTGCAGGGCGTGCACCAGCGAGGCGGGGTCGACCCCGACGTCGAGGCAGGTGCGCAGGCACAGCCGCAGGAACTCGGTGTCTCCGGTGGCGAGCGCGTGCTGGTAGGCGGGCCGGGTCACGAAGTCGTACGACAGGTCCGCGCCGGCCTCGCCGGTGGCGCGGATGTCGTCGATCGTCAGGTTGAGCTCCTGGAAGGTGAACCCGCCGACCTTGCGGACCATGCTGGCGATCAGGTGGTTCGCCGCCTCCGACAGCGGGTGCCCCTCCGACCACGCCGGCAGCCCGTCCCGGCTGCGCTCGGCGCCGAGGAAGCCGTTCGCGTCGAGCCGCAGAGCCGACGACCCGAGGTCGGCCAGCGAGTGCAGGGCGTCGCCGATCACCAGCCGCATCCCGGCGAACGACGGGTCCAGCCAGTTGATCGAGGGCTGGCCCTCCTTGAAGTAGTGCAGGTACACCCAGCGGCGCTCGACGCCGTCCGTGCCGATGACCGGCGCCGTCGCGCTCCAGTTCGTCTCCTTGACGCCCTCGGCGTAGAAGATCACCCGCTGCAGCCGCCCGATGATGTAGCCGGCCTTCTGCAGCGCCTCCTCGCTCGCGGCGTCCAGGTTGACCGAGTCGTGCCCCGACGGGACGTCGGGCAGGAGGATCCAGTCCTCGGGCTCGATCTCGACCATGTGGTAGATGCCGGGGTAGTCGGCGTGCTTCATCTCGGCCAGCCGGAAGTCCGCGCCCTTGCCGGTGTGGCCGGGCACGACGTCGTCGATGATCGCGCCGCCGTACCAGGTGGCCATGCCGCACATCGCCCGGAACTCGGCCTCGGTGCCGAACGCGGGATCGATCTCGGTGCTGATCCGGTCGAAGTGCCCGTCGACGCTGGGGGTCGGCCGCCACCCGGCGAGCCCGCCCGCCCGCTTCACCGGCCCGGTGTGCACGGCGTCGATCCCGATGGCGGAGAACGCCTTCCACAGCTCCTCGTCGCCGAGCGCCGCGAGGAACGACTCGCCGGGGCGGCTGATCAGCGAGATCGGGTAGGCGGTGAACCACACCGACGCCGACTCGACCGCGTGCCGCGGATCGGGGTTGGCGAACGGGTTCTGCCACATGCTGCCCTGCCCGGAGAACTGCCGGCTGATCGTGTTCGCGTCGGCCAGCATCGACTGGCTGAGCAGCCACGACACGTACGCGGGATTCCGGCCGTTCGGCTGCCCGTCGGTCCTGACCGTGTGGCGCTCGAACCGCTGCTTTACCCGGGTGCGGTAGCGCAGGCTCCTCGGTCGCGCGGGGTGGAAGTACTCCGCGTAGGTGATCTCGCTGGGCTCGTGAGCCTGCTCGTCAGACATCGACTCTCCGTCACGGATCGGCCCTCGGCGTCGTCCCACGCGCGTCGGTGTCGTCGGGCGCACCGCACTCGTGGGTGATCGAAGAATGGTCGGTGGCCCGGGGTCCGTGCAAGGCGGGCCCCTCGTTCCGGGGAGTGGCGCGGGGCGGCCCGGTCAGGTGGTCAGGTGGGCGGCGTGGTCAGGTGGGTGGCGGCGTGGTCAGGTGGGCGGCGTGGTCAGGTGGGCGGCGTGGTCAGGTGGGCGGCGTGGTCAGGCGGGTGGCGCGGTCAGGCGGGTGGCGCGGTCAGGCGGGTGGCGCGGTCAGGCGGGTGGCGCGGTCAGGCGGGTGGCGCGGTCAGGCGGGCGGCGCGGTCAGACGGTCGGTGGCGGCCCGGTCAGACGGTCGGCGGCGGCGCGTACACCTGGACGGCACCGTCCACCTCGCGGGTCGCGAACCGGGGGAGGGGGCGGGGCGCGTTCGGCAGCTGGTGGGTGACGACCTCGCCGGACGCGGCGAAGACGGTGGTGTGGCACGGGCAGGCGAGCATGCCTGCGGGGGCGAGCCGCAGGTGGCAGCCGAGGTGCGTGCACGTCCCCGACACGGCCTGCGGGACGCCGCCCGCGCGGTGCACGAACCCGGCGGTGGAGCCCAGGTCGAAGGCCCGGACCAGGCCATCGGGCAGGTCCGTGCTCGCGGCGACGGTCTGCCAGGTGCCGGTCGTCGGGTCGAGCTCCTGTTGCCCGGGTGCGGTCTCGCGGGACAGCAGATGGCCGACCGTGGCACCCGCCGCGGCGGATGCGGCCGCGAGGCCTGCGCCCTGTACGAGCAGCCGACGGCGGCCGAGCGACCCGGTCCGGAGCCGGACGGGTTCGGGGGTGGTGGTCTCTGCGGTGGTGGTCTCTGCGGTGGTGGTCTCCGTGGCGGTGGTCTCCGTGGCGGTGGTCTCCGTGGCGGTGGTCGCGGCCGGTGGGGCGTCGAGCTCGGCGGCCAGCCGCCGGTGCAGCTCGGCGACGAAGCCCTCCCGCGGCGCGTCCGCGTCCGGCCGGGTGGCGCGCAGCTCGAGTGCGACGCGGAGCTCGTCCGCGTCGGCCTCGGAGGCCCGGAACGGCCGCGGCCGGCGTCCCGCGACGAGGTCGTCGAGGTGGCGGCGCAGCCCGCGTGCGGTCACGGCTGTACCGTCCCACAGCCGCCCACCGCCGCGCTCGTGCTCATCGGCCCGGCTCCTCCCGGGCCAGCTCCGCGGCCCGGCGCAGGGCCCGGTGCTGCAGGACCTTCGCGTTCCCCGGGCTGGTGCCGAGCCGCGCCGCGGCCTCCTGCACCGAGCACGACTCGATGAACCGCAGCTCCAGGATCCGCCGGTAGTTCCCGGGCAGCCGGTCCAGGATCGCCGCCGCCCGGTGCGGCGCATCCGTCGGGGCGGGCGGCCCGGTGGCGATCGTCTCCTGCGCGTCGTCCAGCGTCGTCACCTGAAGGCCCAACGTGCGCCGCCAGTGGCCGGCGAGCACCGTGCGGGCGGTGGCCAGCAGGTACGCCCGGACCTCGCCGACGCTCGCGGAGACGCGCAACGGGCGCAGCGCCGCGAGGAACACCTCGGCGGTCAGATCCTCGGCGTCGGCGCGGTTGCCGACCCGGGCGAACAGCATCCGGTACACCCGCTCGACGTTGTCCCGGTACACGGACTCCCAGTCGGGGTAGGCCGGCTCGGGACGGACCTCACCGGCGGCCATGCTGCACTGTGGCGTACCCACCGCGGGTCGCACCAGCCGGCGCGCGGCCGGGTCATGCCGGGCCCGGCACATCGGCGAGCGCGTCGAGCTGGACGCGCACCGCGCGCAGGGCGTAGTAGAGCCGCGAGCGGACCGTTCCCGTGGGGATGCCGAGCCGGGCGGCGACCCGCTCGGCCGGGGCGTCGCAGTAGTAGGTCTGCACCAGCACCTCGCGGTGCGCGGGCGAGAGGTCACGCAGCACCGCGGCGAGCACACCGCGGTCGAGCAGCGACTCGTAGCCGCCGTCGACCTCGCCCTCCACGGGCATGGTGTCGTGCAGGGTCTCCCGCTTCGCCCGGGCCGTCCGGTCGACGTCGATCAGCACGTGCCGGAGGACCTGCCGCAGCCACGGCCGCAACGGGCGCTCGTCGGCGAGCAGCCGGGGCAGGTGCCGCCAGGCCCGCAGGAACGTCTCCTGCACGGCGTCCTCGGCGGCCGCCTGGTCGTCGGTGAACCACCTCGCGTACCGCAGGAGGGCCGTCGCGTGGTCGCGGTAGAGGTCCCGCAGCGCCTCGCCGGAGGCGGTCGCGCGCGGGTGGAGGAGAACCATCGTCATGTCTACTAATACGAGTAGTAGTTACACCGGCGTTCAGTGAACGCCGCGGCACCGGCGGCGCGTGCAAGGGGCGGTGGGCGGCCCCGGCCCCTCGGCCGCCCACCACCACGTCACGAGGGCCGGTGGAGGCATCCCCATGAAGCGCATGTACATCCTCGGCGGCGTGCTCGCCGCCGCGGCCCTGGCCGGCGGTGGCGCGGCCCTCGACTCCGCTCTCGCCGGGCCGGGCACCGCGGCGGCGGCCCCGGTCTCCGCCACCGCCGCTCCCGCCGCGGCACCCACCGGGATCGGGGTCGCCGCGTTGGCGCCGGGAACCGCCCTCGTCGACGGCACCGGCCGTGCGCTGTACCTGTTCGAGGCCGACCGGGGCGACATGTCGACGTGCACCGGCGCGTGCGCCCAGGTGTGGCCACCGCTGCTCGCCGACGGCGCCGTGCCCGCGACGACGGGCTCCGTCCAGGCCTCGCTGGTGGGCACCTCCGCCCGCGCCGACGGCTCGCGGCAGGTCACCTACAACGGCCACCCGCTGTACTACTTCGCGGGCGACAAGGCGCCGGGCGAGACGAAGGGCCAGGACATCCACAACTTCGGTGGTGGGTGGTACGTGGTCACCGCGGGCGGCGACAAGATCGACCCGGACGACGACGCGGACGCGGCTCCGGCCGCCGTTCCGGGGGGTCCGGCTCCGGCAGCCGCTCCGGGGGGTCCGGCTCCGGCGGCCGCCCCGGGGGGTCCGGCTCCGGCGGCTGTCCCGGGGGGTCCGGCTCCGGCGGCCGTCCCGGGGGCTCCGGCTCGTGCCGCCGCCCCGGCGGCCCCGGCTCCGGCGGCCGTGGCCCCCGCCGCCCCGGCGGCGTCGTCCGGCTATGGCTACTAGCGCGGTGACCACATGGGTTCGCCGGGTCTGGCGGCGCGTCGTCGGACCCGGCGGTGTGGGCGTTCGCTGCGGATGCGGGTTCGCCAACCCGGTCGAGGTTGGTGGTCACCGCACGAGCGATCCAGGCCGTCCCGGCCGTGGTGGTGCGCAGCGCGAGCACCACGGCCGGGGCCCGGCAGGGCTTCCCGTGCTCCGCCTGGTCGTCGCCGCCGGTCTGGTGGTCGACGCCTACGTCCACGCCGACCTCGCCCCGGCCTACGCCGGTGGAGGCGCGTTCGGGGCGGGGAACCTGTTCCTCGTCGCGGCCGGGGTCGCGCTCGGCGCCGCGTTGCTGGTGCTCGCCGTCGACCGGACCGTGGCGGTGTCAGCGGCTGCGGCCGTCGCGGCCGGCGCGCTGGTCGCCGTCGTCGTCTCCCGCTACGTCGACCTGGGCCCGATCGGCCCGCTGCCCGATCTCTACGAGCCGGTCTGGTACCCGGAGAAGCTGGTGGCCGCCGTTGCGGAAGCGGTGGCGCTCGTCGCCGCCGTGGTGCTGCTGAGCGCTCGCCGCCCCCGCTGACCCGCCGCCCCCGCTGCCCCCGCTGACCCCGTCCTGGATGCAGCGAAAGCGGCGTTGGGTGCATCTACCGCACCGAACGCCGCTTTCGCTGCATCTCGGTCCGGCCGTACCGCCGGTCGCGCGAGAGGGATCAGGGGACCAGCGCGAGCACCGCAGGCGCCGTCGCCAGGACCAGCGGCGCCGCCGCCAGTGCGACGACCGCCGCCCGGGCAAGCGCCTCGCGCGGGCGGGGCAGCCGGTCCGGCGGCTGCAGGATGCGCTGGACGCGGGCCAGGGCATCGGCTCCCGCGCTCGTCGTGGCAGGCGACGGGCCGCGGGTGC
>JAEUJO010000180.1 GCA_016794615.1 Pseudonocardia sp. | reverse complement strand
CCGCCGACCTCCTCCTCGGCGATCGAGACGCTGAGCACCGGCATGGCGTCGGCGGTCAGACCCGCGTTCTTGTACTCCTTGAAGAACGCGACGTTCGAGTCGCCGTTGAGCGTGTTGAACACCGCGTCGGCGTCCGCGCTCTTCACCTTCGAGACGATGGTGGAGAAGTCGGTGTAGCCCAACGGGGCGTACTCCTCGCCCTTGATCTCCATGCCGTTCGCCGCCGCGTACGCCTTGATGATCTTGTTGGCGGTCTGCGGGAAGACGTAGTCGCTCCCCACCAGGAAGAGGCTCTTGGCGCCCTTCTCCTTGAGGTAGTCCAGCGCCGGCACGATCTGCTGGTTCGTCGTCGCGCCCGTGTAGAAGATGTTCTTCGACGACTCCAGGCCCTCGTACTGGACCGGATAGAAGAGCAGCGCGTTGTTGCCTTCGAAGACCGGCAGCATCGCCTTGCGCGACGACGAGGTCCAGCCGCCGAACACCGCGGCTACACAGTCGCTGCGGATCAGCTTCTGGGCCTTCTCGGCGAACACCGTGGGCTCGGACGCGCCGTCCTCGGCCACCACGGTGAGCTGCTTGCCGAGCACGCCACCCGCGGCGTTGATCTCGTCGGACGCCATCTTGAGCGAGTTGTAGACGGTGTTCTCGCTGATCGCCATGGTGCCGGAGCGCGAATTCAGGAACCCGATCTTGATCGACGATCCTGAGGTGTCGACGCACGACGCCGCGGCGGGGGTGGACCCGGCCGTGCCCGCGGGATCGACCCTCGACCCGCAGGCCGTGAGCGCGAGGCCCAGGGAGAGGAACACGGCCGTGACGGCCGTTCTTCGCATGCGCGGTGTGGTCACGCCAGGTGCCTTCCGGTTCGCTCGACAGGGTCGCGGCGTGGAGGGTCCCCGGGTGCCTCCGAGCCGTGCAGAACTGATCAGTGGAGCGCGGGGCGGCGGCGACCCGTGCGCAAGAACGCTAAGAAGCGGGTGTTGCGCACGCGGGCGTGCTGCGTAACGGGCCGATTGCCCAAAACGGGCTGACAGCTCGATTGACGTAACGCGACGGACACCGGCCGTTTCAGAAGTGTTATCCGGGTGACGGGAACTACGGTGCGTCGAAGACGGGGAGGCCCGTCGTCATCGCCGGACGAGCAGCCAGTCGGCGACGTGCCGGTACCAGGCCCACCGCGTGACGGGCCGCGGGTGCACCACGCCGTCGTGCACCACGGTGGCGGGCAGACAGCCCACCTGGACGGCGCGGCCGACGGGCGGGGTGCCCCGGCGTCTGGCCCGCACCGCGACCCCGGGGGGTGCGGGCTCGAGGAGCTCGGCGCCTGCCGCCTGCCGGGGGATGGGGGCGGCGTCCGGCCACGGCGTGATCACCAGCCTTCGGGCTGACCCGCGCAGCGCGAGCACCCCGTCGCAGTACGCCTCGCCGCGCACCGACCCGGCCGCGCCACGGATCTCACCCCGCCCGACCAGCACGCCGCCGGCGTCGTCGCGGACCAGCGGGACCGGGCGGGCCACGCCCTCGCGGGCCAGCTCGGCGGCCGCGGCACCGTGCGGCAGGCCCCAGAGGCGCGCCGCCGCCGACCGGCGGTCGACGGGGACGTAGGCGAGCTCGATGTCGAGCCGGTCCCGGCGCAGGAGGCGCACGAGCACGGCGGCGAGGTCGGCGTCCGAGCCGGTGACGACGATCCTGCGCAGGGGGCTGACCAGCAGCGGGTCGATGTTGGTGCGACCGGGCCGGGCGGGCACGGCGACTGTTCGCGTGTCGGCGCCGGGGTTGCAGCAAGGTGGCCTTGCTGCAATGGGATTGGAGCAGGGCCACCTTGCTGCAACACCCCGACGGACGCCGGCGTCATCGGACGAACCGTCCCCGCAGGTCAGGAGTACCACGCTCGCGTCGTCATACCCCACGTGATCCGTTACCCTTCCCTGCCGGCACCTCGGCGGACCGGGGCGCCGTAGAAGCCGAGGACTGGAGTGTCACATGCCGGCGATCGTGCTCATCGGCGCCCAGTGGGGCGACGAGGGCAAGGGTAAGGCCACGGACCTGCTGGGGGGGTCCGTGCAGTGGGTGGTGCGCTATCAAGGCGGCAACAACGCCGGGCACACCGTCGTGCTGCCCGACGGGCAGGACTTCGCGCTGCACCTCATCCCGTCGGGCATCCTCACGCCCGGCGCGCGGAACGTGATCGGCAACGGCGTGGTCGTGGACCCCGCCGTGCTGCTGGACGAGCTGGCCGGGCTGGAGGCCCGCGGTGTCGCCACGTCGGGCCTGCTGATCAGCGCGGATGCGCACTTGATCATGCCGTACCACGTGGCCATGGACAAGGTCACCGAGCGGTTTCTCGGCAAGGCCAAGATCGGCACCACCGGCCGCGGCATCGGCCCGGCCTACCAGGACAAGGTCTCGCGCATCGGCGTCCGGGTCGCGGACGTGCTCGATGAGAAGATCCTCCACCAGAAGGTCGAGGCCGCGCTCGAGCTGAAGAACCAGATCCTGGTGAAGGTCTACAACCGGCGGGCGCTGGACGTCGACGAGGTCGTCGACACGGTGCTGCAGCACGGGCGCCGCTTCGCCGACCGGATCGCCGACACCCGCCTGCTGCTCAACGAGGCGCTCGAGCGCGGCGAGGCGATCCTGCTCGAGGGCAGCCAGGGCACGCTGCTCGATGTCGACCACGGCACCTACCCCTACGTGACCAGCTCGAACCCGACGGCGGGCGGCGCCGCGGTCGGCTCGGGCATCGGCCCTACCCGGATCACCCGGGTGATCGGGATCCTCAAGGCGTACACCACCCGCGTCGGCTCCGGCCCGTTCCCGACCGAGCTGCACGACGCGCTGGGCGAGCGGCTGCGCAAGGTCGGCGGCGAGGTCGGGGTCACCACCGGCCGGCCGCGTCGCTGCGGGTGGTTCGACGCCGTGATCGGCCGCTACGCCGCGCGGGTGAACGGCATCACCGACTTCTTCCTCACCAAGCTGGACGTGCTCTCCGGGCTGGAGACGGTGCCGGTGTGCGTCGCCTACGAGGTCGAGGGGCGCCGGGTCGACGAGATGCCGATGACCCAGACCGACGTGCACCACGCGGTCCCCGTCTACGAGGAGCTGCCGGGCTGGTTCGAAGACATCTCGGGTTGCCGGGAGTTCGCCGAGCTGCCGGCGACCGCCCGGGCGTACGTGCACCGCATCGAGGAGCTGACGGGCGCGCCCGTGTCGGCGATCGGCGTCGGCCCGGGCCGGGACGAGACGATCACCCGCGACGTCTGACGTCCCGTGCCGTCCGCCGACCCACCGCGCTGGACGGCCGAGCACGTCGTCGCGGTCGTCGAGCTCGTCTGCGGCGTCGTCACCGTCACCTGGCTCTCCGCGCTGGGGATCGGGTCGGGCTCGGCACTCCTGGTCTCGTTCGGGCTCGCGGTGGGTGGCGCGCTGCTGACGTGGTCGGTGCTCCGGTGGCGCCGGGCGAACCGGGCCGCGGCGCGGGACACCGGGGCGCGGGACACCGGGGCGCGGGACACCGGGGCGCGGGACACCGGGAGGACAATCCCACCGTCCCCGCCCGAACCGTCCCCCGGCGCACCGTCGCCCGACGCCGAGCGTGAACTCGCCCGGATCGTCGCCGTCCTCGCCGGGGCCGGCGTGTTCGCCCCGTCAGCTCCCGACCCGGCGAATCTGCGCGGCTCTGTCGCCGACCGGGGCGGGCCGATCACCGCCGACGGCGTGCTGGCGGCGCTCGACGAGGCGGCGTTCCACGTGCCGGGCTTCGACGCGTCGGCCCACTCCGCCAACCTCGCCTTCCACGTCTCGCACTGCGAGCAGTCTGCCGACGTCCTGCGCGCGCAGGCCGACGACATCACCCGGTTGGCCGGCGGCGGGCCGGCCGCCGTGACGGTCTCCGTCGAGCTCGCCGAGCAGCCGGGCCCGGCCCGCCGGCCGACGTGCATCCGGCTCACCACCGACGCCGGGGAGCAGGTGCTCGCCTACGACGGGGCCGGCACGTTCCTGAGCACCGTCGTGCACGTCGCGCTGGCCCGGACCCTGCGGGCGCGGCGGACGGGGCGCCGGCTCGCGTGGTTGTGGGACGACCAGGGGGTGTGGCTCTCCGGGCTGACCGACGGGACGGTCGAGCGGCTCAACGCCGCACTCGGGCCGGCCGCCGGCGAGGGCTGGGAATGGGTCGACGAGCAGGAGCCGACCGCGGCGGGCGAGATGTACCCGCGGTGACCCGCCAGGCCTTCAGGCCGCGCAGCTGCCGGTGTCGACCGGGCGGGTGAGCGTCGGCGCCCGCTCCAGCGTCGGCTTCACCTGGGCCGTGGTCAGCACGAACCCGGTTTCGGAGTCGTCCAGCGCCGCGCCGAAGACGACGCCGATCACCTTGCCGTCCGGCCGGATGAGGGGGCCGCCGGAGTTGCCCGAGCGGACCACGGCGCGGACGGTGTAGACCTCGCGCGTCACCTCGCCGCTGTCGTAGATGTTCGGGCCACGCAGCTGGATCCGGTCGCGGATCTTGGCCGCCGTCGGGGTGAACGGGCCGTCCAGCGGATAGCCGAGCACGATCCCGTCGTCGCCGATCGCGGCAGGACCGGCCGCGAACTGGAGCGGCGGCGCCTGCAGGCCGCGGACGTAGAGCACGGCGAGGTCCGTCGACGGGTCGTAGGAGATCACGGCCGCCGACATCTCCCGGGTGCGCCCGCGGCTGTTGATGACCTCCACGCTCGTCTCGTCCGTCCCCGCGACGACGTGCGCGTTCGTCATCACCAGCTCCGGTCCGATGACGAACCCGGTGCCCTCCAGCTGCCGGCTGCACGACGGTGCCTTGCCACGGATCTTCAGGACGCTGTTCTCGACGTCCTGCACCACGGCGCTGCTCGCCAGCGCGGGATTCGGTGGCCCGACCTGCGTGATCGGCGTGGGGGCGAACGGGCTCAGGACGTCCGGGAACCCGGAGCTGTCGAGCACCTCCCGCAGGTCCGCGGGCAGCTGGCGGGCGGGGGCGGGCATGACCTCGTCCACGGCACGCAGGACCGACGAGCCGCGCACCCCAGCGGCCAGCCCCGGCAGGCTCGCGGAGGCCAGCGGCAGCGCGACCAGCCAGGCCGCGACGACCACCGTCGCCGCCTGGAGCACGGAGCCCAGCGCGGAGTCGATCGTGAGGGTGCGCTCGCCGTTGATCCGGTCGCGGATGTGCCGGCCGAAGTACACGCCCGTGGTCTCGCCCAGCGCGACGAGCACCACGACGACCACGATGCTGACCACGACCTGCGTGTTCTTGGCCTCGAGGTTCGCCGCGAGCAACGGGGCGAGCTGCACACCCAGGATCGCGCCACCGATCACGCCGACGAACGACAGCAGCGCGACGGCCATGCCGTGGCGCCATCCGGAGACCCCGGCGATGAGCGCCAGGAGCACGACGAGTACGTCGACCCAACTCACGGGGCCTCCTTGCCGACGCTCGTCGCCCGCCCTCGCCGTGCCGCTGCGGTGGACCGTGAGCTCGCCCGCTCACTCACGTCTCAGCGACCTCCCGACCGTCGGCCCGCACCGCGGCCCATGCCTCGTCCAGATCCCGGACCCTCGTTGCATCCCAAGGCCGCTCCCAGCCTCCCAGGTGCAGCAACGCCGACAGCAGGCCCCCCGTGAAACCCCAGACGACCAGCCCGGCCACCGCGAACGCCGGCCCCACGTATCCCGACGGATGGCGCACCTGGAACCGGTTGCGCGGGTCCGCCAGCACCGCCACCGGCACCCTCAGGACGGTGGCGGTCTCGCTCGGGTCGACCGCGTGCACGGCGGTCGGGTCCGACCAGTACGCCACGACGGGCGCGACGACGTACCCGGTCGGCGGGATGAACAGGTCGGGCAGCACCGCCAGCGGGATGACCCCTTCCGGGACGAGCCCGGTCTCCTCCTCGGCCTCGCGCAGGGCCGTCGCCACGGCGTCCGCGTCGCAGGGGTCGGTGCGGCCGCCGGGGAACGACACCTGACCGGCGTGGGCCCGCAGGGTGCTCGCGCGCTCCGTGAGCAGCACGTCCGGGCCGTGGTCGCGGTCGTGGCCGAACAGGATGAGGACGGCGCTGCGGCGCCCGTCGGCGGGTGGCGGGATGTCGTGGCGGCTCAGCGTCGCGGCGTCGACGTCGCGGATCCCGTCGAGCACCGATCGCAGCCATCCTGGCGCGGCGTCGGGCTGAAGGCGCATCACGCCGCCGCCGCTGTGCGGTCCGGGTGATCCGGTGCGCCGGTTCATCGCATCCGCTCGACGGCTGCGGCGACCGCGTCCGCGGACGTGAACGGGGTGGGCGGGTCGATCCGGGTGACGCTGCCGTCGGCCCGCACCACGAAGCTGACCGGCAGCGCCGGTGGCACGGCCAGCGCCTGGCGCACGGCGCCGTCCGGATCCGTGACGGACGGCATCGTCACCTCCAGCTCACGCAGCAGTGCGAGCGCGGACCGGGGGTCGTCCCGGACGTCGATCCCGACGACCGGGACCGCACCCGGGCGCCGGGCGTACTCGGCCAGCGCGGGCAGCTCGGCGCGACACGGGGCGCACCACGACGCCCACACGTTGAGCAGCGCGGGCCGGCCGCCGAGGGCGGCCCCCAGGTCGACCGTGCCGGGGGCCCCGAGACAGGGCACGGTGACGCCGGCCAGCGGCCCCGCCGCCGCGGCTCCGCTCGGCGTCGGGCAGGGGTCGAGGCCCGCGGCGGCGCGCAGCGGGGCGAGGTCGGCGTCCGTCGCCGCCGGTGCGGTAGTGGCCGGTGCGGAGGTGCGCGGCTCGGCAGTGCGCGGCCACAGCGCGACGATCCCGACCGCGACGAGCGCGACCACCGCGAGCGTGCTCAGCACCTCCGCCCGGGTCGCGCGGATGCGGCTCGTGCTCACGGACGGCCTCCGGGTGAACCGGCCGTCCACACCGGGGCACCGAGCGGGCCGTCAGCGGGGTGCGCACCCGGCTCCGGGCCGGCTGGACGCGTCTGGGGCCGCGTCGACCGCGGGATCACGGGACGTCCATGGCGGCCTCGACCTGGTCAGCTCCGGCGACGAGCGCGTGCGGTGCGTCGACCGGTGTGCCGGACGGCGGGACGTCGTCCGGGGCGCCCGCCAGCCGGAGCAGGCGTTCCCGGCTCGGTCCCTTGACCAGCACCGCCGCCTGTGCCGGATCCGTCGGGCCGGTGCCGTACGAGGGGCAGTCGGCCGCGAGGGTGCAGGCGCCGCACGCGGGCTTGCGTGAGTGGCAGACCCGCCGCCCGTGGAAGATCACCTCGTGCGACACGATCGTCCAGTCGCGCTTCGGCACCAGCGCGCCGACGGCGTGCTCGACCTTCACCGGGTCCTCCTCCGCCGTCCATCCCCAGCGGCGGACCAGGCGCCCGAAATGCGTGTCGACGGTGATGCCCGGGATGCCGAAGGCGTTGCCGAGGATGACGTTCGCGGTCTTGCGGCCGATCCCGGGCAGGGCGACCAGCTCGTCCAGCGTGTGCGGCAGCAACCCTGCGTGCTTCTCGACGACCGCCGCGCCCAGACCGATCAGTGACGTCGCCTTGTTGCGGTAGAAGCCCGTCGAGCGGATGAGCTCCTCCAGCTCGGTGCGGTCGGCCGCGGCGTAGTCGGCCGCCGCCCGGTACCGGGCGAAGAGCTTGGGGGTGACCTCGTTGACCCGCACGTCCGTGGTCTGCGCCGACAGGATCGTCGCCACGGCCAGCTCGTACGGCGTGGTGAAGTCGAGCTCGCAGTGCGCGTCGGGATGGGTCTCCGCGAGCTCGCGCAGCATGCGCCCGACCCGGCGGGCGCGGCCCAACGCTGGCTCACCGGCGGCGACCCGGCGGGCCAGCTTGGCGGCGGCGGCGCGGGAGGGGAGGCGGCGCGGGGTGGTCACACGCGCGAGGGTACGTGCGGCCACCGGCAACCTGCCCGCGTCCCGCCTCTTCCACCCCGGGAGCGATCCCGGGAGCGATGCGGCCGTTCGGCGGCGGGCACAGCGCCGGGTGCCGCGCGGCCTGCGCCGAATGCGCAGGGTCGGGACGGCCGGGGTCACGGATGCGTATCGGCATGCCGCCCCGCGGGCCCCGGTGCCGCGCCCGGCGACGCGGTGCGGGACCATCGGGGGCGATGACTGCCTGGCTGTCCGTCCTCGTGCCGCTCCTGGTGATGTTCTTCGCCCTGGGTATGGAGCGGGTGGAGTCCCGGCTCCGTGAGTCCGCCGTGCGGCAGGACGAGCTCGAGGAGCTCCTCGATCAGCCCCGCCCGGACGAGGTGCGGGCGCTGTTCCGCTCGGGCACGAACCGCGCGCTCGAGATGTTCCGGCTGCGGCACCGCACCACCCGCGGTCGCCGTCCGGCCCGGCGGAGCAAGGTGTTGCCCTGACCGGATCGGGAGCCCCCGGTCTCTGGGTTGTCCGCTGCTCTGTGGAAGTGTGTGATCGGTGCACCACACAGCACGGATGCACCCATAGACTGGCCCGTCGATGATCGGCTGCGGTCGACGGGCAGATGGACGAGGAGCGGTCAAGTGGATGATGTTTTGACCCGCGCAGGGATCTTCCAGGGGGTCGAGGCCCACGCCGTGGAAATACTGGCGCAAGCGCTCGAGCCTGCGGAGTTCGCGCGTGGCGCCGTCATCTTCGCCGAGGGTGAGCCCGGCGACCGCCTGTACATCATCGGCACCGGCAAGGTGAAGATCGGGCGCAAGAGCCCGGACGGCCGGGAGAACCTGCTCATGGTGGCCGGCCCCTCGGACATGTTCGGTGAGCTGTCGATCTTCGATCCGGGACCGCGCACGTCGACGGCGACGGCGGTCACGGAAGTCCGTACCTACACGATGGACCGCACGGCGCTGCGCGAGTGGATCGGGAAGCGCCCCGAGATCGCCGAGCAGCTGTTGCGGGTGCTCGCCCGCAGGCTCCGCCGGACGAACAACATGCTCGCCGATCTGATCTTCACCGACGTCCCGGGCCGGGTCGCGAAGGCGCTGCTGCAGCTGGCGCGGCAGTTCGGGTCGCAGGAGTCGGGGCTGCTGCGGGTCACGCACGACCTCACGCAGGAGGAGATCGCGCAGCTCGTCGGTGCGTCGCGCGAGACGGTGAACAAGGCGCTCGCGGACTTCGCGCACCGCGGCTGGCTGCGGCTGGAGGGCAAGAGCGTGCTGATCCTCGAGCCGGAGCGGCTGGCGCGCCGAGCGCGGTAGCCGCCGAGGAAATATCTGGTACGCACGTACCAGAAGGTGTGTCACCCTGGACGGCATGTCCTCGACGTCGCAGCCAGGGGAGTCGGCTTCCCTCTCCGCGTACCGCGCTGCGCTGACTGCTCCAGGCGCGCCTGTGCCGGCGCTGTTCTCCGCGGTCGGCCGCCTGCCCGTCGCGATGTACGCGCTGGCGACGCTGCTCTACGTGCAGGGCGCGACCGGCTCGTTCGCCGCGGCAGGGCTGGTGTCCGCCGGCTCGCTCGTGGGTGTCGCGCTCGGGTCGGTCGTGCAGGGGCGCCTGATCGACCGGCTGGGCCCCACCCGACCGCTGCTGGCCGTCGCGGTGCTGTTCGCCGCGGCCGCGGCTGCGCTGATCGCCGCCGTCGAGGTCGACGCCCCGCTGACCCTGGCGGTCGGGGCGGCGGCGGTGACGGGAGCGGTCCAGCCCGCGCTGCCGGGGGCGTCCCGCGCGCTCTGGGGCCGGTTGGTACCGCCCGGAGCGCGGCGCGCCGTCGCATACAACTACGAGGCGATCAGCATGGAGACGTTCTTCGTGCTGGGGCCTGCGCTGGCCGCGCTGCTGGCCGCGGCCCCGTGGCCGGGGACCGGCCTGCTCGTGGCGGCGGTCGCGACCGTCGTCGGCACGACCGGGTTCGCGCTGAGCCCGGCCGTCCGGGCGACGCGGCCCGCGGCGCGGAGCGCCTCCCGCGGCATGATCGGCGTGCTGGCGCGGCCCGGGGTGCTGACGGTCGCGGTCGCCGGGCTCGGGTTCGGGGTCGTCGTCGGCGGGGTGGAGGTCGGCGTACCCGCGGTCGCGGCCGAGTCCGGGTCACGGATTCTCGGCGGGATCCTGATCTCGGCGTGGTCGGTGGTATCCGTGTCGGCCGGGCTGATCTACGCGGCGCGCCCGTGGCCGCGGCCCCTGCATCTGCGCCTGCCCGTGCTGCTCGGGCTGTTCGGCGTGCTCGTCGCGGCGATGGCCGCCGCGGGCAACTCACTGGCCGGGCTCACGATCGTGATGCTCGTGGCCGGGGTGGTGATCACGCCGCAGGTCACGGCGCAGTCGCTCGCGCTCGAGGTCGCGACGCCCGCGGGCACGGCCACGGAGGCGTTCGGCTGGGTCATCACCGCGATCACGCTGGGCGTCGCCGCGGGGCAGTCGACCACCGGCTGGCTCGTGGAGCGGGCCGGCCCGTCCGCGGCGTTCCTGGCGGGCGGTGTGGCGGGCGTGCTGCTCGCGGTCGTCCTGTGGGCGCGACGGCACACCCTGGCCACGATCCCGCAGCCGGCGTCGCTCCCGGCGCGCTGCTGAGGGGTGCGGGCACCCGCGAACGTACCGAAAGCGGCTTTCAGTGCGTTCAACGCAGCGAAAGCGGCTTTCGGTGCATCAGGCGGTGTGGAGGAGGGAGCGGGGTCGGCACGCATCAGCCGCGCAGGTACTCCATCTGCGCCCGGACCGACCGCTCCGCCGCGCTCCACAGCACCTCGGCGACGTCGGTGTAGACGTGCTCGACGACCTCCTGCGGCGAAGCGTGCGGACCGAGGAGTTCCAGTGCCGCCCGCACCTGCTCGAGGCGCTCCTCCCGGTGCGCGAGGTAGTACCGCGCGGCGGACGGGGCGTCGGGCAGCTCGGGGCCGTGCCCGGGGAGCACGGTCGTCCCGTCCCCCAGCTCGGACAGGCGCCGCAGTGAGCTGAGGTAGGGCCCCAGCGCGCCGTCCGGGTGTGCGATGACAGATGTGCCACGGCCCAGCACCGTGTCACCGGTGAGCACCGCGGGCTCCGTTCCCGGGCCGCGGAGAAGGAACGACAGCGAGTCCGACGTGTGCCCGGGCGTCACCAGCACGCGCAGCTCGCACCCGGCGGCCGCCACGACGTCGCCCTCGCCGAGCGCTTCGGAGCCCAGCACCAGCGACGGGTCCAGCGCCCGCACCGGGGCACCGGTGAGCTGCGCGAAGTGCCGTGCCCCCGCCGCGTGGTCGTGGTGGCGGTGGGTCAGCAGGACCAGGCTGACGGGACCGTGCCCGGCCACCCGCTCCAGGTGTTCCGGATCGTGGTCGCCGGGATCGACGACCACGCATCCCTCTTCGTCGGGCGCGCGCAGCACCCAGGTGTTGGTGCCCTCCAGCGTCATCGGCGACGGGTTGGGTTCCAGGAGCACCGACGCGAGCGGTGTCACCGGTCGCAGCTCGCCGTACGTGGGGTGCGCAGAGGATGTCGAGAAACCGGGTCCCCCGCTGCCGCGTGCCTGCCGTTTTCTCGACACCCTCTCAGACCAGCCCGCTGACGTCGTACCGCAGCGTGGGAGCACCGGGCACGGTCACCTCGACGCGTCGGCCGTCGCGGTGCAGCACCGGCCGGTGGACCTGCACCCGCCGGGTGTGCACGGCCGCAAGAACGGCCGCCACATCGGCATGCTCGGCGATCGCCTCGAGAGTGTGCTGGGTGGGCGGCATGAGGAGCAGCTCGCCGCGGAGCGCGCCTGCCAGCGCGTCCGCCGGATGCCACCAGCTCGCCTCGACGGCCTCGGTCGTCCGGGCGTCGGCCTCCTGCTCGGGCGGGACGGCGGCAACGAAGAAGGCGGTGTCGTAGCGCCGGGGCTCGGCTTCCGGCGTCACCCAGCGTGCCCACGGCGCCAGCAGGTCCGCCCGCAGCGGCAGCCCGGCCGCCTCCAGGACGTCACCGAGAGCCCGCCGGCGGGCGAGCAGGTCCTCCCGCGCGGAAGGGTCGACGGCGGCGCACCCGGCGGCATCGGGTCCGGCGAGCAGCACGCCGCACTCCTCGAACGTCTCCCGCACCGCCGCGATGACGAGCCGGGCCGCGTCGGCCGGGGTGCATCCGAACTGGTGCGCCCACCACTGCGGATCGGGACCTCGCCAGAGGGCCGGGTCGAGCCGATCGCCGCTGTCCACGCTGCCGCCGGGGAACACGGTCATCCCGCCCGCGAACGCCATTCCGGTCACCCGGCGCTGCAGGAAGACCTGCACCGTCGCCCCGCCCGATCCAGGTGTCGGCGCGTCGCGCAGCAGGACCACGGTGGCGGCGGGCCGGGCGGCGACCGTAGGTGTGGACATCCTCGGACTGTAGAACGCGTTCACGCCCATGCGCTGCGGCTCGGCAGCTCCGTTTTGCTCAGCCGGAAACGTCGGGTGGTGTGCGGTCGCCCGGCGGGTCGTTCCTGTGCCCGTTCGTCCCGTGCCCGTTGGTGCCGTGTCCGTTGGTGTCGTGCCCGTTGGCCCCGTGGCCGTTCAGGCCGTGTCCGTTGACGGCGGGATCGGCGTCGGTGCGAGCGCGACGGTACGGGCGGGGGCGGCGTTCCCGGGCGGCGAGCTCCTCCTGCAGCTGGGCCAGCAGGTCGCGCTCGGTGCTGTTGAACAGCGACGAGCCGACGTCCGTTGCCGGGGGAGGGGGGGTCTCCGGATCGTCCGCGTCCGGGCGGCGGCGACGTCCCGTGCGCGGTCGGTCCGGTGCCGGTTCTTCGCCTCGGGCAGGCGCAGGCGCCTCGCCGAAGAGCGGGGCGTCGTCCGAACCCGCCGGCGGACGGCTCAGCGGCTCGGGACGGCGTGGTGCACCCGTGGTGGGCGGGATCGGGTGCCGGGGTGGTCCGGGCGGCCTCGACGGGGAGCCGACCCGTGCGTCGGGCGGATCGAACGACGACCCGTCGGCCGGCGTCCCCGCGCAGCCCGGCCGGTGGGGTCCCGTCTCGGCGACCGCACGGTCCCGAGGACCTACCGGCGGCTGCGCGAGCGTGCGGCCCGTGTCCGCGCCGAGGCGATCGGGCTTCGGACGTGCGTCCTGCTGCCCGGACCCGGTGGTTCCGACGGCGTGTCGCTCGGGTGGGGCTCGGTGCGGCAGCGGGGAGTCGGGGAGCTCGGGAACCGTGCGCGGCGGCAGCGGGGCGCGTCCGGTCCGCTCAGCCGCATTCTCGACGGCGCCGTGCGACGTGGGCGTCCCGAAGATGTCGAACGCCTCGGCGGGC
>JAEUJO010000177.1 GCA_016794615.1 Pseudonocardia sp. | reverse complement strand
CATGCCACGGGTCGCGGCGCTGAGCGGGGCGCCGTCGAGCGGCACGACGGCGCCGCCCGCCTCGCTGACCAGCAGCGCGGGGCCGTGCAGGTCGCGGGGATGCCCGCGGCGGCGCACGGTGCCCATCACCCGTCCGTCGGCGATCGAGGCGATCTCGGCTGCCGAGCTCTCCACGGTCTTGGGCAGCCAGCCCGCCGCGGCGACATCGGGGAGCAGGGAGGCTTCGGCGCGTACGATGCCGCCCGGCTCGGCTCGGTCGGCGAGGTGGAGCCGTCGACCGTCACGGGTGGCGCCGCGGCCGACGGCCGCGGTGTAGAGCGCACCGCCGGTCCACACCGCCACGGACTCGACCTGGAGGCCGCGCCACGCGGAGACGACGACCGACCACGGCCCGAGGCGGCGGGCGTAGTTGAGGGTGCCGTCGATCGGGTCGACCACCCAGGTGCGGCCGCTCTGCGGGTCGGTCGGGGGCCGGTCGGCGCCCTCCTCTCCGTGGATGCCGTCGTGCGGGAAGCGGTGTCGCAGGGCGTCGTCGATGGCACGTTCAAGGTCGAGGTCGACATCGGTGACCACCGATCCGGAGAGCAGCTCGGAGGGCTTGAGCTGCTCGATCGCGCTCTCCTGGCGTCGGGTCGCGACCTCGCCGAGGTGGCTGACGAGATCAGCGGCGAAGGCCAGGGCCTCCTCGACGTCGTCGTGACCGCTACCAGCGCGGAGGGAACTGACCACGACGGTCAGGTTAGCCTCCCTCACGGTGCACACCGTTGGGTTGACAGACCCCAGACGGTTCACTGCGACGGCGTCAGGCGGTGAAGTGAACTCCGGAGAAGGTGCTGCGCCATTGCGTCACACGGAGGGCGAGGGCGGTGGGGTCGGCTCCGGGGGTGAGGGCGTCGGCGATCAGGTCGGCGAGTTCGGGCATGTCGGCGGGCTTCATGCCGAGCCGGACGAGCTCGGGGGTACCGATGCGGAGGCCGTTGACGTCGCCCTCGAGTGGTGTCGTCGGTAGTCCGATCCCGCAGGCCAGCAGGTTGGCGCGGCGCAGTGTCCGCGCCGTGTGTTGACCGCCTCCCCACGTGTGCGCCTCGACGGCGAACTGGTGGGAGCGGGTCGGACCGTCGGCGCCCGTGAAGACCGGCAGGCCTCGCCCGGCCAGGCGGTCTGCGAGTGCGGCCGCGGTGTCGACCATGGCGGTGGCGTAGTCGGTGCCGGCGGCCTTCCAGTCGAGCATCGTGACGGCCAGCGCTGCGGTCTTCCCTGCGTCGAAGTTGGCGGTGAGCCCCGGGTAGGCGATGGCGTCCAGGCGTTGGGCCAGGTCGGCGTCGTTGGTGACGATCAGTCCTCCGGGCGGCCCGCCGAGGCTCTTGTAGGTGCTCATGGTCATCAGATGAGCGCCCTGTTCCAGCGGGTTCGGCCACGCGCGCCCGGCGATCAGCCCGCACAGGTGCGCCGCGTCGAACAGGAGGACGGCGCCGACCTCGTCGGCGATCTCGCGCAACGCCTCGACCGGGTGCGGGTAGAGGTTGAGGCTGGCCCCGATGGTGATCATCCGCGGACGGTGTTCCCGGGCGAGCGCCGCCACGGCGTGGACGTCGACGGTGAACCGGTCGGCGGTGACCGGCGCCGGGATGGTGTTCAACCGGTACATCCCGGCTGAGCCGCCGCCGTGGTGCGTGACGTGGCCGCCGATGCTGGTGGGTGGAGCGATGATCGTGTCCCCCGGCTCGCAGGCGGCCATGAAGGAGTACAGGTTGGCGATCGCACCCGAGGGCACCCGTACCTCCGCGTACCGCGCGCCGAACACCTCGGCGGCGAGTTCGGCCGCCATGACCTCGATCTGCTCGATCGCCTCCAGGCCCATCTCGTACTTGTCGCCGGGGTAGCCCAGCGAGGGGCGCGAGCCGAGCCCGGCCGACAGCATCGCCTCGGCGCGCGGGTTCATGATGTTCGTCGCCGGGTTGAGGTTGATGCAGTCGCGGTCGTGGATCTGCCGGTTCTGGTCGACCAGCCTGTCCAGTTCGGCCAGCAGCTTCGACCCGCTGCCGGCAGCCGTGGCGGACGCGAGGGTGCGGACGTAGCGGGCGCTGTGGTCGGGCAGCCAGGGCTGTGCGGCGAGTGCGGTCATGAAGCCATACTGGCTGACGACCCGGTCGACCTCGTCGTACCCGCGGCGCACCCGTTGGACGGGCAGGAGTCGGCCTTGCCGGCCGACGCCCGCGGGACCGCCCTCGCTCAGAATTCCTCGTCGAACGCCACGGTTCCGGTCACGCCCACCTGGTAGGCCGAGATCCTCCTCTCGAAGAAGTTGGACAGCTCCCGGACGTCCCGCGCTGCGTCCCGTGCCGGACTTCGTGGCCGGGTCGTGGCTGATCGTGGCCACGGTGGGGCACGAGATCGTCGGGTGCGCCCGCGTGGAGCCCACGCCGACACCGTTCCCGGTCGGCCGGCTCGACGGCGTGCCCGAGCTGGACGCCGACCGGCGGAACGAGTGGCTGGCCGGTGGCACCGAGCTGGTCGAGCTGGTCGTCCACCCGGCGGCCCGAGGCCACGGCGTCGGGTCGCTGCTCGAGGCGACCGCACGTTCGGCCGCGCGCGAACAGCGGTCGTGGGTCGTGCTGACGGACGTGGAACGAGCGGCGGTGCCGTTCTTCCTGCGCCGCGGGTGGACGCCGCGAGCCGCAGTGACGCAGGACCGGTCCCGGCCCGTCGTGCTGCTTCCGTCCTCGCACCCGGCGGTCCGCGGGTGCAGGCCAGGCGGGTGAACGATCGGGCGCTGCAGCCGTCGCCTGCGCACCGGCCGCGACAGGGCGCGCGATCGCGGCCGCGGGGAGCTGTCCGCGTTCGGGTTCACCGTGCTGCCGCCGGGTGCGGCAGGGCTCGTCGGCGCGGCCGTTGCTCCGGGTCGATCCACCGGGGTGGGACGAACTCCGGTAGCCCGTCGCGGATCCGCACGATCCATTCCGTGGAATGGATCTGCCGGTGATGCTGCCGACACAACATCACCACGTTGTCGAGCTTCGTCTCCCCGCCGTGCTCCCACTCCAGAACGTGATGGCACTCCGACCAGGAAACCGGCCGGCCGCACCCAGGGTGCGCACATCCGCGATCTCTTGCCGCCACGGCGCGGCGCAGCCCGTCCGGGATCGTCCGGGTCATCCGCCCCACGTCCAGCGGTTGGCCCTTGCCGTTCAGCACGATCGGCACCACCGCCGCGTCACAGCACAGCATCCGCAGCGACTGCGCCGCGACCGGACCACCGAAGTCCAAGCACCCGGCCCGGGCGCGGTTCTCCAGATCCTCGAGGCGAATCGGCACGTTCAGGTGCGGGCGATACCCACCGGTCCGAGGGACGTCGCCGTGGTCGAGCACGTAGCCGCAGACGTCGGCGAGCGCTTCGGCCTGCCGCTCCGCCATCGAGCGGTCATCGTCGGCGATCACGGGTTTGGCGTGCGCGTCGATCACCGCCGCGATGGCGTCGAACATCGCCGCGTCGTCGAATCGGCCCCTGAGCTTTCCACCGCCGTCGGGCAACCGGGACACGAACAGCTCGTTCACCAGCGCGGGCGGCCGGTCGTCAGGCTCCTCACCGTCCTGGTCGAGCAGCTCGACCAGCGCCTGACCCCACTTGTACAGCTCGGTGGATGTGTAGTCGGCCGCCCAGCCGGCGAGCTGCGCCTCGGCGTCGCCCCACTGCTGAGGCGACAACCGCCCAGCAGCCTTCGTCGCCAGCAGACGACTGATCACCTCGACGTGCCGCAGGCTCGTCCGCCCCTGCGCGAACACGGCTGCGGTGGCGGGCAGCCGCGCCGGCAACGGGCTCCCGTCCAGCCCGATCCGCGGCGTCACCTGCTCGGCGGCGACCACCCGTCGGCGGGCTTCGAACCGCTCGCACCCGAGCAGATCGCTCAACGCGGCCGCTGCGGACGTGTAGCCGTTGGCGACGAACGCCCCGCGCCGGTCCAGCGTCGCCACCGCGTCCACCGTCACCCGGTCCAACCGCCGCGCCACCGCCTCGCAGGTGGTCAGCAACGCCACCAGCTCCCCATCGTCGGCCGACCCCGCCGCTTCCGCCAACGCGTCGACCGCCTGCACCAGCAGGCGCTGCGCGGCAGCGGACGGGCTCTCGGTCACGCAGTCATTCTCGCGACCGGCACCGACAATAACGGGCCTTCCGGAGACGCCGGGTCAAGATTCTGAGAATCGGAACGCCGCCCCTCCTCGCGCCCGGCTGAATCTCGACAAACCAACAATGCAGCGTAATCGCGCACCACCAAGAACGGGCCGGCTCGCATCCGCGTTCGACCAGTCCTTGCGATCGCACCTCCGCGGGTGAGCGGCGGGCGTCGATGCCCGCCGTTGCGGCCGACACAGGCCGAGGTCGTGGCCGAGTGCGATCCCGCTGTGGTCGCCCTGCCGTGGAGCCCGCAGCGCCGGTGACGGTCGGGCAAGCCCGTCACCGGCGCCGGATGAACCGGTGGGGTCAGCCCGCGATCAGTGACTCGCCCTCCTCGGTCGCGCGGCCGCGCTCCAGCAGCCGCTCGGCCAGCGGCGCGAACGCCACACCGATGACACCCCACAGCAGGGCCTGGGCGATCACCGAGTAGAGCCGGAAGTAGAAGAGCAGGTCCGGGTCGAAGCCGGGGAACACGATCGCCCCGGACGGGTCACGCAACGGCTGCGGCGTCTCGGTGAGCGCGGGCCCCACCTGCCCGGCGTTCGCCGACAACGACCCCAGCGGCGGCAGCAACGCCATGACGATCCCGATCAGGACGACGAAGGCGAGCCCGGCGAGCAGCGTGGCGTTCCAGTTTCCGAATCGGGGAGCCAGCCGGTGCCCCAGCCACAGCGCGCCGGCACCGAACACCACGCACGCCACGACCATGACCCCGTACAGCCCCGCCCGCTGCGCGATCGTGTCCGAGTTCCCGATCGCCGGCGGGTTCGCCGGATACTTCAGGAACGGCACCAGGTACAGCAGCAGGAAACCACCGCCGGCCACCAGCAGCGAGAGCCGGCGCGCCGACACCCGTCCGGCCCGGCCCCACGCCAGGCAGTAGGCGACACCGAAGAAGCAGCCCACCGCGAGCCCGAAGAGGACCACGCCGGTGCCGATACCGAGGTTGGCCTGCAGCACGCGGCTGAAGATCTCGGGCCCTTCGGGCTCGACGGCCTCACCCGCCGCCGCGGCCAGTACGGCCCGCGCCTCGTCCCGGCCGGCCTCGTAGTCGATCGCCTGCTGGATCAGCGGCTCGGCGAAGATCCGCGCGAACACGAATGCCACCAGACCGCCCAGCAGACCCACCCCGGCGGCCCGCCGGACGAGCCCCCGGGCCAGCACACCGGCCTCGGTGTCCGACATCGTCTCGGTCAGTGGCACGGGAACCCCAGGAAGTGCCGGCCGTCGTGGACGAACTCGTGCACGACCGTCGTGTTGCCGAACACCGAGGCCGCCCCCTCGTCGATGCCGATGAAGTAGTAGATCAGCAGCCCGAGCACGAGCGCTCCCAGCAGCCATGGGAGCGTCGCCGAGACGGGGATCGCCACGGGCCGCGCGCCCGCAGCGGAGACACCAGTCATGATGCCGTCCTGCCTTTCCGACCCGACCGGGCCGAGTGCGTTCCGGAGAATCCGCAAGCCCGCGAGACGGCGACGGCGGCGCCCGCACTGAGACACCGCCCCACACCGGCTCACCCACGAAGCCGACGGATCCGCGCACGCCGGGCGGCGCGCGCACCGTCGGCAGGTCTTCGGACTCACGGGCACCCGCCGGAGCCCCGGCGGACCTACCAGCCGTCGCTTCCCAGGTTCGCACCCAGTGCTCATGACGGCAGTCGTTCCCGTTCACCGCTGCGGGGCAGCCCCGGATTCGCACCGGGTTCCCTCTTGCCCCGGACCCGCACCGCAGCGCAGGCCCGGACCGTCGGCCCCCGCACTGTAACCGACCCGGCACGGGCGGTCCCGGAATCCCACCGGGTCTCCCGCCTGCCCCGGACGGGCCGGGACCGTCGGCTCCGGGGGCCCACCGGCCCGACCCGGGCCGGTCGAACCCGGTCTTCCGCGGCTTGACAGCGCGCACCGAGCGCAGCGAGCATGCGCCGACGTTCCCGCTCTCGGCGGCCGCACCGCGAGGATCTGTACACATGTCCCGGGCTCCTGCCGACACTCGCCGCCGTTCCCCGTTCGCGGTTCTCGCCCGCGTCGCCGCCGGGCTTCTGCTCGCCGTCGTCCTGCTGCCGCTCGGCGGCGGGGTCGCGGCAGCCCACGGACCGCAGACCCCGGCTGCCGTCGCCAGCAGCATGCCGCGGGTCCTGGCGGTCGAGCCCCCCGTCGACGGCCTGGACATCGTGGTCGTCGACGGCGGGGCACACCTGCGGCTCGACAACCACACCACGCAACCGGTGAGCGTCCCGGGGGCGGGCACGGACAGCGGCCGGCAGCCGGTCGTCCCGCCCGGCGCGTCGGTGGCCTGGGCGGACGCCCGGCTCGGCGATCCCACCACGCCCCCCGGCCGTGGCGGGGCCTGGACGATGCCGCTGTCCGTCGGCGACCTGCAGGTGACGGTGCGTGGCGACCGGGTCTGGCCGACCGCACCGCACCCCTTCCCCTGGTGGGCGCTCACGGTCGCCGCGCTCCTCGGCACCTACGCGGTCGGCGGTCTGTCCGTGGAACGCGGGCATCCGGGCGGCGCCACGTGGGCACTGGCCGGGGTCGTGGTCGCCGTGACCGCTGCCCACATCGTCCACGTGGTCGGCTCGTCGCTCGTGCTCACCGAACCCCCCGGACCGGCGGCGCTGCTCGGTGCCGCGGGGATCGGCGTGGCGTGCTGGCTGCTCGGCCCCCTGGCCGCTCTGCTGACGCTGCGCGGGCAGCTGCTCGGACCCGCCCTCTACGGCTCCGTCGGGTTCCTCATCGCGCTGCTCACCCTCTCCGACACCCTCGCGTTCCACCGTGCGGTCATCACCTTCGGCGGCCCGTTCGACCTCGACCGTGGCGCCACGGTGATCGCCTTCGGTGGCGGCCTGGGGCTGTTCCTGGTCGCGATCACCGCGCTCCGCCGGGCCGACACGCCCACGGGCCCGCCGACCCGCGC
>JAEUJO010000168.1 GCA_016794615.1 Pseudonocardia sp. | reverse complement strand
GCTCCGGGCCTCCCGTCGGCGTCACGGTTCTGCGGCGCGGCCGCGGCGAGCCGGTCCACGTCGGCCACCAGCACCGCGACCTCCGCGCCCGCCTCGTGGCCGGCGTCGAGCACCCAGCCCTCGCGCGCCACGGCCCGGTCCCACGGCGACCCGACCGGCGTGTGCACGCGCGGCGTCACCCCGTGCTCGTCCGCGAACGCGCGGACGACCTCCAGGGCCGCCGGAACCGGAACCCCCGGGTGGCCGACGGCCACCGCGGCGTTCGCCCGCCCCGTGAACCCGCCGGTCGCCCGGAGCCGCCAGGCCCCGAGCGGCCGGTCGACCCGTGCCGGCCAGGCGTCGGCGCAGAGGTTCTCCACCCGCGCGACCGCTGCCCACGACGCCCGCCGCGGCATCGGTGGCGGGACCGCCCGCACCGCCACCACGTCCGACCGCGCCACCCGGACCGCTCCGCGCCGGGTGTGCACGACGAGCGCTCCGCCGTCGGTCGCCAGTTCGCCGACCGCGTCGGTCAGCAGCCCGGACCCGAGCCGGTGCCGCAGCGCGACGCGGCGCCCCACGAGATCGTCCGGCCCGTCCACGGTTCCCATCCTGCGCCCGCCCGGCCGCAATGAGTCACACCGCCCCGATTGCCTGTGGTGGGCCACCACGGGTGATACTGGTCTGGCCTGAGAAAGCCCGAGTGGAGGACCGTCCGTGACCTACGTGATCGCCGAGCCGTGCGTCGACCTCCTCGACAAGGCGTGCATCGAGGAGTGTCCGGTCGACTGCATCTACGAGGGCGCGCGGATGCTCTACATCCACCCCGACGAGTGCGTCGACTGCGGGGCGTGCGAGCCGGTCTGCCCGGTCGAGGCGATCTACTACGAAGACGACGTGAAGGAGGAGTGGTCGGCCTACACCAAGGCGAACGCCGACTTCTTCGACGAGCTGGGCTCGCCCGGCGGCGCGTCGAAGGTCGGCAGGGTGGAGGCCGACCCGCAGTGGATCAAGGACCTCCCGCTCGTCGTCCACGACGAGTGAGATCGCTGCACCTGCCCGACTTCCCGTGGGACTCCCTGACGGCCGACAAGGCCCTCGCGGCGGGGTACCCCGGCGGGATCGTCGACCTCTCCGTCGGGACGCCCGTCGACCCCGTCCCGGACGTCGTGCGGGCCGCGCTGGCCGGGCCGGCCGCGGACGTGCCGGGCTACCCGACCACGCACGGGACCCCCGAGCTGCGGGAGGCGATCGCGGGGTCGCTGGCGCGCCGCTTCCACGTCACCGTCGACCCGTTCGACGTGCTGCCGACGATCGGCTCCAAGGAGTTCGTCGCCTGGCTGCCGACGCTGCTCGGGGTCACCGCGGGCGACCTCGTCGTCATCCCGGAGGTCGCCTACCCGACCTACGAGGTGGGGGCGCTGCTGGCGGGCGCGGAGTCCGCGCGAACCGACGGGCTCACGGCGCTCGGCCCGCGCCGACCGGCCCTGATCTGGCTGAACTCACCGTCCAACCCGACGGGCCGGGTGCTGCCGGTCGAGCACCTGCGCAAGGTCGTCGCCTACGCGCGGGAGCGGGGGGCGGTCGTGGCGTCGGACGAGTGCTACCTGGCGCTGTCGGCCCCGCCCCACCGCGGCATGTCGATCCTGCACCCTGACGTCTGTGACGGCGACCATACCGGCCTGCTCGCGGTGCACTCGATGAGCAAGTCGTCGAGCCTCGCGGGGTACCGCGCCGGCTTCGTGACCGGCGGCTCGGCGGTGATCGCGGCGCTGCTCGAGGTCCGCAAGCACGCCGGGATGATGGTGCCGCGGCCGGTGCAGGCCGCGATGGCGGCCGCGGCGTCGGACGACGCGCACGTCGTCGCCCAGGCGGAGATCTACGCCGGGCGCCGGGCGCAGCTGCGGGTGGCGCTGGAGGCCTGGGGCCTCAAGATCGAGCACTCCGAGGCGGGGCTCTACCTGTGGGGGACGGCGGGGGAGCCCGGACGGGCGACGGTGCGGCGGCTCGCCGAGCTGGGCATCCTCGTGGCGCCCGGGGAGTTCTACGGGCCGGCCGGCGAGCGGTACGTGCGCGTGGCCGTGACGGCGACGGACGAGCGGATCGCCGCGGCGATCGAGCGCCTGGGGGCCTGAGGCGACCGGTGCGGTCGGCTTCGGTCGGTGGTGGCGGGGGAGTGGCTCGCTGCGGTGATCGAGTGCTTGGTGGCTTGAGGCGACCGGTGCGGTCGGCTTCGGTCGGTGGTGGCGGGGGAGTGGCTCGCTGCGGTGATCGAGTGCCTGGTGGCCTGAGGTCACCGGCACGGTCAGCTCCGGCCGACGGCGGCGGGGCGTGCGAGGGCCGTTGACCTGAGCACGTCGCCGGTGCCACCCGAGGGCGCCGCCGGCCCGGTGCAGGCCCGTCGCGATCTGGCGGATCGGCGACCGTCGCCGGTGATGGACCTGCGTCAGTTCGCGTGCAGCGCCGCGTTCAACGCGATGCCGTGGCCCTCGCGCTGCAGCCCCTCGACGGCACCGGTCACCGAGTTGCGGCGCAGCAGCAGCCCGTCCTGCCCCGACAGCGTCCGCGCCGCGACGACCTCACCCGACGGCTGCAGCGTCACCTTCGTGCCTGCTGTCACGTAGAGCCCGGCCTCGACGACGCAGTCGTCACCCAGTGGGATCCCGATCCCGGCGTTGGCGCCGATCAGGCAGCGCCGCCCGACGCTGATGACCTCCTTGCCGCCACCCGAGAGCGTCCCCATCACCGACGCGCCGCCCCCGAGGTCGGAGCCGTCGCCGAGCACGACCCCGGCGGAGATCCGGCCCTCCACCATCGACGCCCCGAGGGTGCCGGCGTTGTAGTTGCAGAAGCCCTCGTGCATCACCGTCGTGCCCGCCGCCAGGTGCGCGCCCAGCCGCACCCGGTCGGCGTCCGCGATCCGTACGCCGGAAGGCATCACGTAGTCGACCATCCGGGGGAACTTGTCGACGCCGTACACGGTGACCGGCCCACGTGCCCGCAGCCGCACCCGCACCGCCTCGAACCCGTCGATCGCGCACGGCCCGAAGTTCGTCCATGCGACGTTCGCGAGCAGCCCGAACACCCCGTCGAGGTTGGTCTCGTGCGGGCGCACCAGCCGATGGCTGAGCAGGTGCAGGCGGAGGTAGACGTCCGCGGCGTCGGCGGGCGCCTCGGCCAGCGAGGCGATCCGTGTCCGGACGACCGTCGTGCGCACCCCCCGGTCGGCGTCCTCGCCGGCCAGCTTCTCCAGCTCGGGGACGTCCGGGGCGTCGTCATCGAGGACGGGCGTGGGGTACCAGGTGTCAAGGACTGTCCCGTCCGGGGTGACGGTCGCCAGCCCGGTGCCGGCTGCCGGCCCGCTGCGCAGGGTGCTCACGGGCGTCCACCGTATACACCGACCCGGCGCGTCACCTCGCGCGGTGTCCGGGGCGAGGCACGGGTTCCGGCGTGCGCACCACCCGGATCGGCGCGCGACGTGCCGCTATCGCCGGGCGAATGCGCGCCACAGGCGCTTGACGACCACGCTCGGGGTCTCCAGCTCGTCCCACGTCCAGCGGACCACACGAAGTCCCTCGTCGCGCACTCGGTCTTCGCGCCGCTTCTCGGCGACGACGGCGTCGCCGGGAGTCTGTCCGGGGCGCAGCAGCCGTCCGTACTTGACCAGGCCGTCGAACTCGCCCACCGTGCGGAAGGCGGGCCATCCGAAGTCGGTCGTTCCGACGTGTCGTCCCTGCGGATCGTGGACGGGCCACTGCAGAACCGGCGATGGCACGTCGTGGCGAGCGAGCAGGATCCTGCTCCGCGATTCGCCGACGCTCTGCCCCCCACCGTCGGCGAACGCCGCCACCCGGCGCGCGCGGGCGTTGCCGGGCCGCCGCCCCGCCCGCTCCACGGCCTCGCGCAGCTGTGCTGGATCGAGCCCGGCCTGCAGCGCTGCGTCCGCGACGACGACGCCGGGCGCGAACGGCACCGCCCGCGCCACGTCGACCAGGGTCCGCGCGGGGCCGGTCACCGGTATGCCGTCGATCTCGATGACGTCGCCCTCGTCCAGGGGAGTCGTGTGCAGGTGCAGGCACCGTCCGCGTCGTCCGCCGGAGTCCCGGTTCCGCGTGACGTGCACCCGGGTGAGCGGGACACCCCAGACGCGGAAGCCGAGCAGCACGGCGGCCGAGACGTGGCTCACCACGGCACCCGCAGGGAGCTGCGCGACGGCGGCGCGCACGGCCAACGCGTGCCGCGCGGCGGGGTCGGTGAGACGGTGGTCCATGGACGGTACGTAAGCGCCGCGCCGGATCGCGACGACCTCGCCGCTGCGCCGGGCGCGGCGCAGCTCCTCGTCGGTGTACCCGGCGGCGAGCAGATCGGGGCGCAGCGCGGGCCCGGGCAGGTCGAGTGTCACACCGACAGCATCGGTGCCGGCACGCCGCGACGGGCCGGTCGTCGTCCGCCTGTGGACAGCCGCAGCACGATGTGGACAACTCGGGACGGACACCTCGCGCGCCGTTCGAGGTGCCGCGGCGCCCGGAACCCGTGCCCAACCGCGGAAGCCGCGCGGAGTGCCGCCGGGCCGCCGGGCCGCCGCGCGGAGTGCCGGTGGGCCGACGGTAGCGTCGGCGGGTGGCCACCGCCCTCGACCTCGCCGCCGACCCCGTCGCGCTCACCGCCGCCCTGGTCGACCTGCCCAGCGTCTCGGGCGACGAGCGGGCGCTCGCGGACGCGGTGGAGGCGGCCCTGCGGCGGCTGCCCCAGCTGGAGGTCGTGCGCTGCGGCGACGCCGTCCTCGCCCGCACCCACCTCGGCCGGGAGCGCCGCGTGCTGCTCGCCGGCCATCTCGACACCGTGCCGATCGCCGACAACCTGCCCAGCCACCGCGACGGCACGCGCCTCTACGGCTGCGGCACCAGCGACATGAAGGCGGGTGACGCGGTGTTCCTGCACGTCGCCGCATCCGTCGCCGAGCCCCGGCACGACCTCACGCTCGTGTTCTACGACTGCGAGGAGATCGAGGCCGCGCGCAACGGGCTCGGCCGCATCGAGCGCGAGCTGCCCGACTGGCTCACCGCGGACCTCGCGCTGCTCGGCGAGCCCACCGACGGCCTGGTCGAAGCCGGGTGCCAGGGCACCTTGCGGGTCGAGGTCCGCGTCACCGGCCGTCGCGCGCACTCGGCCCGGTCGTGGCTCGGCGACAACGCCGTGCACCGGGCCGCCGAGGTGCTCGACCGCCTCGCGGCCTACGAGGCCCGGCGCGTGGAGATCGACGGTTGCGAGTACCGCGAGGGCCTGCAGGCCGTGAAGATCACCGGCGGGGTGGCGGGCAACATCGTGCCGGACGAGTGCGTGGTCACCGTCAACTTCCGGTTCGCGCCGGACCGCACCGTCGACGCTGCCGCGCAGCACGTCGGTGAGGTGTTCGCCGGGCCGGCCGTGACGGTCATCGACTCCGCGCCCGGTGCGCTGCCCGGACTCGACGCCCCGGCCGCGCGGGAGTTCCTCGCCGCCACCGGTACGGCCGCGCGGGCGAAGTTCGGCTGGACCGATGTCGCGCGGTTCGCCGCCCTCGGCATCCCCGCGCTCAACTACGGCCCGGGGGACCCGAACCTCGCGCACACGCGGGAGGAGTACGTCGATACCGGACAGATCACCCGAAGCGCGGAGGTCCTCCAGCGTTTCCTCTCGTGAG
>JAEUJO010000166.1 GCA_016794615.1 Pseudonocardia sp. | reverse complement strand
CGGCTCGCCCCCTCCGGCGAAGGTCGGCAGCGCGCCGCCGAGCGACCACGGCGTGACGGCGTCGACGACCGCGGCGACCGCCGCCCGGACGCCGCCGCCCAGCCCCCCGGGAACGTCGACGGCCGACCCGTGCACCGGCGCGCTCAGACGCCCCTGCACGTGCAGCGCGAACCCGGTCCCACGCCCCGCGACGGCGGAGGGCACCGCCGCGGGTCGCCCCAGCGCTCCGCCGAGCACGCGCAACTCCACGGTCGTCACGGACCCGCCGATGGCGACGTCCGCGGCGTCGAGCAGCGCGTCAACGGCCGCGGCGGGCAGCCCGCGCAGCGCGGCCCCGCCGTCGTGGATCGGCACGGAGGACGTCGGCTCGCGGTGCACGGCGTCGGTCGCGGTGGCCGAGAGCTCGCCGACCTCGTCGAGCACCGGTGAGCCGACCGCCCGCATCGGGGCGAGGAGCGCGTCGCCGGAGACGGCGTCGACGTCGGCGCCGATGAAGCGCACATGCACCACCGTCCGGTTGTGCAGCGGAGCCGGCCAGGCGGCGTCGTGCGGCACGCGCAGCAGCGCCACCGACGTCCCGGCGTCGTCGGGCAGCGTCGGCGCCCATTCCCGCCAGGCGTGCAGCACGTCCGCGGCGGCGCCGCCGGGCCAGACGATCCCGCCCGCGTAGAGCCGGGTGAGCGGGAAGAGCCCGAACTCCAGTTCGGTGACGACGCCGAACCCGCTCCGGCCCGCCCCGCGCAACGCCCAGTGCAGTTCCGGCGCCCGGTCGGCGTCGATCTCGTGCGGCCGCCCGTCGGCGGTGACGAGGCGCAGGCGGCGCAGGTGGTCCGCGGCGAACCCGTACCGGCGGCCGAGCAGGCCCAGGCCGCCGCCGAGGGTGTAGCCGGCGACCCCGACCCGGGTCGAGGAGGGGACCAGCGCCGTCAGGCTGTGCGGCGCGGCGGCGGTGACGACCTGCGCCCAGGTGGCGCCCGCCCCGACGCGCGCGGTGCGGGCCCGCGGGTCGATCGTGACGGCGTCGAGGCGGCGCGTGGAGATCAGCACGGGCGCGGTCGGGTCGGCGGTGGTGCCGTGGCCCACCCCCTTGACCCCGACCGGCAGCCCGTCGGCGCCCGCATCCACGACGGCGGCGATGACGTCGTCCTCGCACTGCGCGCCGACGACGATGCCGGGCCGGCGGGTGACGGTGGGGTTGAACGCGGCGATCTCGGCCGCGTAGCCGGGGTCGGCGGGGCGCAGGACGGGCCCGACGATGCCCGCCAGGCCGCGGCGTCGCGGGCCGCGGCGGAAGGCACCGAGCAGGCTCACGGATCGCTCCCGGGACGGCGGCGGGCGGGCAGGGGACCGACGCCCACTCTGCCGCAGACGGCCCTCGCTCCACGAGGCGATTCCGCAGCTCGCGATGGGTCATCGGGCAGGCGGGTGCGCCCCGGGGAGAGGGGTCGGTCGCGGGTGGGTGTCTCGTGACGACCCGGTCGAGTTCACCTCCGTCACACCGTGTGCGGGCGAGGCTGCTCGGCGAGCGCGAGCGCGTGCCCACCCGAGTGCCCCCGAGGGAGAACGATGGCTCCATCCGTGACCGCCCCCGCGCACGACGGCGAGCTGCTCGAACGTGTGGTGTTCGAGATCAAGCGCGTGATCGTCGGGCAGGACCGGCTGGTCGAGCGGATGCTCGTCGGCCTGCTCGCGCGCGGGCACCTGCTGATCGAGGGCGTGCCCGGGGTGGCGAAGACGCTCGCGGTGGAGACGGTCGCCCGGGTCGTCGGCGGCACGTTCGCCCGCCTGCAGTTCACCCCGGACCTGGTGCCCGCCGACATCCTGGGCACCCGGATCTACCGGCAGGGCCGCGAGGAGTTCGACGTCGAGCTGGGCCCGGTGGTGGCGAACTTCGTGCTCGCGGACGAGATCAACCGCGCCCCGGCGAAGGTGCAGTCGGCGATGCTGGAGGTGATGGCGGAGCGGCACGTGTCGATCGGCGGGCGCACCTTCCCGATGCCCGACCCGTTCCTGGTGCTCGCCACCCAGAACCCGATCGAGAACGAGGGCGTGTACCCGCTGCCGGAGGCGCAGCGCGACCGCTTCCTCTTCAAGATCATCGTGGACTACCCGGGGCTGGAGGAGGAGCGCGAGATCGTCTACCGGATGGGCGCCGAGCCGCCGGTCGCGCAGCAGATCATGGGGCCGGAGGAGCTGGTCCGGTTGCAGGGTGTCGCCTCGCGCGTGTTCGTCCATCATGCGCTCGTCGACTACGTGGTGCGGCTCGTGGTCGCAACGCGCACGCCTGCCGAGCACGGGCTGGGCGACGTCGCGAGCTGGGTCGCCTACGGCGCGTCACCGCGTGCCACGCTGGGTATCGTCGGCGCCGCCCGGGCGCTGGCGCTGGTCCGCGGCCGCGACTACGTGCTGCCCCAGGACGTGCTCGACGTCGCGCCGGACGTGCTGCGGCACCGGTTGGTGCTGTCCTACGACGCGGTGGCCGACTCGGTGCCGGTCGACCACATCGTCAGCAGGGTCCTGGCGACGGTCCCGCTCCCGCAGGTCACCGCCCGCCCGCAGGCGGCGCCCCCGCAGGCCGGCTACACCCCGGCGGGTGCTGCGCCGTGACAGTGATCGATCCGGCCCCGGCGCGGCCGATCAAGGGCGAGGCCGCCGCCCGGCGCCGGATCGCGCCGTCATGACGGCGTCGGCGCCGCCCGGGGGCGCCGCCCATCCGGGGCGCCAGGAGGGGCATCTCGACGACGTCCGGCGGTCCGAGCCAGGGGTCACCGACGCGCGGGTGCGCCGCACCCCGATCGCGCCGCCGTCGCTTCGCGACGGCCGGATCGAGGCCGCGCTGCGGTCGCTGGAGCTGACGGTCCGCGGCCGGCTCGACGGGCTTCTCCAGGGCAACCACCTCGGGCTGGTGCCCGGGCCGGGCAGCGAGCCGGGGGAGGCCCGGGTCTATCAGCCCGGCGACGACGTGCGCCGGATGGACTGGGCGGTCACCGCCCGCACGACCCTGCCGCACGTGCGGCAGACGGTGGCGGACCGGGAGCTCGAGACCTGGGTGGTGATGGACCTGTCGGCCAGCCTGGACTTCGGTACGGCTGCGTGCGAGAAGCGGGACCTGGCCGTCGTCGCGCTCGCGGCCGTCACCCACCTGACGGCGGGAGGCGGCAACCGGATCGGCGTGGTCGTCAGCACGGGCGAGCAGACGGTGCGGATCCCGGCCCGCGGCGGCGTGGAGCACGCGCGGGGGATGCTGCGGCGGGTCGCCCGCACACCGCGTGCACAGGTCGGTACGCGCGGCGATCTCGCCTCCGCCGTCGAGGCGCTGCGCCGCCCGCCGCGGCGGCGCGGACTGGCGGTCGTGGTCTCCGACTTCCTCGGCGAGCCCGAGTGGGAACGCGCGATGCGGGCGCTGTCGGCGCGCCACGAGCTGCTCGCGGTCGAGGTGCTCGACCCGCGCGAGCTGGAGCTGCCCGACGTCGGCACCGTCGTGCTCGCCGACCCCGAGACGGGCCGCCAGCGGGAGGTGCAGACCACGCCGCTGCTGTGCCGGGAGTTCGCGGCGGCGGCCTCGGCGCACCGCGACCGGGTGGCGGTGGCGTTGCGCCGCTGCGGGGCGGCGCACCTGCGGCTGCGCACCGACTCCGACTGGGTCGCCGACATCGTCCGGTTCGTCCTCGCGCGCAAGCGCACCTGGTCGGGAGGATGAGCACTGTGATCGATCCGGCCGCACCGCAGCCGCGCCGGGTCAGGCCGTGATGTCGTTCGCCACGCCCTGGTGGCTGCTGCTGCTCGTCGCCGTCGTCGCGCTGGCCGTCGGCTACCTGCTGCTGCTGCGCCGCCGCCGCCGCGACACGCTCGCGTTCACGAACCTGGAGCTGCTGGACCGGGTCGCCCCGGAGCGCCCGGGGCGGCTGCGGCACCTCCCCGCTGTCGCGTTGATCCTCGCGCTGACCCTGCTCACGGTCGCGTTGGCCGGCCCGATGGCCGAGGCGCGGGTGCCGCGGAACCGGGCGACGGTCGTGCTGGTGATCGACGTGTCGCTGTCCATGCAGGCCACGGACGTGGAACCGACCCGTCTGGCGGCGGCGCAGGCTGCGGCGAAGGCGTTCGCGGACCAGTTGACACCGGGGGTGAACCTCGGGCTGGTGGCATTCGCGGGCACGGCTGCGGTGCTGGTGTCGCCGACGACGGACCGCGTGTCGGTCAAGCGGGCCGTCGACTCGCTGCAGCTGTCGGAGTCGACGGCGACCGGTGAGGCGATCTTCGCGGCCATGTCGTCGATATCGACGTTCTCCCAGTCCGTCTCGGGGACCCAGGACGGCCCGCCGCCTGCGCGGATCGTGCTGATGAGCGACGGCAAGCAGACCGTGCCGGGGCCCGACGGCGAGAACGAGCCGCGCGGGGCGTTCACCGCGGCCCGCAAGGCCGCCGAGGCGAAGGTGCCGGTGTCGACGATCTCGTTCGGCACCGACTACGGCTCGATCGAGATCGACGGCGACCGCACGTCGGTGGCCGTGGACGACGCGTCGATGCGGGAGATCGCCGAGCTGTCGGGCGGGCAGTTCTTCACCGCCGCGAGCGAGGGGGAGCTGCGGCAGGTCTACGCCGAGCTGGGCGAGCAGATCGGCTACGAGATGCGGCGGGTGGACGCGAGCCGCCCGTGGATGATGGGCGGTGCGCTGCTGCTGGTCGCCGGGATCGGCGCGGGCCTGGCCCTCGGGCGGCGCCTGCCCTGACCTCGCCCGGGTGG
>JAEUJO010000080.1 GCA_016794615.1 Pseudonocardia sp. | reverse complement strand
CGCAGGACGGCGCCGACCTGCCCCGTCCGACTCGCGGGTGCGGCGGGCGGGGGCGGGGGGCGAGGCTGTACGCTGAAAACCCGTGCAGCAACGCGAAACGCGTCATCTGTTCGTCACGGGAGGCGTCGCCTCCTCCCTCGGCAAGGGCCTGACAGCCTCCAGTCTCGGCCAGCTTCTCACCGCCCGCGGGGTGCGGGTCACGATGCAGAAGCTGGACCCGTACCTCAACGTCGATCCCGGGACGATGAACCCGTTCCAGCACGGCGAGGTGTTCGTCACCGAGGACGGGGCGGAGACCGACCTCGACGTCGGCCACTACGAACGGTTCCTCGACCGGAACCTGCACGGGCAGGCGAACGTCACCACGGGCCAGGTCTACTCCACGGTGATCGCCAAGGAGCGCCGCGGCGAGTACCTGGGCGACACCGTGCAGGTCATCCCGCACATCACCAACGAGATCAAGGACCGCATCCTTGCGATGTCCGCCCCGGACGACGACGGCCTCACCCCGGACGTCGTCATCACCGAGGTGGGCGGCACCGTCGGCGACATCGAGTCGCTGCCGTTCCTGGAGGCGGCCCGGCAGGTCCGCCACGACGTCGGCCGCGACAACTGCTTCTTCCTGCACGTCTCGCTGGTGCCGTTCCTCGCGCCGTCCGGGGAGCTGAAGACCAAGCCGACCCAGCACTCCGTCGCCGCCCTGCGCAACATCGGCATCCAGCCCGACGCGCTCGTGCTGCGCGCGGACCGGGAGATCCCGGACGGGCTCAAGCGCAAGATCTCCCTGATGTGCGACGTGGACCGCGACGGGGTCGCCGCCGCGCCCGACGCGCCGTCGATCTACGACATCCCCCGGGTGCTGCACCGTGAGGGGCTCGACGCCTATGTCGTGCGCCGGCTCGGCCTGCCGTTCCGCGACGTCGACTGGACGGTGTGGGGGGACCTGCTCGAGCGCGTCCACGACCCCGAGGAGACGGTGACGGTCGCGCTCGTCGGGAAGTACGTCGACCTGCCCGACGCCTACCTGTCGGTCACGGAGGCGCTGCGCGCGGGCGGGTTCGCGCACCGGGCGAGAGCGGAGATCCGCTGGGTCCGGTCCGACGACTGCGAGACCCCGGCCGGTGCGGCGACCGCGCTCGACGGGGTGGACGCGGTGCTCGTCCCGGGCGGGTTCGGCGTGCGCGGCATCGAGGGCAAGATCGGCGCGATCCGGCACGCGCGCACCCGCGGCGTGCCGGCGCTCGGGCTGTGCCTGGGCCTGCAGTGCATGGTCATCGAGGCGGCCCGGAGCCTCGCCGGGCTCGACGGTGCCAACTCGACCGAGTTCGACCCCTCCACGCCGCACCCGGTGATCTCGACGATGGCCGAGCAGGTCGACGTCGTCGCCGGCGAGCGCGACATGGGCGGCACGATGCGGTTGGGCGCCTACCCGGCGCTGCTCGCGGAGGGCTCGGTGACCGCGGCGGCCTACGGTGTCCGCGAGATCTCCGAGCGGCACCGGCACCGCTACGAGGTCAACAACGCCTACCGCGACCGGCTGGTCGCCGCCGGCCTCGTGGTCAGCGGGACGCTGCCGGACGGTTCGCTGGTCGAGTTCGTCGAGCTGCCCGCCGACGTCCACCCGTTCTTCGTCGGCACCCAGGCGCACCCGGAGCTCAAGAGCCGGCCCACCCGTCCGCACCCGCTGTTCGCCGCGTTCGTCCGGGCGGCGATCGACTACCGCGCGGCGGACCGGCTGCCGGTCGAGCTGCACCGCGAGCGGGCGACGGTCGGTTCGGGTACGGGGGCCCCGTGAACACGTCCTCGGTGGCCCCGGCCGTCTCCGCGCCGCGCCACGACTTCGCCGTCGTCTCCTCCGACGACATCTACACCGGCAAGGTGCTCGCGCTGCGCCGCGACGACGTGCGCATGCCCGGCGGCGGCACGTCCGTCCGCGAGATCATGGAGCACGCCGGCGCCGTTGCGGTCGCAGCGCTGGACGCGGACGACCGGCTGATGATGATCTACCAGTACCGGCACGCGCTGGAGCGGCGCCTCTGGGAGATACCGGCCGGCCTCCTGGACGTCGCGGCCGAGGACGCGGTGGAGACGGCCGAGCGGGAGCTGGCCGAGGAGGTCGGCCTCGCGGCGGACGAGTGGTCGGTGCTGATCGACGTCGCCCCCTCGCCGGGTTTCTCGGACGAGGCCGTGCGGGTGTTCCTGGCGACCGGCCTGCACGTCGTCGGGCGGCCCGACCTCGGCTCGGACGACGAGGAGGCAGACCTCGAGACCCACTGGATCCCCCTGGCGGACGCCGTCGCCATGGTCTTCGAGGGGGTGATCGTCAACTCCAGCTGCGTCGCGGCCGTGCTGGCGGTGCACGCCGTGCGGACGGGCGCAGCGACGCCCCGCCCGGTCGACGCGCCGTGGCCGGACCGGCCGACGCGGTTCGCGGCTCGGAAGGCCTGACGCCCGGTCCGCGCGGCGTCGATCCGTCCCGCCACACCCGGCGGTCACGGACGGAGCGGCCGTCCGTTCCCGTCGGTCGGGCGCCCGGCGAGGATGACGATGCCGTCGATGAACGCCCAGATCATGCCGATGCCGAGGAACGGGGTGAGCAGCAGCTGGGCGATGCCGATCCCGGCGTGCCCGGCGTAGAGCCGCCCGATGCCGATCGGGAGGAAGAGCTGCAGCAGCCCGGCGACGACCTTGGACCGGTCCGAGTACGGGAACCCGCTCACCGGGTCCCGGCCGTACGGGGCCTGCGGGTCGTGGTCGCCGTACGGGACGGGGTAGCCGACGGTGCCGGGGCGCGGCGCCGGGCCCGGCCACGGCGGCGGCGGAAGGCCGGCCGGGTGGCCGCCCGGCGGGTACTGACCGGTCGGGTGTCGGGCCGGTGGGAACCGGGCCGTCGGGAACGGCCCGGTCTGGCCCGGACCGGATGCCCCGGGCAGATCCTCGAACAGCCGGTCCAGGTCGTGGGCGGTCCGCGCGGCGTATGCCGCCGTCATCCGCTCCTCGAACTCCTCCGGGTTGAGCCTGCCCTGCGCGAAGTGCTCGCCGAGCACCGTGACCGCCTGCTCCCGCTCGGCGTTGCCGATGCGGATCGATCGCGGATCGGGTGTCACCACGGGCCCGACCGTACCGCTGCACCGCTCGAGGCCGGCGCGCCCGGCTCTGCCTCTCGGACCGCCTTCCGCGCCCGGCGGCCCGGCGCGGCCCTCGTTACGCTCCGTCTCATGCGTTTCGGACCCTTCGTGCCCCGGGGCCGGCGGCTCGACCTCGTCGGCATCGACCCCGCCGACCAGTGGCCGGCGATGCACGCCGTCGCGCGGCACGCGGACGCGGGGCCGTGGGAGTCGGTGTGGGTCTGCGGCCACTTCCACACCGTGCCGCGGCCCACGGGCGAGGCCTGCCACGAGGCGTGGCCGCTCATGGCGGCACCCGGTGCGACGACCGAGCGGGTCCGGCTCGGCCAGAAGGTCGCCGCGACCTGCGACATCGTGTCCGGCGGCCGGGTCGAGATGGGCATCGGTGGCGGCTGGTCCGAGCACGAGTGGTCGTGCAGACCGGCGGGCCCGGCCCTGCGCTGACCCGGACCGAGCCGACCGTGCCGCGCCCGTCCGACGCCGTCGAGGCATTCCTGCACCATCTCGCGGTGGAGCGGGGGAGTGCCGCGAACACGCTGCGCTCCTACACCGTCGACCTGGAGCGCTACCTGACACACCTGCGTGCTGCCGGGATCGACGACCTCACCGCCGCCCGCGAGGAGCACGTCGCCGGCTTCGTCGTCGCGCTGCGGACCCCGGCCGACGGGCGGCCCGCGCTCGCCGCGTCGTCGGCGGCCCGAGCGCTCGCCGCCGTCCGCGGACTGCACCGCTTCGCCGCCCGCGACGGCCTGGTGCCCACGGACGTCGCCCACGCCGTCACCCGGCCGACGCTGCCCCGGCGGCTGCCGCGGACGTTGAGCGTCGACGAGGTCGACCAGCTGCTCGCGGGCCGCCCGGGCGACGGCCCCGCCGCGCTGCGCGACCGTGCGTTGCTGGAGCTGCTCTACTCCACGGGCGCGCGGATCTCCGAGGCGGTGGGGATCGACGGGGACGACCTCGACGTGCGCGCCCGCACCGTGCTGCTGCGCGGGAAGGGTGGCAGGCAGCGCCTGGTGCCGGTCGGCCGCCCGGCGCTCGCGGCCGTCGAGGCATACCAGGTGCGGGCCCGTCCGGCGCTCGCCTGCCGTGGCCGGGGCACGCCCGCGTTGCTGCTCAACGCCCGCGGTGCGCGGCTGTCGCGGCAGAGCGCCTTCCACGTGTTGCGCGCGGCCGCCGAGACCGCCGGCGTGAGCCGCGAGGTCTCCCCGCACACCCTGCGGCACTGTTTCGCGACGCACCTGCTCGCGGGGGGTGCGGATGTCCGTGTGGTGCAGGAGCTGCTCGGCCACGCGTCGGTGACGACGACGCAGATCTACACGCACGTCACCGTCGACACCCTGCGTGAGGTCTACGCCACATCCCACCCGCGTGCCCTGGGGTGACCCGGGCCGGGCGGACCACCCCGATGCCCGCCACGTGCGGCGATCCCGGTCAATCAGTGCCGACGCGCACGGCGAGGCGCGTTGCCGCCCGCGACCGCGGCCTCCTACTCTCACCTGTTGATCCCAGCCGGGATCGCTCGCGAGAGACCGGAGCCCGCATGGACACGACGCGGCCGATCGACCCCCGACGGGAGGATGGCCCCGAGGACGACACCGACGTCGCCGGAGGCGCCGATGCCACCACCGGCATCCCCGAGCCCGCCCCGCTGACCGACCACGGACCCGCCCGCGTGATCGCGGTGGCGAACCAGAAGGGCGGCGTCGGCAAGACGACGTCCGCGATCAACCTCGGTGCGGCGCTGGCCGAGTACGGGCGAAAGGTGCTGCTGGTCGACTTCGACCCGCAGGGTGCGTTGTCGGTCGGTCTGGGTGTGCAGCCCCACCAGCTCGACTCCACCGTCTACAACCTGCTCATGGAGCGCGACGCCGAGATCGACGAGGTGATCCGCCAGACGGTGGTCGAGGGCATGGACCTGCTGCCCAGCAACATCGACCTGTCGGCGGCCGAGGTGCAGCTGGTCTTCGAGGTCGGGCGCGAGCAGGCGCTGGGCCGGGCGCTCAAACCGGTGCTCGACCGCTACGACGTCGTGCTGATCGACTGCCAGCCCTCGCTGGGCCTGCTCACGATCAACGCGCTGGCCTGCGCCGACACCGTGCTCATCCCGCTGGCCTGCGAGTTCTTCAGCCTTCGTGGCGTCGCGCTGCTGATGGACACCATCGACAAGGTCCGGGACCGCCTCAACCCGAACCTGGCCATCCTGGGCATCCTCGCCACGATGTTCGACCCGCGCACCCTGCACACCCGCGAGGTGCAGCACCGGGTCCGTGAGGCGTTCGGGGATCTCGTGTTCCAGGCGGTGATCAACCGGACGGTGCGGTTCCCGGAGACGACCGTCGCCGGCGAGCCGATCACGACGTGGGCGCCGGTGTCTGCAGGCGCGACCGCGTACCGGCTGCTGGCCCGCGAGGTCCTCGCGCGGTGACGCTGCTGGACGACGGCCCCGCCACGGAGGTCGCGGGGCCGTCGCGGTTCACCGTGCGCCTCGACAACTTCACCGGACCGTTCGACCTGCTGCTGCAGCTGATCGCGAAGCACCAGCTCGACGTCACCGAGCTGGCCCTGCACCGCGTCACGGACGACTTCATCGCCCACCTGACCGCGCTCGGCGACGACATGGACCTCGACGAGACCTCGGAGTTCCTCGTCATCGCGGCCACCCTGCTCGATCTCAAGGCCGCGCGGCTGCTGCCGGACGCCGAGGCGAACGTCGAGGACGGCGACGACGACCTGCTCGAGGCCCGCGACCTCCTGTTCGCCCGGCTGCTGCAGTACCGCGCCTACAAGCAGGTCGCGCAGCTGTTCGTCGAGCTCGAGGCCACGGCTTTGCGCCGGTTCCCGCGCTCGGTCGCGCTGGAGGAGCGCTTCTCCGGGCTGCTGCCCGAGGTGCTGCTCGGTGTCGACCCGGCGCGGTTCGCCGACCTCGCCGCCGCCGTGCTGCGGCCCCGGCCGCCGCCGACCGTCGGCACCGACCACCTGCACGCGCCGACGGTCTCCGTCGCCGAGCACGTCGCGATCCTGCGGGAGCGGCTCGCCGAGCTGGGCGAGGCGACATTCGCGGCGCTGACCGTCGACTGCGAGGGCGCGCTGGAGGTGATCGCTCGGTTCATGGCCGTGCTGGAGCTGTTCCGGGAGGCCACGATCACGCTGGACCAACCGGAGTGCTTCGGCGAGCTGACGGTGCGGTGGGCCCCACCCGCGCTGTGACCGATCATGTAGCGCGGGCCGGTCGCCCCGCCGGGGACCAGGCGGAGGAGAATACGGCGGGTGACGACGACTGACGAGCCCGCCGTCGACGACGGTCTCCCGGACCTCTCCGACGACGCCGTGCTCGAGGCGGCGCTGGAGGCGCTGCTGCTCGTCGTCGACGCTCCCACCGAGGACGACGCCCTCGCGGACGCCCTCGACCAGCCCGTCGCCCGCGTCCGTGCCACGCTGACCGCGATGTCGGCGCGCCACGCCGCCGAGAGCCGCGGGATCGACCTGCGCCGGGTGGGGGAGGGCTGGCGGTTCTACACCCGCGACACCTACTCCCCGTTCGTCGAGCGGCTGCTCCTCGGCGGCCAGCGCGCGAAGCTGACACGAGCGGCGTTGGAGACCCTCGCGGTCGTCGCGTACCGCCAGCCGGTGACCCGCGCCCGCGTTGCGGCGGTACGCGGTGTGAACTGCGACGGGGTGCTGCGTACCCTGGTGACGAGAGGGCTCGTCGAGGAGGCGGGCGTGGACGGCGCGACGCAGGGCACGCTGTTCCGCACCACCGAGCTGTTCCTCGAGCGACTGGGGCTGACGTCGATCGACGACCTGCCGCCGCTGGCGCCCCTGCTGCCCGACGTCGACGCCATCGACGCGATTTGATCGGGCCCAGAAATGGGCGCTGAGACCGGAAGAGGACAGTGAACCACGACGACAGGGCAGCGCAGGACAGGCCAGGCGGCGTCCGGCTGCAGAAGGTGCTCGCGCAGGCGGGGGTGGCGTCGCGACGCGCGTCCGAGGAGCTCATCGCGGCGGGCCGGGTGAGTGTGGACGGCAGGGTCGTGCGCGAGATGGGCAGGCGGGTCGACCCCGACACCGCCGTGGTGCACGTCGACGGGAACCGCGTGGTGCTGCGCGACGACCTCGTGCACCTCGCGCTCAACAAGCCGTTCGGGATGCTCTCGACGATGTCGGACGAGCAGGGCCGCCCGTGCGTCGGTGACCTGATCATGGAGCGGGCCGAGCTGATCAACCGGGCGGGCCGGCTGTTCCACGTGGGCCGGCTCGACGCCGAGACCGAGGGACTGCTGCTGCTGACGAACGACGGCGAGCTGGGCCACCGGCTCATGCACCCGTCGTTCGAGGTGTCCAAGACCTATGTCGCGAAGGTGCACGGCAACGTCGCCCGGGACGTCGGCAAGCGGCTGCGGGACGGCGTCGAGCTCGACGACGGCACGGCCACCGTGGACTCGTTCAGGCTCGTCGACAACCTGCCCGGCCACTCGATGGTGGAGGTCGTGCTGCACGAGGGCCGCAAGCACATCGTGCGCCGGTTGCTCGACGCCGTCGGCTATCCCGTCGAGCAGCTCGTGCGTACCGCGATCGGCGATGTGACCCTGGGCAACCAGCGACCCGGCAAGGTCCGGCCGCTCACGGTCACCGAGATCGGCCGGCTGTACCGGGCCGTGGGACTGTGACGGGGCGGCCGCCCAAGGGAAAGCTCCTGGGTGTCGTCGCGATGGACGGCCCGTCGGGCACCGGCAAGTCGACCGTCTCGCGGCGGTTCGCCCGCGACGGTGGCGCCGCCTACCTCGACACCGGCGCCATGTACCGGGCCGTGACGCTGGCGGTGCTGCGGGCGGGCCTGCCGGCCGACGCGTCCACCGACGCCGTGCTCGCGGTTGCACGGGCGGCGCGGCTGCGCTCGGGTACCGACCCGTGCGCTCCGCACATCGAGCTGGACGGCGAGGACGTGGAGGCCGAGATCCGCGGCGGCGAGGTGACCCGCGCCGTCAGCGTCGTCTCCGCGGTGCCCGCGGTACGCCGGCTGCTGGTGCAGCGCCAGCGCGACCTGATCGCGGACGCTCTGGTGGAGACCGGCGGCGCGGTCGTCGAGGGCCGCGACATCGGCAGCGTGGTGCTGCCGGACGCCCCGCTCAAGGTCTACCTGACCGCGCCCGCCGAGGTCCGGGCCGCCCGCCGCGCCGCGCAGGACCGCAAGGCCGGGCGCATCGCCGACCTCGACGCTGTGCTCGCGGACGTCCGCAGGCGCGACGAGCTGGACTCCACCCGTGCCACGTCGCCGCTGCACGCCGCCCCGGACGCGGTGGTGCTCGACACGGACGGGCTGAGCGTGGACGCGGTGCTCGCCCGGCTGACGGAGCTCTCGCACGAGCGCGGGCTGCTGACATGACCGGCATCCGCGAGCACGCCGCGCCGGTGTCCCGCACTGCGCGCCCGCCGCAACCGGCGCGCGGTCCCCGAGGGTGGCGCGCGGTGCCGGCGCCGGACCTTCCGCCCGGTGCGTCGCCGCGGCTGCACGACCTGGCCCGCTGGGTCGGCAGCTGGTGCTTCCGCCCGGTGCTGCGGGTGCTGGTGCACCACGGCGAACGGGTCCCCGGGTCCGGGCCGGTGGTGCTGGTCGCCAACCACAGCGCGTTCGTCGACGGGCCGCTGCTCATGGGGCTGGTCGGGCGCCGGATGGTGTTCCTGACCAAGCAGGAGATGTTCCGTGGCCCGCTGGCCTGGTTGCTGCCGCGCATCGGGCAGCTCGCGGTGCGGCGCGGGGTGCCGGACCCGGCACCGCTGCGCGCGGCCGTCGGGGTGCTGCGGGGCGGCGGGATGGTCGGGGTGTTCCCCGAGGGCACCCGCGGCGCGGGCGACGTCGCGGCCGCACAACACGGGGCGGCCTGGCTGGCCCGCGCCACCGGCGCGACGGTGCTCCCGGTCGTCGCACGGGGTACCCGGCGTCCCGCCGGTCGGCGACGGCGGTTCCGCCCGCGGGTGGATGTGCTGGTGGGCGCGCCGTTGACGGTGCCCCCCGGCGGCGGCCGGGCAGGGCTGGCCACCGCCACCGAGACCGTCCGGGCCGCACTGGCCGGGCTGGTCGTCGAACTGGACGAGGTACGGAGCAACAGTGAGTGAGCAGGACGACGTCGCGTACATGACGCGGCTCGGGATCGACCCCGGCGAGTTCGCCCGCGACGACGGCGCTCTCGCAGACGGGGACGCCGCCGACCCGGCCGACGACGAGGAGGTGCTCCCCGCCGCGCCGGTCCTCGCCGTCGTGGGACGCCCCAACGTCGGCAAGTCGACCCTGGTGAACCGGATGCTCGGCCGCCGCGAAGCCGTGGTGCAGGACATTCCGGGTGTCACCAGGGACCGGGTCGCGTACGACGCGTTGTGGAACGGCCGCCGGTTCACCCTCGTCGACACCGGCGGCTGGGAGCCCGACGCCACCGGTCTGCAGGGTGCCGTCGCCGCCCAGGCATCGCTGGCGATGCAGACCGCGGACGCCGTGCTGCTGGTCGTCGACGCGAGTGTGGGTGCCACCGCCACGGACGAGGCCGTCGCCCGGGTGCTGCGGCGCAGCGATCGGCCGGTGCTGCTCGCCGCGACGAAGGTCGACGACGAGCGGCTCACGGCGGACGTCGCCGCGCTGTGGCGCCTGGGTCTGGGCGAGCCGTACCCGGTCAGCGGCCTGCACGGCCGGGGATCGGGCGACCTGCTCGACGCGATCCTGGACGCGCTGCCCGAGAGCCCGCGCGACACCTTCGGCGCCGGCAGCGGCGGCCCGCGGCGGGTGGCGCTGGTCGGCAAGCCGAACGTCGGCAAGTCCAGCCTGCTCAACCGGGTCTCGGGGGAGACCCGCTCGGTGGTGCACGACGTCGCCGGGACGACGGTGGACCCGGTCGACTCCCTGGTGGAGCTGGACGGCGAGGTGTGGCGGTTCGTCGACACCGCGGGCCTGCGCAAGCGGGTCAACACCGCCAGCGGCATGGAGTACTACGCATCCCTGCGCACCCGCGCGGCGATCGAGGCCGCCGAGGTGGCGGTCGTGCTCGTCGACGCCTCGGAGCCGCTCGCGGAGCAGGACCAGCGCGTGATCAGCATGGTCGAGGAGGCGGGGCGGGCGCTGGTGCTGGCGTTCAACAAGTGGGACCTCGTCGACGAGGACCGGCGGCTGGCGCTGGGGCGCGAGCTCGAACGCGACCTCGTCCGCGTGCAGTGGGCCGAGCGGGTCAACGTCTCCGCCCTGACCGGGCGGGCCGTCGCCAAGATCGCCCCGGCGCTGCGGACGGCGCTGGGGTCGTGGGACACCCGCATCCCCACCGGACGGCTCAACGGCTGGCTCGCCGATGTCGTCGCCGCGACCCCGCCGCCGGTGCGCGGCGGCAAGCAGCCCAAGGTCCTCTTCGCGACCCAGGCGAAGACCCGGCCCCCGACATTCGTGCTGTTCACCTCGGGCTTCCTCGAGGCGGGCTACCGGCGGTTCCTGGAGCGGCGGCTGCGGGAGGAGTTCGGGTTCACCGGAACGCCGATCCGGCTGTCGGTGCGGGTGCGGGAGAAGCGGTCACGCAGGCGCTGAGG
>JAEUJO010000029.1 GCA_016794615.1 Pseudonocardia sp. | reverse complement strand
CCGTGCCACGACCACCCGGGCTCGGCCTTCGTGGCCACGGCCACGAGCCACCGGCGCGCGTCCTGCGCGGCCTGGGTGAAGCCGTCGTCGCCGGTGGCGAGCCCGAGGTCCTGGAGGAACCACCCGGTGCCGGCGACGCCGCTGTTGAGCCCGGAGTGCACGCGCTCGCCGCCCTCGTACTCGGCCCACGCGCGGCCGCCGTCCTCGGACAGCGCGACGTTCGTCAGCCACCGCCCGGCGGCCTCGGCGCGGTCCAGGAAGTGCGCCTCCCCGGTGATCCCGTAGGCCTGCAGGAAGACCCATCCGATGCCGGCGGCGCCCTCCTCCATGCCGGTGGCGCGGTTCGGGTCCGTCTCGTCGAGATCCTGGCCCACCATGATCGGCCAGGAGAGACCGTCGCCGGCCTCCGTGGCGGTGCGGTCGAGGAACGCGAGCGGGCGGTGTGCGACGTCGAGCCAGTGCGGGTCGCCGATGCTCACATACATCCGCAGGAAGGCGTACGCGGCTCCCGCCGCGCCGGAAAGATAGCCGGTGTTGCGCTGGTCCTCGGTGTCCGACTCCGGCATGCCGCCGTCGTCGTCGAGCATGCTCTCCAGGTACGCGGCTCCGCCCCGGGCGTGCTCGGCGTAGCGCTGATCGCCCGTCCGCTCCGCGAAGACGCTGAGGGCGTAGACGATCCCGGCCTGCCCCTCGCCCATGCCGTTGCGGTAGGACGCGGTGCCGTGGTCGGTCCACGCCCACCGGCACATCTCGGGGCAGTCGACGTCGTCCACGCCCTCGGCCCGGCTCACGACCCAGTCGATCCCCGCGAGGGCGGCGGTGCGGTAGCGCTCGTCACCAGTGCGCTCCCACATCGTCCACAGCTGATCCGCGATGCCCGCGGCGCCGTCGTCGAACGACGTGTAGGCCATGACGGCGATCTCGTTCGGGTCGCGGTAGTCCGGCCAGCGCCCGGGAGCGCCCTCCTGACCGGCCACGAGGAAGTCCGCGGCCTGGCGGGCGGCGTCGACGTAGGCGGCGCGTTCGGCCTCGTCCTCGGTGACGTCGGCCAGCGCGAGCAGCCCGTTGGCGACGCCCGCGGCCCCGACGTCACGGTCGGTCTGGAAGTGCGGGGCCTGGATGGCGCTGCGCCACGCCTGGCCTCCGGCTTCCGCGGGTATCCCGGCCTTCGCCAGCGTGACTCCGGCGCCGGCGAGATCGGGCGCGGCGGGCTCCGCCGGCTGGCACGCGGCGGTCAGCAACGCCGCGACGGCCACCACGATCCCGGTCATCCGGCGCATCACGCGCCCGGTCCGGTGCGCGGCACGGCGACGCACACCCACGACCCCTGGTTGACCGCGGACGGCCGGTCCGTGGCCTCCACGACCCCGAAGTCGAAGCCCCGTGCCGTGAGGGTGTCGATGGCCGCCGGCAGGTAGTCCCACTGGTCGACCGGGCAGTCGAGGGTGTCGCCGGCGTCGTGCAGCAGGATCGCGGCCTGGTCGGTGGCCTCGGTGAGGATGAACTCCTGCACCCGTGCCGCGCCGGGACACTCGAAGTCGCCCTGCAGGTTCGAGTCCCAGTGCCACAGCACCCCGCCGGACAGCTTCTCCTCCTTCAGCACCTCGTCCGTCGCGGCCGACGACGCGCCGTGGGGGTAGCGGAACAGCGACGGCGCGGTGCCGGTGATCTCGGTCAGCACCTGGCTGGTCCGGGTGATCTCCTCCCGCGTCTGCTCCCGCGTCAGCTCCGGAAAGGTGGGATGCGTGTAGGAGTGGTTGCCGATCACGTGCCCCTCGTCGCGGATCCGCCGCACCAGGTCCGGGTGCGCTGCGGCATTGCTGCCCTGCAGGAAGAACGTCGCCGTGACGCCCTTCTGCCTCAGCACCTCCAGCACGTACCCGGTCCGCTGGGGAGAGGGCCCGTCGTCGAAGGTGAGCGCGACCAGCGGTCCCGTCGCGGGCCGCTGCACGGCGACCGGGACTGCGGCCGGCGGCAGGGCGGCGGCCTGCCGCACCTCGGCCTCCTCACGTGATCGGACGGCGTCGACGAACATCGCCGCGCTCGCCGCGGTCGCGGCCGCGAAGAGCAGCAGCACGGCGAGCACGAGCCGTCTCCGGCGTTGCATACCTTTCGTGTCCATCCGTCTCAGCGGACGGCGCGCAGGCCACGACGGGCCAGGCGGACGAGCAGCATCGCCGTGAACACCACCGTCACGATCACCAGGATCGTGGCGATGATGTTGATTCCCAGGCCGGCCGCCTGCGCCGCCCCCGTGGTGCCACCGGCGAGTCCGCTGCTCAACGATGCAGTGTTCTCCGCGTACAACCCCGATCCTCCTTGCCACTCCCTGCAGATTTCCGATTACCAGGCCTGGCGCTTGCCGCGCAGGCACTTCGACGCGGCCGCGACCGCGCAGAGCTCGAGGAAGAACCCGTACAGGTCCTCCACGACGAGGACGGCGACCAGCGCCATGTCGCCGGCGGTCCGGTCGCGCAACCGCCACGCCGAGGTGACCCGCTCGGCCCACATGACCGCGACCGGGACGAGCCCGATCAGCGCGTACCGCAGCGGCACGGCGTAGACCAGCATCAGGACGAGCATGAGGATCCACAGCACGCGGAAGAACACGCTCATCGAGAAGAGGGCGTAGGCGAGGATGTCGCGCCGGGTGGCACGGGTCCACCCGCGCTTGAGGCACTCGTCCATACCGCCCCGGCCCCAGCGCAGCCGCTGCCGCCACAGCGCGCGGAACGTGGTGGGCGGCTCGGTGTAGACGTGCGCCCCGCGGGCCGCGCCCACCTGCCAGCCCCGCGACTTGAGGTCCAGCGTGAGGGCGTAGTCCTCGATCAGCGACTCGTTGTCCCACGGCTCGGGCTTGCCCCGCAGCTCGACGACCTCCTGCAGCGCGAGCTGGCGGTACATCGCGGCCGCGCCGCTGGCCACGTTCACCTTCCACCCGCGCAGCTCGCGCAGGTCGTCGTAGCGCGCGTACTCCAGGCGTTGCAGGCGCCGGACCAGCCCGCGCCCCCCCTTGGCCCAGTACCGGGAGCACACCGCGCCCAGCACCGGGTTCTCGACCAGCTCCTTGGCCATCTTCTCGACGGTGTCGGGCAGGAGCACGGTGTCGGCGTCCATCGTCAGCACGAAGTCGCTGCCACGGCCGTGCTGCTGCCACCCGTGGTTCATCGCGCCCGACTTCTTGTGCGGGTTGTGCAGCATCTCGAGCACCGTCACCGGGTACCGCCGGGCGATCTCGGCGGTGCGGTCGGTGCTGTTGTTGACGACGACCACGACGTCGGTGATCCGCAGCCACTCGGGCGCGTCCTGGGCGAGCAGGCCCTCGATCGTGGACGCGATGCCCTCTTCCTCGTTGTGCGCCGGCACGATCACGGTGACCGTCGAGACCGCGGTCCGGGTCGCCGCCGCGCGGGCGGGTACGCGCTGGGCGGGGATGGCGGGCCGGGGGAACCGCAGGGTCGGCGGGTCCGGCACCGGCTGCGCCGGAAGGAACTGCGTCGGCGGGTCCGCGAGAAGTGCGGCAGCGGCGAGCTCGCGGTAGAAGGCGGTGGCGGACGCCGTCGATCGGGCGTCCAAGCCGTCGACGGCGCGATCCGCGGCACTGTGGCGCCCACGGCCGCTGTCCGCGGCGACGGCGACGGCGACGCCGCGCCCGCCCGCCGGGTTGCCCGCGTCCACCAGGATGGTGGGCACCAGCTGCGGCTCGACGCCGGAACCCGGCGGCGCCTGGATGATCATGGTCGTGCCGGGCCGGGCGTACGGCGCGAGCGCGGCCACCGACCGGTTGGTCTCGGCCGGTCCGGCCGCGGCGACGACCACTGCGGTGTCGAACCCCTCGGCGAACCGGCGGTCGGCGGTCGGCACGTAGCGGCCGTCGCGCAGCGCCGCGGCCAGCGCGGCGTCGGTGGTGCGGTCGAGGTCGGACCGTCCGTGGGAGAGCCGGCCGATCCGGCGGGCGTCGCGGTCCAGGCCGATCACGAGGAAGCCGGCCCGGACGGCCTGCAGCGCGAGCCGGAGCCCGGCCGGGCCCTGGCCCACGACGACGAGCTTGCGAGGCCGAGGCCGAGGCCGAGGCCGGTGCGCGGTGGCGCGTGCCTCCGCCGGCACGCGGCCGGCTTCGGGAGCTCCGAGCACGATCCCAGTCATGTCCACCCGTTCTTGCCGGTTCACCGTCCGCGACGGGGTGCGGCCGTGCGCTCTCTTCCCGTCGCCGTGCGTGCGGCCGGTCGCGTCCGGCCACCCGGACGAGGGACCCGACCTACGCATCAACGGCTGATCGGGCGTATCGGGCATCGCGTTACAGCGTTTTGAATGGCTCCTGCCCACGACGCGAACGCGCGGCCGGTCAGACGGCCATTCGTCCGGATCATCCGTCCGTGTCGGTGATCGAGCTGCCGGGGAAGTGGTGCGCAGAGTTGTTCGGCAATGTCGAACGTCGACGGTTGTTGTCCGTCGGGCCTGGCGTTACGTTGCTCACACCCGACAGTCCGCGACCGCTTTCCCGCCGCACCGCACCCGCACCATCCGCGCAGGCACCAGCAGCACCGCCCGCGCGCCGAGGCCGTACCGCGCAGTCGAAGGAGACGATTGATGGCGATTACCGCTGTGGCGCTCAGCCCGGAGAACCGGACGGACGCCCTGCGGCGTCTGGGCGAGGAGCAGTTCGACATCCTGGTGATCGGTGCCGGGGTTGTCGGTGCAGGCGCCGCGCTGGACGCCGCGAGCCGCGGGCTCAAGGTCGGGTTGGTCGAGGCGCGCGACTTCGCCTCGGGGACGTCGAGCCGGTCGTCGAAGCTGGTGCACGGCGGTCTGCGGTACCTCAAGCAGCTCAACTTCCATCTCGTGTTCGAGGCGCTGCGGGAGCGCAAGCTCATCCTCGAGAAGCTGTGCCCGCACCTCGCGCGGCCGGTCGAGTTCATCTACCCGCTGGAGAAGTCCTTCGTCGACCGTGCCTGGGTGGGCACGGGTGTCGGGGTGTACGACGTCCTCGGCGCCGGCCGCGGGGTTCCCAGCCACCTGCGGCACCTGTCGAAGAAGGGCACGCTGCGCTCCTTCCGATCGGGCAAGCCCGGCGCGATCAAGGGCGGTATCGCCTTCTACGAGGGCCAGCTCGACGACGCCCGGCACACGATGACGCTCTCGCGCACCGCGGCCGAGTACGGTGCCGCGGTCGCCTCGAGCACCCGGGTGACCTCGTTCCTGCGCGACGGCGACGCCGTGGTCGGTGCGGTCGCCCGTGACCTGGAGTCGGGCAACGAGATCCGGATCCGGGCGACGGCCACGATCAACGCCGCCGGGGTCTGGACCGACGAGATCCAGGAGATGATCGGCGGGAAGGGACAGTTCCGGGTGCGCGCGTCGAAGGGCGTGCACATCATCGTGCCGCGCGACCGGATCGACTCGGACACCGGCCTGATCACCGAGACCGAGAAGAGCCTGCTCTTCATCATCCCGTGCCCGTGGAGCGACGACTTCTGGGTCATCGGGACCACCGACACGCCGTGGGACCTGGACCTGGCCCACCCCGCGGCGAGCAGCGCCGACATCGACTACATCCTCGAGCACGCGAATGCCCTGCTCGCGAAGCCGCTGACCCGCGACGACGTCGTCGGCGTGTACGCGGGCCTGCGCCCGCTGCTCGCCGGGGAGTCCGACGAGACGAGCAAGCTCTCGCGCGAGCACGCGTGCGTCAGCCCGGTTCCCGGGCTGGTGATCGTGGCCGGCGGCAAGTACACGACGTACCGGGTGATGGCCAAGGACGGCGTGGACCTCGCCGCCAAGGTCCTCGGCAAGCCGGTGCCGGCATGCCTGACCGACGACGTCCCGCTCGTCGGCGCCGAGGGCTACAAGGCGCTGGCGAACACGAAGGACCTGGTGGCCGCCCGGTCGGGCCTGTCCGTCGAGCGGATCGAGCACCTGCTGGGCCGCTACGGATCGGCGATCCGGGAGGTCCTCGGCATCGTGGCCGAGCACCCCGAGCTCGGCGAGCCGCTGGAGCACGCCCCGCGCTACCTCAAGGTCGAGGCCTACTACGGGGCCTCGCACGAGGGAGCACTGCACCTCGACGACCTCCTGGCCCGCAGGATGCGGGTGTCGGTCGACACCTGGGACCGCGGTGTCGACGTCGCGCACGAGGTCGCCGAGATCGTCGCGCCCGTCCTCGGTTGGGACGGCGCGACGATCGAGCGAGAGGTCGAGCACTACCGGAAGCGGGTCGAGGCCGAACGCGACTCGCAGCATCAGCTCGACGACAGGACGGCCGACTCCGCGCGGCTCGGGGCCCCTGAGGTCCGGGTCGGAGCCGGGTGAGCACCACCTGACAGACCGGTCCGCCGCGGGCGACCCCCGCGGCGCGACTGCATCGCCCGCTCGCCGGCATACCCGCGCCCGGCGGACGTGCGGAAGGGACATCCCCGGTCGGGGGAGGGCCGCACAGGGGCCGCCCCCCAGTGCGCGCGTGCCCTGTCGGGCATCGCACACCCCGGTGGTCTTCATCTGCGCACATGCACGGAGGCTCGCGTGATCACGCTCACGAACGGTCAGATATTCCTCTACGAGACGCTGGGCACGGCCACGCTGCTGTTGCTCGGCGCCGGTGTCGTCGCCACAGTGGCCCTGCGCGACAGCAAGGGGTTCGCCGGCGGCTGGCTGCTCGTCAACTTCGGGTGGGGCCTCGGCGTCTACATGGGCGTCTACGTCGCCTTCCCCACCGGCGCCCACCTGAACCCGGCCGTGACGGTGTCCCAGCTGATGATGGGCAACATCACCGGGGTGCAGTCGATCTTCTACTTCCTCGGCGAGTTCGTGGGCGCCTTCCTGGGCGCGGTCCTCGCCTGGGTCGCGTTCAAGAAGCACTTCGACGCCGAGGAGGACCCCGGCGCCAAGCTCGGCGTGTTCGCCACCGCGCCGGCCATCCGCTCGCTCGGCTGGAACCTCGCCACGGAGGCGATCGGCACCTTCGTGCTGATCTTCCTCATCCTCGTCTCCGGCGGCACGCCCACCCAGGTCGGCCCGCTGTTCGTGGCGCTGGTGGTGCTCGGGATCGGGAACTCGCTCGGTGGCCCCACCGGGTACGCCATCAACCCGACCCGTGACCTCGCCCCCCGCATCGCCCACGCGCTCCTGCCGATCAAGGACAAGGGTGGGTCGGACTGGGGTTACGCCTGGGTGCCGGTCGTCGGCCCCCTCATCGGCTCGGTCATCGCCACGCTGCTCTTCAAGGCCATCGCCGCCGAGGCCCTGATCGATGCAATCAAGAGCGCGGTCAAGTGACGGGCCGCCGCACGTTCACCGTCTCCGCACGCGAGTCCCGGCACCACCGACCAGGAGAATCAGATGAGTGAGCAGTACGTGGCCGCGATCGACCAGGGCACCACGTCCACCCGGTGCATGATCTTCAATCGGGACGGCCGCGTGGTCAACGTCGACCAGAAGGAGCACGAGCAGATCTTCCCGCGGGCGGGCTGGGTCGAGCACAACGCGACAGAGATCTGGGACAACACCCGTGAGGTCGTCGCCGGTGCGCTCGCCAAGGCCGACCTCAACTCCTCGGACATCGCGGCCGTCGGCATCACCAACCAGCGCGAGACGGCGCTGGTCTGGGACCGGACCACCGGCGAGCCGGTGTACAACGCGATCGTCTGGCAGGACACCCGGACCGACGCCATCTGCAAGCAGCTCGGCGACCTGGGCGGCGGTGCCGAGCGGTACAAGGACAAGGTCGGGCTGCCGCTGGCCACCTACTTCTCGGGGCCCAAGGTCCGCTGGATCCTCGACAACGTCGACGGCGCCAAGGAGCGGGCGCAGGCCGGCAACCTGGCGTTCGGCAACATGGACACCTGGGTCATCTGGAACGCGACCGGCGGCACCGACGGCGGCCTGCACATCACCGACCCGACCAACGCCTCCCGCACCATGCTCATGGACCTCGACTCCCTGAGCTGGGACGAGGGCATCGCGGACGAGATGGGCATCCCGATGTCGATGCTCCCCGAGATCCGGTCCAGCTCGGAGGTGTACGGGCAGGCCCACGAGCACGGCCCGCTGCGCGGGGTTCCGGTCGCCGGCATTCTCGGCGACCAGCAGGCCGCCACGTTCGGCCAGGCGTGCCTGTCGGTGGGCGAGGCCAAGAACACCTACGGCACCGGCAACTTCATGCTGATCAACACCGGCACGCAGAAGGTGCCGAGCAAGCACGGCCTGCTCACCACGGTCTGCTACAAGATCGGTGACCAGGCGACCGTGTACGCCCTGGAGGGTGCCGTCGCGGTGACCGGGTCCCTGGTGCAGTGGATCCGCGACAACCTGGGCCTGATCGGCTCGGCTCCGGAGATCGAGACGCTGGCCAAGACGGTCGAGGACAGCGGCGGCTCCTACTTCGTGCCGGCGTTCTCGGGGCTGTTCGCGCCGTACTGGCGCGGCGACGCCCGCGGCGCGATCGTCGGTCTCACCCGCTTCGTCAACAAGGGGCACCTCGCCCGCGCGGTGCTGGAGGCCACGGCCTTCCAGAGCCGCGAGCTGCTCGATGCGATGAACGCCGACTCGGGCGTGGATCTCACCTCGCTGAAGGTCGACGGCGGCATGGTCGCCAACGAGACCCTGATGCAGTTCCAGGCCGACATCCTCGGTGTCCCGGTGATCCGGCCGGTGGTCGCGGAGACCACCGCGCTCGGCGCCGCCTACGCCGCCGGCCTGGCCGTCGGGTTCTGGGAGGGCGAGGACGACATCCGCGCGAACTGGGCCGAGGACAAGCGCTGGGAGCCGCACATGGACGAGGCCCACCGCGAGAAGCGCTACCGCAAGTGGAAGAAGGCCGTCACCAAGACTTTCGACTGGGTCGACGAGGACGACTGAG
>JAEUJO010000347.1 GCA_016794615.1 Pseudonocardia sp. | reverse complement strand
CGACGTCGCCGAGCGAGCGGACCGGCCGCGCCACCGCAGGCCCGAGCGCTGATCGGCCACGACCGGCCACGACCGAGGGCGCGGCGCACCCGGCCGCACCCTCGGTCGTGCACACGTGTTGCACAGCCCAGTGCACACAGGTTGCACGACGCCAAGGGGCCATTAGCCACGGGGACAGCCGTCCGGTGACGTGCCTATCCTGAAGTGGTTGCGACCTTCATGAGGAGGAGGTTCGCGACGGCGAGCCGGGAGAGACATGGGCAACACGGACGGCAGCGCGTTCCGCAGGATGCTGCGCAAGCTGACCAGCGACGTCGAGGAACTCGACGCCGAGAACCTCTCGGGCGACGCCGAGCGCTCCGGGGCCCAGCGGGCCGCGGAATGTGCCTGCGGTCAGGAGGTCACGGTCCTCGGTAGACTGCGCAGCGTGGAGTACGGCCCTCAGGACGCCGCGGCGACTCTCGAGGCCGAACTGTTCGACGGCACCGAGGGAGTGACGCTGATCTGGCTGGGACGTCGCCGGATCCCGGGCATCGAGCCGGGCCGGACCATGCGAGTACGCGGGCGGATCGCGCTGCGGGAGGGCCGGAAGGTCCTCTACAACCCGTACTACGAGATCTGCCAGCCCACGTGACCCCGGAGCCGCCGCACACCGTTGCGGGTCCCGGCTCCGCGTACCCGACGATGCTGCAGCAGATGGGCGGCATCTCGGGGATCGTCGCCTCGACGATCCCGGTCGTCGTCTTCGTCGTCGCGAACCTGCTGCTCGACCTGCGCCCGGCCGTGATCGCGGCTCTGGTCAGCGGCGTCGCGATCGCCGGCTGGCGCCTCGCGCGCCGCCAGGCGCTCCAGCCGGCGATCTCCGGGGTCTTCGGCGTGGGCATCGCAGCGTTCCTGGCCTACCGCTCCGGCGAGGCGCGCGCGTTCTACCTGCCCGGGCTGATCTACAGCGCCGCGTGCGGGCTGACATTCCTCGTCTCGGCCGCCGTCCGGTGGCCGCTGGCCGGGGTGATCTGGCACGGGATCAACGGAGACGGCCAAGGCTGGCGCCGCGACCCCCGGCTGCTGCGCGCCTACACGTGGGCGACGCTCCTGTGGGCGCTCGTGTTCGTCGCCCGCGTCGTCGTGCAGGGCCTGCTGTACCGCTACGAGGAGGAGACCTGGCTCGGCATCGCCCGCCTGGCCATGGGCTACCCGCTCGTCGGGGTCGCGCTGCTGGGCACGATCTGGGCCGTGCGCCGCGTGCGCCGCGCGCCGCTGCCCGCCGCCTGACGGGACGGGCGGGCGGGTCGCCCGTTCAGTGCCCGAGGGCCGCGCGGATGTCCTCCTCGACCGCCGACGTCGCGACGAACAGCAACTCGTCGCCCGCCTCCAGCGAGTCGTCGTCCTGCGGGACGATCACGCGCCCGCCGCGCAGGATCGTCACGAGCGCCGAGTCCTGGGGCAGCTTCAGCGCCCGGACCGGGGCGCCGGCCAGCGGGGTGTGCGCAGGGAGGGTCACCTCGACAAGGTTGGCCTGGCCCTGCCGCAGCGTCATCAGCCGCACCAGGTCGCCGACCGCGACCGCCTCCTCGACCAGCGCCGCGAGCAGGCGCGGGGTGGAGACCGCGACGTCGACGCCCCAGTTGTCGTCGAACAGCCACTCGTTGCGCGGGTCGTTCACCCGCGCGACGACCCGGCGCACCGCGAACTCGGTCTTCGCCAGCAGCGACACCACGAGGTTGACCTTGTCGTCGCCGGTGGCCGCGATCACGACGTCGCAGCCCTCCAGGCCGGCCTCCTCGAGCGAGGCCAGCTCGCAGGCGTCGGCGTGCACCCACTCGGCGGCCTCGACCGCCTCGGGCTCGATGTGGCTGAGCTCTCGCTCGATGAGCATCACCTGGTGCTCGCTCTCCACGAGCTCCAGCGCGATGGAGCGGCCCACCGCTCCCGCCCCCGCGATCGCCACGCGCACCGGTCACCCCTCCTGCGGCGGGGCCAGGGCCGCCGCCGTGACGTCGCTGACCGTCCCCGAGACCGCCGCCACGTAGACGGTGTCCTCATGCTGGACCACGGTCTCGGGTCCCGGGAGCACGCCGCTGCCGAACCGCACGATGAACGCCACGCGACTGCCGGTCGCCTGCTCGAGCACGCGTATCGGTTCGCCCACCCAGTCTTCGTGCAGGGGCAGCGCGAGGATCGCGACCGTGCCGCTCGGCTCGCGCCACGCCGAGGCCACGCCGTCGGGCAGCAGCATGCGCATGAGCCGGTCCGTGCTCCACGGCACGGTCGCCACCGTCGGGATGCCCAGCCGCTCGTAGACCGCGGCCCGCTTCGCGTCGTAGATCCGGGCGACGACCCGCTCGATGCCGAACGTCTCGCGCGCCACCCTGGCGGAGATGATGTTGGAGTTGTCCCCGCTGGAGACCGCCGCGAACGCATCCGCGCGCTCCGCACCCGCCTCGACGAGCACCTCACGGTGGAAGCCCTGCCCGACGACCTGGCGTCCCCGGAAGTCCGGGCCCAGTCGGCGGAACGCCTGGGCGTCCTTGTCGATGACCGCGACCTCGTGCCCGAGCCGCTCCAGGCTCGCGCTGAGCGACGAGCCGACGCGCCCGCACCCCATCACCACGACGTACACGCGCTGATCCTCCCCGGTCGTGACGAACGCTATCGCGTCCGACCGGGGTCCTGGGGAATAGGCTTCTGCAGTGTCCAAGCTCGCCGTCGCGGTGAAGCGCATCCTGGTCGGGCGCCCGCAGCGCAGCGACCGGCTCGCCCACTCCCTCCTGCCGAAGCGGATCGCGCTTCCGGTCTTCGCCTCGGACGCCATGTCGTCGGTCGCCTACGCACCGGAGGAGATCTTCCTCACGCTGTCGGTGGCCGGGGTGGCGTCGTACGCGCTCTCGCCGTGGATCGGGCTCGCGGTCGTCGTCGTGCTGCTCACCGTGGTCACGAGCTACCGGCAGAACGTGCACGCCTACCCGTCGGGCGGGGGTGACTACGAGGTCGCGACGGTCAACCTCGGGCGGCACGCCGGCCTCACCGTCGCCAGCGCCCTGCTCGTCGACTACACGCTGACCGTCGCGGTGTCGATCTCGGCGGCGGCGGCGAACGTCGGCGCGCTGATCCCGCTCGTCGGCCAGCACAAGGTGCTCTTCGCCGTCGCCGCGATCACCCTGCTGACCGCGGTCAACCTGCGCGGGATCCGGGAGTCCGGCGCGGCCTTCGCGATCCCCGTCTACGCGTTCATGGCCGCCATCGCGACGATGGTGATCTGGGGCCTCACCCGCGTGCTGCTGCTCGGTGACGAGGTGCGGGCCGCCAGCGCGGACCTGCACCTGCTCGGCGAGGGCAACGTCCTCACCGGGATGGCGCTGGTCCTGCTCATCCTGCGGTCGTTCACCCAGGGCGCCGCGGCGCTGACGGGCGTCGAGGCGATCAGCAACGGTGTGCCCGCGTTCCGCAAGCCCAAGTCGAAGAACGCGGCGACGACGCTGCTGTTGCTCGGCCTGCTGTCCGTGACGATGTTCATGGGCCTGATCGCCCTGGCCCGGCTGACCGGCGTGCAGATCGCCGAGTACCCGGCCGTGCAGTTCCCCAACGCGCCGCCGGGCTACGTCCAGCAGACCATGGTGGCCCAGCTCGCGGCCGCGGTGTTCACCGGGTTCCGGCCGGGGTTCTACTTCGTCATCGTCATGACGGCGCTGATCCTGGTGCTGGCCGCGAACACCGCGTTCAACGGCTTCCCGGTGCTCGGCTCGATCCTCTCGCAGGACCGCTACCTGCCCCGCCAGCTGCACACCCGCGGCGACCGGCTGGCCTTCTCGAACGGCATCGTCATCCTCGCCGCGTTCGCGGTCGTGCTGGTGATCGGCTTCGGGGCGGAGGTCACCCGGCTGATCCCGCTCTACACCGTCGGCGTGTTCGTCTCGTTCACGCTCAGCCAGACGGGCATGGTCCGGCACTGGCGCCGGCACCTGGCCACCGAGACCGACCCCACGGAGCGGCGGCGGATGCGCCGCGCGCAGATGATCAACGGGTTCGGCGCGGTGATGACCGGGGTCGTGCTGGTCACGGTGCTGATCACGAAGTTCGTCCTGGGTGCCTGGATCGCGATCGCCGCGATGGCCGGGTTCTACGTGCTCATGCTGGCGATCAAGCGGCACTACGACCACGTCGCCGCGGAGCTCGAGGCCGCGGAGGTCGACAGCGTCCTGCCCTCGCGCAACCACGCGATCGTGCTGGTCGCCCGGTTGCACCGGCCGACCATGCGGGCGATCTCCTACGCCCGTGCGACGCGGCCGGACGTGCTGGAGGCCGTGACGGTCAACGTCGACGACACCGACACCCGCCGGCTCGTGCGCGAGTGGGACCAGCGCAAGATCCCGGTGTCGCTCAAGGTCGTCGAGTCGCCCTACCGGGAGATCACGAAACCGGTCCTGGACTACGTCAAACGGGTGCGCACGAGGAATCCGCGCGACGTCGTCACGGTGTTCGTCCCCGAGTACGTCGTCGGGCACTGGTGGGAGCAGGTCCTGCACAACCAGAGCGCGCTGCGGATCAAGACCCGCCTCCGGTCCCAGCCGGGAGTGATGGTGGTATCGGTGCCATGGCAGTTGAAGTCGTCCGAGCGGATCGTGGACCGGGACGAGCTGTCCCCCGGCGCCACCAGACGGGGCTACCCCACCGCCCTGCGCGACGACCGGGCCGCCGCGCCGTCGCCGTCCGCGCCGCACCGCCGGGCCGCCGGGACCGGCCGGGCGCCGACGGCCGGCGGCCGAGGCGCGGACCGGGCCGGTGCCGGCACGCCGAAGCCGTGACCGGCTCGCCGCTCACCCGCACGGGGGCAGGCCGGTGAACGCGGCGGTCCCCGCGGACACGCTGGACTGGACGGACCGGGTGCTCGACCTGGACGTCGCCGCGGTCGCCCACGGCGGGCACTGCGTCGCGCGGGTCCGGGTCGGCGACGGGCGCGAGCGCGTGGTCTTCGTCCGGCATGCGCTGCCGGGAGAGCGGGTGCGCGCGGTCGTCACCGAAGACGGTGGCGGTGCGTTCTGCCGCGCCGACGCGATCGGCGTGCTCGATCCCGCTCCGGGCCGGGTCGAGCCGCTGTGCCCGTGGGCCCGAGCCGGTGGCTGCGGTGGCTGCGACTGGCAGCACGCCGACGGGCCGACCCAGCGCGCGCTGAAGACCGCCGTGCTGCGCGAGCAGCTGCAGCGCCTCGCCGGGGTCGACCGCGATGTCACCGTGGAAGAGCTGCCCGGCGGCCTGCTGGGCTGGCGGCACCGGGTGCGGCTGGCCGTCGACGACCATGGGCGCGCCGGGCTGCGCGCACACCGCAGCCACGACGTCCTGCCGATCGCCGACTGCCTGCTCGCTCCGCCCGGCGAGCTGCCCCCCGTCCTCGAACAGCGATTCCCCGCGCGCGCCGAGGTCGAGGTGGCGATCGACGCCGACGGGGTCCGGCACCTGCACCCCGTCGGGGCGCGGGTGGCCGGGCCGGCGGTCGTGCAGCGGGCGGCCGGGCGCGAGTGGCACCTGTCGGCCGGCACGTTCTGGCAGGTCCACCCCGCGCTGGCGCCGAAGCTGGCGGAGGTCGTGGGGGAGTGGGCGCAGGCCCCGGAGGGCGGGCTCGTCTGGGACCTCTACGGGGGTGCGGGGCTGTTCGCGGCCGTCCTGGCGGAGCAGGTGGGCCGCGACGGCGAGGTGCGGGTGGTGGAATCGGCCCGGCCCGCCGTGGCTGACGGGCGCGCCGCACTGGCCCACCTCGGGCAGGTCCACTGGACGGTGGGCCGCGTCGAGCACGTGCTGGCCGCGCTGCCGGGTCGCCCGGACGTCGTGGTGGCCGACCCGCCCCGCCGCGGCCTCGGCCGCGCGACGGTGGCGGCCGTGTGCGACCGCGCCCCGGGCCGCGTGGTGCACGTCGCCTGCGACCCCGCGGCCCTGGCCCGGGACGTCGCCCTGTTCGCGGCGCAGGGTTACGACCTGGCCGCCCTGCGCGCGTTCGACGCGTTCCCGATGACCCACCACATGGAGTGCGTGGCCCTCTTCCAGCGCTGACCTGAGATGAACGTCGCTGAGATGAACGTCGCTGAGATGAACGTCAGGGCCCAGCGCACCGCCGACAAGGGCGCTGATGTTCACTTCGCGCCGCGAATCCGGCCTGCGGGGCGGCCGGGCGCCTACGCTCACGCC
>JAEUJO010000346.1 GCA_016794615.1 Pseudonocardia sp. | reverse complement strand
GGTCGACGACCTCGCTGGCGGTGCGGATCACCGCGGCGTGCCTGCTGGTCGCGGTGGTCGCCGTCGGGGCGGCGGGGCTGGTCGCCGTGCGGCTCGTCGCGGTCACCGCCCGGACGGTGACGCAGGACGTGCTCGCCCAGCAAGCCGACGTCGTCGCGGCGCAGCTCGCCGAGACCGGCGGCGGGCTACGCGGAGGCGTGGGGATACGCCGGGTCGTCGACGTGCTCGCGGGCCAGGGCGTGACGGTCGTCGCCGTCACGGCCCGCGGCGTCCGCAACCCCGGCGTTCTCGGGTCGGTGCTCCAGCAGGCCGGCGTGGACCGGGCGCTCGGCGGGCAACCGGTGTCGGCGCAGGTGGTGTCCGGGGGAGTCCGCTACCTGGTGGAGGCCCGGCCCGCGCCGGTCGGCGCGTTCGCGCTGGTCCGCACCAGCGACACCGGCCCACTCGCCGGTGGCATCGTGCGGCGCAACCTGACCGTGGCGTTGCTGGCCGGAGTGGCGGTCGCGGTGGTCGTCGGTCTCGTGGTCGGGCAGCTGCTGGCCCGCCCGCTGCGCCGCACCGCGACAGCCGCCCGCCTCCTGCGCTCGGGGCGGCGGGACGTCCGGGTGCCGGTTGCCGGGCCGACCGAGGTGTCCGCCGTCGCCGGGGCGGTGAACGAGCTGGCCGACGCGCTGGCCCACAGCGAGGAGCGGCAGCGCCTGTTCCTGCTCTCGGTCTCCCACGAGCTGCGGACGCCGCTGACGGCCGTTCGCGGGTTCGCCGAGTCGCTGGCCGACGGCGTCGTCACCGGGGACGACGCCGCCGACGCCGGCCGGGTGATCGTCCGTGAGGCCGACCGGCTGGACCGGCTCGTCGGAGACCTCATGGAGCTCGCCCGGCTGGAGGCCGACGACTTCCGCCTCGATCCCGTCCCCGTCGACCTGGCCGCGCTGGCGGCAGACGCAGCGCCGGTGTGGGCCGCGCGCTGCGCCGATGGCGGCGTCCGCTTCGCCGTGGCGACCGCGCCGACGGCGATCGTGCGGGCCGACCCCCGACGCCTGCGGCAGGTCGTCGACGGGCTCGCCGAGAACGCGCTGCGCGTCACCCCCCGCGGCGCGCCGCTCGTCATCGCCACCGGGGGCGACGCCACGACCTCCTGGCTGCAGGTCAGCGACGGCGGTCCCGGTTTCGCACCCGAGGACTACCCGGTCGTCTTCGAGCGTGGGGTGCTGCACGACCGGTACCGGGGCCGCCGGCCGGTCGGATCGGGCGGGGTCGGGCTCGCGCTGGTGCACGGGCTGGTCGTGCGCATGGGGGCGACGGTCGTCGCCGCGCCCGCGCCCGAGGGCGGGGCCTGTTTCACCGTCACGTTCCCGATCGCCGACCGCACCGTCAGGGGGTGAACCGCACGATCCGGATCTCGGGTTGCTCGCGCAGCAGCTGCACGGTCGGGTCAGGCCGTCACGCCCTCAGCCGCAGGCCCTTGGGCGTCACCCGGAACCCGGCTTCGGTGAGCACGTCCGCCAGCGCCGAGCCCAGCGAGCCGACCCCGTCCGCGCGTTCCACGGCCAGCGTGCCGAGCCAGCCCTCGTGCACGGCGCCGGCGAGGGCCTCGGCCGCGGCCTGCAGCTCCCCGCGTTCCTCGGTGAAGGACAGCAGCGAGCGCCCGCCCCGCTCGACGTAGAGCACCGCCGCCCCGTCGACCAGCACCACGAGCGCGCCGGCCTTACGGCCGGGCCGGTGCGCGGTCTCGCCGACCGTGGCCGGCCACGGCAGGGCCGCGCCGTAGGGCTGGGCGGGGTCCGCCGCCGCGAGCACCACGCGCGCAGGCCCGGTGCCCGTCCCCTGCGGGCCGAGACCGCCCGAAGGCCCGCCCGCCGGTGGGAGGCCGTCGGCCGACGGCGCGTCGTCGACGGCCGGCCGGCCGGGACCCTCGCTGCCCGGACCGTCCGGCCGCGACATCGCCCGCACCCGGTCGATCGCCCCCGGCACCGCGAACTGTGCGGCCCCGAGACCCTCGACGATGTAGCCGCGGCGGCAGCGCCCGGAGTCCTCCATCGCCCGCAACACCCGGTACACACCGGCGAACCCGCCGGTGACGCGCTCGGTGGACAGCGCGCCGCGGGTCAGCACCCCGTGCCGCTCGAGGAGCGCCTCGGCACGAGCGTGCGCCCGGCGGGTCGCGTCGGGCTCGCGGTCCGGTGCGACGGCCCACCGGCCGCCCACCGACGCCGGGCCGGACCGGCCGGGCAGCGCGGACCGGCCCGCTCGCAGCTGGGCATAGCGTCCGCGCGGGGCCGCGCGGCGGGTGCGGTGTGCCCCGCCGCCGCCGAGCCGGGCGCGCAGCGGTGCCATCGTGTCGTTCGTGAGCAGACCCGCCCAGAGCAGGTCCCACACCGCGGTGACCACGGCGTCGTCGCCCGGCGCCGGTTCCCCGACCCCGATGAGGACCCGGCCGGCCCGTTCGGCGAGCTCCCGGAAGAACAGGGCGCCACCGCCGATGTAGGTCGACCGGGCGCCTGCCGACGGCCGGGCACCGGGACCCACCGCGGTGACCTGGTCTCCACCACCGGGATCCGCACCGTCCGGTGGGGCGAGATCCGGCCGTCCGAGCGCGGTGAGCACGGCCCGGTGCAGCGGCGTCGCCACGAGGTCCGGATCCGGTTCCGGCAGCAGCAGGTCAGCGACGTCCGTCGGCGCGAGGGCCAGCCACCCGTCGAGGCCCGCCAGCGCCCCGCACCCGGTCCAGATGACCTCGCCGGCCGCGGTCAGCTCGTCGAGCAGCGCCGGGGTGTAGCCGGGCAGGCGGGCCGGCAGGACGAGCGACTCGAGCGCGCTCGCCGGCAACGGGGCCCCGGCCAGCTGCTCGACCACACCCAGGACGTCGTCGGCGCCGGGCGCGCGCCGCATCCGCCCGCGCCGGCCGCCGGGGATGACCTGCACGCCCTGCCACGCCGGCAGGAACCGGCCGAGCGCCCGCTGCTCCACCGGCTCGACCTCGGACCGCAGCCGGGCGAGCGAGGCCCGCCGCAGCCGCCGCAGCACCTCCGCGTCGCAGTACTCGGTGCCGTCGCCGGATCCGGTGGCGAGCGCGGCGGGCCGCAGCTCACCGCGGACCAGCCTGCCGATCCCGACCATCCGGTCCAGCACGCCGGAGACCACGGCGACCCCCAGGCCGAACCGGGCCGCCGCCTCGGCCGCCCGGAACGGGCCGTGCGTGCGGGCGTGGCGGAGCAGCAGGTCGCCCACCGGATCCGGCACCGGCTCGGTGAACGCCTCGGGCACGCCGACGGGCAGTGGTGCGCCGAGCGCGTCGCGGACCCGACCGGCGTCCTCGATCGCGCTCCACCGCTCCTGGCCTGCGATGCGGACCCGGATCACCCGCCGCGCCGCCTCCAGGCCGGTGAGCCACTCCGGTGCGACGCCACGGGCACCGGCCTCGGCGGTGGACAGCGGCCCGAGGAACCGCAGCAGGTCGGCCGCGCCCTCGGCGTCGCGGGCGTACCGGTCGGGGGCGAGCCGCTGCAGGGACCGCTCGACCTCGACGACCACCTCGGGATCGAGCAGCTCCCGGATCGCCTCGGAGCCCAGCAGCTCGGCCAGCAACGTCGAGTCCAGCGACAGCGCTGCGGCGCGCCGCTCGGCGAGCGGAGCGTCGGCCTCGTAGAGGAACATCCCCACGTAGCCGAACAGCAGGCTGCGCGCGAACGGCGACGGCGATGCCGTCACCACCTCGGCCACCCGTACTCTCCGCGCCGCGACATCGCTCATCAGGCCGCGTAGCCCCGGCAGGTCGTAGACGTCCTGGACGCACTCGCGCATCGCCTCCAGCGTCACCGGGAACTGCTCGTACTTCCCGGCCACCGCCAGCAGCTGCGCGGACTTCTGGCGTTGCTGCCACAGCGGCGACCGCCGCTTCGGATCCCGGCGGGGGAGCAGCAGCGCGCGCGCCGCGCACTCCCGGAACCGGGACGCGTACAGCGACGACCCACCGAGCTCCGCGACCACGATCTGCTCGACCTCCCCGGGGTCGAGCAGCACGTCCTCGGCCGTCGGCACGACCTCGGCACCCGTGTCGTCGACGCTGTCCGGCAGCCGCAGCACGATGCCGTCGTCCGCGCCGGACGCGTGCACCTCCACACCGCGCCGCTCCCGCATCCGCGCCGCGATCGCCAGCGCCCACGGACCGTTGACCTGGGCACCGAAGGGGGAGTGCACCACGAGCCGCCAGTCGCCCAGCTCGTCACGGAACCGCTCGACCAGGATCGTCCGGTCGCTGGGTACGTGCCGGGTGGCCGCGCGCTGCTCGCGGAGGTACGCCAGCAGGTTGTCCACCGCCCACTCGTCGAGCCCGGCGGCCGAGGCGCGAACGCGTGCGTCGCCATCCGCCAGCGCTGCCATCTCCCGCACGAAAGCGCCGACCGCCCGGCCCAGCTCCAGCGGCCGCCCGATCGACTCGCCCTTCCAGAACGGCATCCGTGCGGGCACCCCGGGCGCCGGAGTGACGATCACGCGGTCGTGCGTGATGTCCTCGACCCGCCAGCTCGACGTCCCGAGCAGGAACGTGTCGCCGACCCGCGATTCGTACACCATCTCCTCGTCCAGCTCACCGACTCGCGACCCGCGGCCGTCCGCGCCGCCGGGCGTGGTGACGGTGAAGAGCCCGCGGTCCGGGATGGTGCCGCCGGAGGTGACCGCCAGCCGCTGCGCCCCCGGGCGGCCGCGCAGCTCGTCCGTCACCCGGTCCCACGTGATGCGTGCCCGCAGCTCGCCGAACTCCTCCGACGGGTACCGGCCCGCCAGCATGTCGAGGACGGCGTGCAGCGCGGAGTCCGGCAGCGCGGCGAACGGCGCGGCCCGCCGTACCACCGCCGCGAGGCCGCCGACCGTCCACGGATCCAGCGCCACCATCGCCACCACGTGCTGGGCCAGCACGTCGAGCGGGTTGCGCGGATACCGCAGCGACTCGATCGCACCTGCCGTCATCCGTTCGGCGACCACGGTGCACGAGACGAGATCGCCCCGGTACTTGGGGAAGACCACGCCCCGGGAGACGGCGCCCACCTGGTGCCCGGCACGGCCGACCCGCTGCAGCCCCGAGGCGACGCTCGGCGGCGCCTCGACCTGCACCACCAGGTCCACCGCACCCATGTCGATGCCCAGCTCGAGGCTGGACGTCGCGACGACGCACGGCAGCAGCCCGCCCTTGAGCTCCTCCTCGACCACGGTCCGCTGCTCGCGAGACATGGAGCCGTGGTGCGCCTTCGCGACCACCGGCGGGGCGCCTCCTCCGATGCCGGACTGCCCCACCGCCTCGGCGGGGAAGTGCTCGATGCGCGCTCCGCTGTCGCCCCGCGCGGTGTCCAGCTCCACCGCCTCGTCCACCTCCTCGTCCACCGCCTCGGCCGCGAGCTCGTTCAGCCGAGCCGTGAGCCGCTCGGCGAGGCGCCGCGAGTTGGCGAACACGATCGTCGAGCGGTGCTGCCGGACGAGGTCCAGCAGCCGCCGTTCCACCGCCGGCCAGATCGACGGCCGCTGCGCGGTACCGGCCGCCGAGCCGATGACCTCCTCCTCCGACGACCCCGGCGCCGGCCGCTCGTCCAGCGCCGCGAGGTCCGGCACCGGCACCTCGACGGCCACCTCGATCGTCGTGGCGGCGGGTGGCTGCACGATGTCCACCGGCCGGGCCCCGGCCAGGAACGTCGCCACCTCGTCCAGCGGCCGGACCGTCGCCGACAGCCCGATCCGCTGGGCCGGGCCCGGGTGCGGGTGCCCCGCATCAGCAGCGCCGAGCAGCGCGTCGAGCCGTTCCAGCGACAGCGCGAGGTGCGCGCCGCGCTTGGTGCCCGCCACCGCGTGCACCTCGTCCAGGATGACCGTGCGCACGCCGCGCAGCGACTCCCGGGCCGCTGAGGTGAGCAGCAGGAACAGCGACTCCGGGGTGGTGACCAGGACATCCGGCGGCGTGCGGGCGAACAGCCGCCGCTCGTCGGCCGGTGTGTCCCCGGTCCGCATCCCCACCGTGATCTCCGGTGGCGGTGTACCGGCCCGCCGCGCCGCCTGCCGGATGCCCGTGAGCGGCGCACGCAGGTTGCGCTGCACATCCACGGCCAGGGCCTTGAGCGGCGAGACGTAGAGGACCCGGCAGCGGTGCCGACGGTCCGGCGGCGGGCTGTCCGAGGCCAGCCGGTCCAGCGCCCACAGGAACGCCGCGAGGGTCTTGCCCGAACCGGTGGGTGCGACCACCAGTGCGTGCCGGCCCGCCCGCGCCGCCGCCCACGCCCCCTCCTGGGCGGCCGTGGGCGCAGCGAAGGCGCCGCGGAACCAGTCGCGGGTGGCGGGGGAGAAGCCGTTCAGTGCGCTCACGTGTTCGATTGTGCGTCGGGGCACCGACAATCCGGGGTGATGAGACCGCGGGACTCAGCCCGACCGTCCGGTTGAGCGTGAGGTCACGTTCTCGTCACCCCGTTCCCGTCCGCGCGGGTCGACCGGCCCCGTTCCGGGGCCCTCCGGCGGAGGTCACCGCTTGCGTTGCTGCCACCACCAGCGCAGCAGCAGGACCAGCGAGCTCAGCAGCGCCAGCAGCACGACAGCCTGCCCGAGCGGCGACGAGAAGCCCGTCGGGTCACCTTGAGCCAGTAAAAGGTGCATACCGGACACAGTATCGACGCGCCGGCCCGGCGGTTGCCGTTACCGTGGGCGTCGTGCGTCTGACCCAGTTCCGCGACCTGATGGACGACGAGTTCGGGTCCCGGGCGGCCGCCCTGACCCGGGACCACGTGTTCGCCGAGCTCGGTGACCGCACGGTCGAGCAGGCCCTGGAGGCCGGCATCGACCCGCGGAAGGTCTGGCTCGCCGTCTGCGAGGTCTACGACGTCCCGGCCGCCCGCCGGTAGCTCGAACGGGCGTTCCCGTGACCGCCGGACGCGGCAGGATAGCCGGTCGGCGCGTCTTCCCCGGTATCGAACATCTGTTCGGATAGGATCTGCCCACATCGCCTCGCGGCTGTCCACAGCTGACGACGCGAACGCGAAACTGTCGGTGCCTGCCCCTACGGTTCGTCCGTGGGCCCCCGCCAGTCACGTACGACCCAGTCACGTACGACCCAGTCACGTACGACGCAGTCCCGTCCCGCAGAGCGCACAGCGAGGTTGCAAGAGATGAACGCACCGGATCGCGAGAAGGCGCTGCAGCTCGCCCTCGCCCAGATCGAGAAGAACCACGGCAAGGGCTCGGTGATGCGCCTCGGCGACAACACCCGGCCCCCGGTCGGGATCATCCCCACCGGGTCGATCGCCCTGGACGTCGCGCTCGGCATGGGCGGCCTGCCCCGCGGTCGGGTGGTCGAGATATACGGTCCGGAGTCGAGCGGGAAGTGTCTGACGGCCGACACCTTCGTGTGGACCGACCACGGCATGGAGACCGTCGCTGAGCTGTTCGCTCGCTGCGGCCAACCCGCCTCCTGCACGTCGCGAACCACGGATGTCCGCGCGCAGGGACACCGGATGGTCAACGAACGCGGCGAGCTGGAACAGCTGGCCGTGATAACTCACAACGACCGCAAGCCGACGCTGCGCATCGTGGCCCGCTCGGGGAGAGCGGTCACCGTCACGCACAACCACCCATTGCGGGTGATGAGCGAGCGCGGCTTCATCGTCTGGCGCAAGGCGGCCGACCTCCGGGTCGGCGACGCCATCGTCTCGGCTGCGTTCGGCGCGATCGAGGCTGCCGCGTCCGGCGACCTCAGCGAGGACGAGGCCGTGCTCCTGGGCTACCTCGTCGCCGAGGGGTCGCTGAACGACCGGCACTGCGTCGCGTTCACCAACTGGGATCTTGAGGTCGGTGCCGAGTTCACCGCGCTCGCCCGGCACGTGTTCGACGCCGAGGTGCGTTGCTACGGGGGCAAGGAGTATCGCGTCCCTGGTCGCCGTGTGCGAGAGATGGCGTTCGAGCGGTACGGACTCGACTACGTCACCGCCGCCGGCAAATCGGTTCCTCCGTGTGTACGTACTGCCGGGCACAAGGCTCAGCGTGCTTTCCTGTCTGCATTGTTCGAGGGCGACGGATGGATCGACAAGTCCTCGACGGTCGGTTTGGGTACGGCGTCCGAGCGGCTGGCGCGTGAGGTGCAACTGCTCCTGTACGGCCTGGGCGTGCCGGCCACCGTGTCGTCGTCGTACAACAAGAAGTACGAGCGCGACTACTGGACGGTGACCGTCAACCCGGCCAGCGCCGCCGCGTTCCTCGAGCAGGTGGGGTTCCGGTCGGAGCGGCGTCGCGCCCAGGTCGCGAAGAACGTCCGCTGCTCGCCCCGCGACCCACAGCTCACGAGCATCCCGAACCTCGCCGGGTTGATTCGCGACTTGCGCGACGGCTGCGGAGGTGACCGTGAACTCGACGACATCGTGGGTGATCTGCTCCGGCCGGACACGAACCTGCTCTGCTCGCGCGGCCGGCTGCGCAAGCTGGTCGCCTGGTGCGACGGACGCGCCGACCGGCTCCCGTCGACGAGCACCGCGATCGTGGCGCACCTGCGTGCGCTCGCCGCGCACCGGTACACCTACGAGGCGGTCGTCGCCGTCGAGGACGGCGGTGTCCAGCCGACCTTCGACGTGATGCTGCCTGAGACGCACAGCTTCCTGGCCAACGGTGTCTTGTCGCACAACACCACGGTCGCCCTGCACGCTGTGGCGAGTGCGCAGGCGGCCGGCGGGATCGCCGCCTTCATCGACGCCGAGCACGCGCTGGACCCGGAGTACGCGAAGGCGCTCGGGGTGAACACCGACGACCTGCTCGTGTCCCAGCCGGACACCGGTGAGCAGGCCCTCGAGATCGCGGACATGCTGATCCGCTCCGGCGCGCTGGACATCATCGTCATCGATTCGGTCGCCGCCCTCGTGCCCCGCGCCGAGATCGAGGGCGAGATGGGTGACAGCCATGTCGGCCTGCAGGCCCGGCTGATGAGCCAGGCGCTGCGAAAGATCACGGGCGCATTGAACAACTCCGGCACCACCGCAATTTTCATCAACCAATTGCGGGAGAAGATTGGTGTGATGTTCGGCTGCCTGTCGTACGGCACCCGCGTGACGCTGGCCGACGGATCTCAGGAGAAGATCGGCAAGATTGTCAACCAGAAGCTGCAGGTCGAAGTCCTGTCCTACGACCCGGAGCGCGGCGAGATCGTGCCGAAGAAGGTCGTCAACTGGTTCGACAACGGCCCCACCGAGCAGTTCCTGCAGATCACCACGGCCCGACCCGGGGGAAACGGGCGGGCGCAGATGGGACTTACGGCCAACCACCTGGTCCGCACTCCGGGCGGTTGGCGTGAGGCGGGCGAGCTCGTGCCGGGAGACCGGGTTCTGATCTCCCAGCCCTACCGGCTCGGGCCGCAGCAGTGGCAGGCCGTGCTCGGCGGGCTCATGGGCGACGCCGCACTCTCGCCCAGCCGCATCCCCGGCAGCCTGGGGACGGAATTCCGGATGGGCCATGGCGCGAGGCAGCGCGACTATCTCGACTGGAAGGCCTCCTTGTTCGGCAACATCGGGCAGTGTCGGACGACGAACGCCGAGGGGGCCGGGTTCGTCGATCTGACCCCGTTGCCCGAGCTGGCCGAGATCCGCGAGGCGGTCTACCTCGGTGACGGGCACAAGCACTTGTCGTGGGAGTACCTCAAGGCGCTGACGCCCCTGGCGCTGGCGATCTGGTACTGCGACGGCGGCTCGTTCCAGGTGCGGGCCAAGGGACTGCAGGAGCGGACGCGCGACGGCAGCGGTCGATCGGAGATCTGTGTCGAGGCAATGAGCCCGGGTTCACGACAGCGGCTCGTGGAGCACCTGGCCGCGACGTTCGATCTCCATCCTGCGCTGTCGCTCCGTGGTGCCCGTCGGAAGGCGGTGCTCTCGTTCGGTGAGAACGACACCGCCACGCTGCACGAGCTGATCGCGCCGTACGTGCACCCGTCGATGCAGTACAAGCTGCTGGAGCGCTTCCAGGGCCGATTCGCCGTCACGTCCGAATTCGTCGAGCCGACCCTCCTGCCGGTTCCTGCGCCCGTGCTGGAGGTGAAGGCCAAGCCGCGCACACGGTCTATGCACCGCTTCGACATCGAGGTGGAGGGATCGCACAACTACCTCGCCGACGGCGTCATCGTGCACAACTCACCGGAGACGACGACAGGCGGTCGTGCGCTGAAGTTCTACGCCTCGGTTCGCCTGGACGTCCGGCGCATCGAGACGCTGAAGGACGGCACGGACATGGTTGGCAACCGCACCCGCGTCAAGGTGGTCAAGAACAAGTGCTTAGCAGAAGGCTCGCTTGTCTTCGATCCGACGACCGGGGCGACGCATCGGATCGATGACATCGTCGACAACCGGCTCGACGTGCACGTCGCCGCCGCGGACAAGCACGGCGTCCTGCACATCCGGCCCGTGGTGAACTGGTTCGACCAGGGGGAGCAGGAGGTGATCGGACTTCGGCTGCGTGACGGCACCGTGCTGTGGGTCACGCCCGATCACCAGGTGCTGGGCGAGCGGGGCTGGGTCATGGCGGGGGAGTTGGTCCGGGGTGACCGGGTAGCTCGGCCCCGCAAGTTCCTCGAGTTCGGGGAGGAGCAGCCGATCTCGCCGGAGCACGCCAGGATGGTCGGTTATCTGATCGGCGACGGCTATGTCGGGGGGAAGACCCCGGTCTCGTTCATCAACGTGTCTGCGCAGTTGCAGGAGGACGCCGCATGCATTGCGGCTGACCTCGGCTGTCGGGCGACGGCGCGTGGAGACGGCCTGAAGGTTTCGTTCTCGCACCGTCAGGGCGAGCGCAACGCCTTGCTCGAGCTGTGTCGCTCGACCGGCATCTGGGGCAAGCCGGCCTGGGAGAAGACGGTCCCTGCGCTGTTTTTCACGCCGGAGGTGTCGTCGGAAGTAGTCGCCAACTTGCTGTTCGGTCTGCTGGAAACCGACGGCTGGGTAGGACGGGAGCAGAACGGTGGAGTCCGGGTGGGTTACGCCACCACATCTGAGCAGCTGGCGCACCAGATCCACTGGCTGCTCATGCGATGGGGAATCAGCAGCAGCGTGCGCAGGCGAGACCCGCGAGCCCAGCGTGGCGGAATCATCCACGGTCGGCGGACCAGCGCTGAGCGCGCTTGCTGGGAGGTCCGCATCTCCGGCATCGACAACATTTCTGCCTTTGTCGATGCGATTCCCACCTGGGGCCCGCGTAGCGGGGCATTGGCCGCTGCGTGCAGTGACGTCGGAGGTCGACTTCGGGGATCGCAGCAGGTGTACTTGTCGACGGCCGTGACCGAGCCCGTGCTGGCGCACCTCGACGATCGAGGGATCAGCGCGGGCGACGCAGCGCGTCTGATCGGGGATGGGGCGGGCGACCCGCGCGGGGGGATGCGTCAGGTGCTCGGGGCGAGTCGATTCCGACGTGACCGGCTGGCTCGGTTGGCCGATGCGCTGGATGACGCCTTCCTGCAGTCCATCGTTGCAGACCAGCTGAGCTATGCGGTGATCGCCGAAGTGCTGCCGTCCCGACGTACTCGCACCTTTGATGTCGAGGTCGACGAGCTGCACAACCTGGTCGCCGACGACGTGGTCGTACACAACTGCGCCCCGCCGTTCAAACAAGCGGAGTTCGACATCCTCTACGGCGTCGGGATCAGCCGTGAGGGCTCGCTGATCGACGTCGGGGTCGAGCAGTCGATCATCCGCAAGTCGGGCGCCTGGTACACCTACGAGGGCGACCAGCTCGGCCAGGGCAAGGAGAACGCGCGGAAGTTCCTGCGTGAGAACCCGGACGTCGCCGCCGAGATCGAGAAGCGGATCAAGGAGAAGCTCGGGATCGGTGCAGCGCTCGATACAGCGGTGGAGCCGCTGCCTGCTCCGGTCGACTTCTAGGCCGGTGGTGGACGAGTCCGACCGGGACCGGCCGGCTGGTGCAGCGGAGCCGGTCCGGGTGGCGCGCCTCGACCTTCTCGGGGCCGCGACTGACCGCGGAGCCCCGGTGGCCGAGTTCGGCGACCTCGACGCGGCTGCGGGAGAGCGGCCGCCGGCCCGGGTGATCAGCTTCGACTCGGTCGCAGATCGACGGGCTCGACGATCGGGACGACCCGCGGCCGAGCCGACGGGACGGCCCCCGGCAGATCCCAGCGAGCCGGATCCGCCCGGATCGGCGAGCCCGCCAGGTCGTGGCCGAGAAGTCGTCGACCCCGGACGGTCGCGCGGCTCGGAGCCCCGCTCGTTCGCCGATGGCGAGGTGGACGGTGACGACGGTGTCCCGCCGGATCGTCCGTTGCCGCGCGGCCGCCGCAAGCGAGCGCGCGTCGGTCGGCTCGGTCCGGACGCGCCGGATCCCGAGGGGCCCGAGCCCGACGCCGATCCAGCCGCGATCGCCCGGGAGATCTGCCTGCGCCTGCTCACAGATCGCGCGCGGACCCGTCAGGAGCTGGCGTCGGCCCTCACCCGGAAGGGAGTGCCGGACGAGGCGGCTGCGGAGGTGCTCGACCGGTTCGGCGAGGTCGGCCTGATCGACGACGCCGCCTTCGCCGGCCAGTGGGTCCGCTCCCGGCACGCCCACCGCGGGCTGGGCCGGCGCGCCATCGCGGCCGAGCTGCGCCGCAAGGGCGTCGCGGACGAGGTCGCAGGGGAGGCGCTCGCCGAGGTCGACACCGAGTCGGAAGACCGGCGAGCACGCGAACTGGTGGACCGCAAGCTGCGCTCGCTCGCCATCGGCACGCCGGACCAGCGGGCGACGGCCGCCCGGCGGCTGGTCGGCATGCTCGCCCGCAAGGGCTACGGGGCGGGTACCGCGTACCGGGTTGTCCGGGCGGCACTGGCCGAACACGGCGCAGACACCGGTGAGCTGCATGTCGACGTGCCCGACGAATAGGGAGCGGTGTGCCCGCCGCATCATGCGGCCCGAGACCACCGTCGGGACGAGACAGAGCACCCGTTCGGAGGAACTATCCGGCGGCGCGTTTCGGTAACACGGTGATCGGTCGGGGCGAGTGTCAGCACAGTGCCCGCGGCGACTCCGCTCATCGCGGGCGTCTCCGTGACGGTCGGACGCGGAAGAAAGGTCGAGATGGGCGAGACGGTTCCCTTCGCCGGCAACTACACCGACGTGAGCACCTACGACGGTTACCAGTTCGAGTTCTACTGCCGCCGCTGCGGGAACGGTCACCGCTCCGCGTTCCGGCCGGCCGTCACCAGCTTCGGCGGCCGTCTGGCCGAGCTGGGCGGGAGCCTGCTCGGCGGTGAGATCGGGTCGCGGATCCAGCAGGTCGGCATGTTCGCGCACTACGGCCGCAGCAGCACCCGCGGCGTCACCAACGACCAGCGGCTGCGGGAAGCGGCCGCGGATGTGGCCGACCAGTTCCACCAGTGCCGTGGATGCACCGAGTGGGTGTGCCGCCAGGTGTGCTGGAACGAGCCGGCCGGCCTGTGTCACCAGTGCGCCGCGGCGCGGCAGTCGGCCGCTCCCGCCGCCTCCACCGGGATCGGCTGCCCGAACTGCGGAGCCGTCGGTGCCGGCAGGTTCTGCGGCGACTGCGGCACGCCCCTGGCCCGGTCGACGTTCTGCGGCAGCTGCGGCGCCGACACCCACGGCGCCCGGTTCTGCGGGCAGTGCGGCACGCCGGCAGGAGGCTGAGCAGGCACAGCCCCCGGACCTCGGCCTTTGCCGGGAACGCACGGGCGGTGCCGCGCGGGGCTCGAGCCGACTCCGGTTGTGTGGTCAGCCTGCCGCCTGCCCGAGCACCTGCACGTCGCCGACGAATCCGCCGGCGGCCGAGCGGTCTCCGAGGAACTCCCTCAACGTGTCGCAGAACGCCTGCACAGCTTGGCTCGGGGCGAGATCCGCACGACGGGCGAGCGCGACGGTCCGGTACAGCGGCGGGTTCAAGGCGGTCCGGCGCAGACGGGGCCGGCCCGCGAACACCAGCTCCGGCACCACGGCAACGCCGGTGCCCGCCTCGACCAGGCGCAGCACCGCGTCCATCTCCCCGCCTTCCACCGCGAGCTGCGGCGTCACTCCCGCGCCCGCGCAGGCCTGCAGCGTCACCTCGCGCAGGTCGTAGCCCCGGCGCGGGACGACCAGCGGGTGGCGCGCCAGCTCCTTCACCGTCATCGCCCCCCGGCTCGACGGCGCCTTCCTCGATGCCGGAGAGGCCACGGACAGCCGCTCCCGCAGCACGGGTGTGAGACTCAGCCCCGCGTCGAGGCCCTCGGTCGGCACGATCACCAGGGCGATGTCGATCTCGTTGCGCAGCAGTGAACCGACCAGCAGGTGCGACCCGTTCTCGGCCAGTTCGAGGTGGATCGCCGGGTACTGCTCGTGGAAGACGCGCAGCACGTCGGCCAGCACACCGATGCACAGCGACGGCGTGGCACCCACCCGAACCCGCCCGCGCTGCAGGCCCACCAGCTCGGCCACTGCCACGCGGGCCGCCTCCATGTCGGCGAGCATGCGCCGGGCCAGCGGCAGCACGGCCTCGCCTGCCGGGGTCAGGGTGACGGCACCGCGGGTTCGGTGAACGAGCGCGGCGCCCAGCTCGTCCTCCAGGGCCTTGAACTGCCGGCTCAGGGTGGGTTGGGCGACCCCCAGGGCGTCGGCCGCGCCAGTGAAGCTGCGCACATCTGCCAGGGCGACGAAGTACGTGAGCTGCTGCAACGTCACGCCCATAGCGTACGTGCATCGAAAAGGGCTATCCGATGTATTGGACCCGGACCTTGGTCCTGGTCACTCTGGGCCCATGGTCACTGTGGGGGAGCGTGCCGGCAGCCGTGCTCCGGTCCGCTGCCGCCCACCGCGGGTGTCCTCGGTGCGACTCAAGATCGTCATGGCCCTCACGGGAGTGGCCATGGTGGTCCACCTCGTCCTGCACATGCTCGGGAACCTGAAGATCTTCTTCGGCGAACAGGCGCTCGACGCCTACGCGCACTGGCTCCGGCTGATCGGTGAGCCTGCCCTACCCGGTGGGGGCATGCTGTGGTGTGATCATCCAGCTGTTCGTGATCTACCACGTCCTCGATCTCGCGACCGGGACGCCGAACCCCGACGGGGTGCCCGGCGCGCTCTTCCTCGGTGCCAAGATCGTGCACCTCGCGGAGCTGCCGCAGGGCCGGCCCGAGCGGTGGCAGCGAGTGGTCGACATGGTGGCCCAGCACGACGCGGAGGGCTTCGGCGGCTGTACGAACACCGGCCAGTGCACGGTGGCGTGTCCCACGGAGATTCCCCTCGATGTGATCGCCACGCTCAACCGCGACTACCGCCTCGCGACGACCGGAGGAAGGCGCCGCGACGTCGCCTGGCGATCTCCGCGTGGACTGCCTCACACGCCTCTGACCTGGCGGTGAGGGATATCACCGGTAAACGCGGAAGTTCGTCGGCACCCGCACACGCTCGATGCTCCAGGCGTCGTAGAGTCCCGGCACACGGCCTGGAGACGTGGTCCAGCTTCTTCCCGACGGAGCGCCGTCCCGGGGCCCGACGAGCGAGATGGGGACTCACTGACGTGTCATCCACCACTGATCCGGCGGCCGGCAGGGCGGAGATCGCGGCGCGCACGCTGCGCACCGACCGCTGGTGGCTGCCGCCACTGTTCACCGCCGTCGGCCTGGTCGCCTGGGTGGCCTACGCCACGGTCCGCGCCTTCATGCAGATGTGGTACTTCGTGCCGCAGTACAACTACCTCACACCGTTCTACTCGCCGTGCGTGTCGACCGGTTGTATCGAGGAGGCAGCCCACTTCGGCCGCTTCCTGCCGGACTGGCCGATCTTGCCGTACGCGGCGTTGACGCTGCCGTTCCTGCTGCTGTTCCGTCTGACCTGCTACTACTACCGCAAGGCCTACTACCGGTCGTTCTGGTTCTCGCCGCCGGCCTGCGCGGTGGCCGAGCCACACCGCCGCTACCACGGCGAGTCCCGCGGGCTGGGGCTGGGCCAGAACCTGCACCGGTACTTCTTCTACGCCGCCGTGCTCATCTCCTTGATCAACACTTATGACGCGTTCCGCGCATTCGTGACGGCCGACGGCAGATTCGGGCTGGGGCTGGGCAACCTGGTCCTTCTGGTCAACGTCGTGCTGCTCTGGGCCTACACGGTGTCGTGCCACTCCTGCCGGAGCATCATCTGCGGCCGGCTGAACCACTTCTCGCGGCACCCGCTCCGCTACAAGGCCTGGCAGTTCATCTCCCGGCTCAACGCCAAGCACATGCAGCTCGCCTGGACGACCCTGGCGACGCTTGCTATCACCGACTTCTACATCATGGCCGTCTCGGCCGGATGGATCTCCGACCTCCGGATCGTGGGGTGAGTGGCATGTCCGAGCACATCAACGGCGAACCGATCGAGCGGCACGACTATGACGTGGTCGTGATCGGTGCGGGCGGGGCGGGGCTGCGTGCCGCGATCGAGGCCCGCCTCCAGGGCAAACGCACGGCGATCATCTCGAAGTCGCTCTTCGGCAAGGCCCACACGGTCATGGCCGAGGGTGGCTGCGCCGCAGCGATGGGGAACGTCAATGCCAACGACAACTGGCAGGTCCACTACCGCGACACCATGCGCGGCGGGAAGTTCCTCAACAACTGGCGGATGGCCGAGCTGCACGCCAAGGAGGCACCGGACCGGGTCTGGGAGCTCGAGACCTACGGCGCCCTGTTCGACCGCACGAAGGACGGCAAGATCAGCCAGCGGAACTTCGGCGGGCACACCTACCCGCGGCTGGCGCACGTCGGTGACCGCACCGGCCTCGAGCTGATCCGCACCCTGCAGCAGAAGATCGTCTCGTTGCAGCAGGAGGACCACAAGGCGACCGGCGACTACGAGTCGTACATCCGGGTCTTCCACGAGTGCACGATCACCGAGCTGTTCGTGACGGACGGGAAGATCGCCGGCTGCTTCGGCTACTTCCGCAGCGACGGGCGCTTCGTCCGCTTCGACGCGCCGGCGATCGTGCTGGCCACGGGCGGGGTCGGCAAGAGCTACCAGGTGACCAGCAACTCCTGGGAGTACACGGGCGACGGGCACGCCCTGGCCCTGCGCGCGGGCGCAACTCTGATCAACATGGAGTTCCTGCAGTTCCACCCGACCGGCATGGTCTGGCCGCCGTCGGTGAAGGGGATCCTCGTCACCGAGTCCGTCCGCGGTGACGGCGGAGTGCTGCGGAACTCCGAGGGCAAGCGGTTCATGTTCGACTACATCCCGGACGTCTTCCGCGAGCAGTACGCGACGAGCGAGGCCGAGGGCGACCGCTGGTACACCGACCCGGACAACAACCGCCGTCCGCCCGAGCTGCTGCCCCGCGACGAGGTCGCCCGCGCGATCAACTCCGAGGTCAAGGCCGGCCGGAGCAGCCCGCACGGTGGCGTGTTCCTGGACATCGCCTCCCGGCGGTCGCCGGAGGAGATCCTCAAGAAGCTGCCGTCGATGTACCACCAGTTCAAGGAGCTGGCCGACGTCGACATCACGAAGGAGCCGATGGAGGTCGGCCCGACCTGCCATTACGTGATGGGCGGGATCGAGGTCGACCCGGACACCGGCATGTCGACCGTCCCGGGCCTGTTCGCCGCGGGGGAGTGCTCGGGCGGGATGCACGGCAGCAACCGGCTCGGCGGCAACTCGCTGTCGGACCTGCTGGTGTTCGGCAGGCGGTGCGGGCTCGGCGCGGCGGAGTACGTCGACGCGATCGGCACCGGACCGGCGATCGCCGAGGCGGATCTCACCGCGGCCGTGGACCGGGCGCTGCTGCCGTTCTCCAGCGCGACCGACGGGGGCGAGAACCCGTTCGTCGTGCACCTCGAGCTGCAGAGGACCATGCACGAGCTCGTCGGGATCATCCGCAAGGCCGATGAGATCGAGATGGCGCTCAAGAAGCTCGCGGACATCGCCACCCGAACCCGGACGGTCACGGTCGAGGGGCACCGGCAGTTCAACCCCGGCTGGCACCTGGCCCTGGACCTGCGGAACATGCTGCTCGTGTCGCTGTGCGTGGCGAAGGCGGCGGTGGAGCGCCAGGAGAGCCGCGGCGGACACACCCGCGACGACTTCCCAGTGATGGACGCCGACTGGCGCCACCTGCTTCTCGTCTGCTCGGCCCTCGGCGAGAACGACGTGGAGCTGGTCCGCCGCGAGCAGGTGCCCATGCGGTCGGACCTGTTCGACCTGTTCGACCTGGACGAGCTGAAGAAGTACTACACCGGCGACGAGCTAGCCGGCCACCGCGCGAAGGGATCGATGTGACTTCCCACTGGCACCACTTCCGCGTGTGGCGCGGCGACGCCGCGAGCGGCGACCTGGTGGACTACCCGGTGGAGGTGAACGAGGGCGAGGTCGTCCTCGACATCATCCACCGGCTGCAGCAGACCGAGGCGCAGGACCTCGCCGTGCGATGGAACTGCAAGGCCGGCAAGTGCGGGTCGTGCAGTGCGGAGATCAACGGCCGGCCGCGGCTGATGTGCATGACGCGGATGAGCACGTTCGCCGACGACGAGGTGATCACGGTCACCCCGCTGCGCACCTTCCCGGTGGTCCGGGACCTGGTGACCGACGTGGGCTTCAACTACACGAAGGCCCGCGAGGTCCCGTCCTTCGCACCGCCTGCGGATCTCGCACCCGGGGAGTACCGGATGCAGCAGGTCGACGTCGAGCGGAGCCAGGAGTTCCGCAAGTGCATCGAGTGCTACCTGTGTCAGAACACCTGCCACGTGGTACGTGACCACGAGGAGAACAAGCCGGCGTTCTCGGGGCCGCGCTACGTCATGCGTATCGCCGAGCTGGAGATGCACCCGCTGGACGTCGCGGACCGGCGGGAGACCGCCCAGGACGACCACGGGCTGGGCTACTGCAACATCACCAAGTGTTGCACCGAGGTCTGTCCGGAACACATCAAGATCACCGACAACGCGATCATCCCGTTGAAGGAGCGTGTGGTCGACCGCAAGTACGACCCGCTCGTCTGGCTGGGCAACAAGCTCTTCCGCCGGACGTAGGCGTACGGCAGGCAGGGGCGAGGGACCGGTGGGACGGGCCGTACGGCCCGTCCCACCTGCGCGAACGCCCGAACCGGGGGCCGGTTTGCGCGCCCCGGACACGTGGGCGTAACCTGGTCCCTGTCAGCGAGACGCCGGACAGAACGAGCCCCTCGGGGAGCGGTCACCAGGCCAGCTGGCCACCCCGCCGAAGTACCCCGGTGAAACGTTCGGTTACACCCGGGTGTACGGTGGGAATGCAAGAACGAGACGAGCCCTGACAAACCGCCTGGTGGTGGGATGTTGGTGTGCGGGTGTCTTTTGAGAACTCAACAGTGTGTCGAGCTTGTTTGTTCGGACTGGTGGTGTTGTGCCAGTTTGATGTGGTTTCGGCGTGGGCGGGTTTTGTCCTGCTGGTCGAGGCTTTTTGGTTTA
>JAEUJO010000331.1 GCA_016794615.1 Pseudonocardia sp. | reverse complement strand
CAGCGCTGTCACGACCGGCCCGCCAACTCCGCGAGGCGCGGCACCGAGGCCAGGTGGCCGCCCGCCCCGGCCCGGTGCCATGCAGCGGCGGCGAGCGCGGTGCAGCCGTCCGCGCCACGCGCCGCGGCGAGCTCCACCTGGGCCCACCGCGCCTCGTAGTGTCCCAGCGGCGGCCCGACGGCCAGTGCGCGCTCCACCGACCGCGCGGCTTCGTCGGGCCGCCCGAGCGCGACCGCCACGAGCGCGCACCGGGCAGCGGCCCAGGAGGCGAACAGCGTCAACGTCTCTCCCGCGGCTCGCGCGGATTCCTCGAACGCCGCTGCCGCCTCGTCGAGCCGCTGCTGTTCCTGCAGCGCGATGCCGAGCGCGCGCCAGGCGGTCGCGGTCCACCCGCGGTGCCCGACCGTGCCGGCGACGGTGAGCGCCTCGCGGGCGTCGGCCTCGGCCTCGGCGTGCCGCCCGAGCGCCGACAGCGCCTCCGACCGGTGCCACAGCGCGTAGGCCTGCCCGTCTGGCGCGCCGAGATCCCGCGCGAGCTGCACCGCCGCCGACGTCTCCACCAGCCCCTCCGCGGGCTCGGCGTGGAAGACCAGGCCGTGCCCGCGGGTCGAGCGAGGCGTGACGGCGCGCAGGAGGTCGCCCGAGTCCTCGAACAGGGTCGCGATGCGCCCGAACAACCCGACCGCCTCGGTGATCCGCCCGTCGAGGAAGGCCGCCATCGCGCGGCCGTCCAGGATCCGGGCGACGCCCGCTCCGTCGCCGAGGCCGCGGAACAGCGCGAGCGCGGCATCGGCCCGATCCGCGGCACGGCCCGTGCGGCCGAGGTTCACGTCGAGGATCGCCGCGGTCTCCAGCGCGACGGCCCGCGCGGCTGCGTCGTCGCCGGCCTCGACCAACGCCAGCTCGGCCAGCCCGGCGGCGCGCACCGGGTCGTGGGTGCCCATGGTCAGCATCGCCGACCGGGACAGCCGCCGTGACCGCGCGGGCCCGACGACGCCGGTCGAGGCCGCCTGCAGGTCGGCGAGGGCTCCGGCGACGTCGCCGTGCGCGGCCCGCGCCTCGGCCCGGGCGTCGAGCAGGCCGGGCCGGGTCTCCAAGGCCAGCCCGGCCTCGGCGTGTGCGGCCGCCTCACCGGTGGCGTACCCGGCCAGTGCCCGGCGGGCGGCCCGCTCGAACGCGGCGGCCGCGGCAGTGCCGTCCCCCGCGTCGCGGTGGTGCCGGGCGACCTCGGCGGGGTCGGCGTCGTCGGCCTCCAACGCCGCCGCCAGCAGCCCGTGCAGGCGACCGCGGTCGCCCGGCGCCAGCGCGGCGGTCACGGTCTCCCCGACGAGGTCGTGCGCGGTCGCCCAACCCTGCTCACCGAGCCGCAGCAGGCCGGCCGTGGCCAGCCCGGAGAGGGCGTCGAGGGCCGCGCGCGGGTCGAGGCCCGCCGCCGTCGCCACGGTCCGGGCGGTGGTCTCCCGGGCGAGCAGCGCGACCAGCGCGAGCACCTGCGCGCGAGCACCGGTCTCCCGGTCGACGCGCCGCCGCACGCCCCGCCGCTGCCCCTCCCGGCCGACCTCGCAGGCGAGTGCGACGGCGCCGGCGTCCCGAGGGAGCCACCGGCCGTCCGGCCCCGCGACGGCGACACCGCGCACCGCGAGCTCGCGCAGCACCTCGCCCACCGCGAACGGCGTGCGATCGGTCTCCGCGCGCAGCACCGCCGCCAGGCGGGGGTCGCCGACCAGCGCGTCGAGCCCGTCGTCGGGAAGGGCGCCCAACGCGACGTCGACGACGGCGCGGGTCGCGCGGACGGTCGCGAGCGCAGAGGCCGTGTCCGTCGGCAGGGCGCCGTGCGCCCGCCCGGCAGCGGGCACGAGGGCCGGCTCGTCGGGCCGGAAGGCCAGGACGGCCGCCAGGCGGTGCAACCGGGCCAGCGCGGACGCGAGGAAGGTGAGGCTGCTGGGATCGGCCCACTGCAGGTCGTCGACGACGAGCACGGCGCCGTCGCGGACCGCAGCGGCGAGCAGGCCGACCCCGCCCGCGAGCACGAGCGCGCGCCGGGCCTCGCCGTCGAGCGGGACGTCGATGCCGCCGACCTCGGGCAGGAGGACGGCCAGCGCGGCGCGGACACGCGGCGCGAGCCGGTCGGCCAGGTGCACGTCGAGCGCGAGCGCCTCCCGCAGCACCGAGCGTGCCAGCCCCCAGGCCTCCCCGCGCTCGGGGAGGAAGGCGCGGCAGGCGAGGACGGGAAGCGCGACGCCCCGGGTCGCCTCCGCCACGAGCCGCGACTTGCCCGCACCGGCGACTCCGCCGAGCGCCACCACCTCGTGGGCGTCGATCGCCGCGCGCAGCCGGGCGAGCTCCGCGTCGCGACCGACGAAGGCCAGGCCACCGAACGCCCGCGTCGGCACCTCGGAGCCCGGCGCGAGCGCCAGGTCGGAGCGATCTCCTCGACGGAGCGGGCCGCCGGCGGTGATCCGGCTCCGGCGCGCGGACGTCCCGGCTCCGGACGGACCGCGGCCCGGGTCACGGATCGACGGCGCACCGGCCAGCAGCGCCTGACGCAGCCGCGCCGGCTCCCTCGACGGGTCGACGCCCAGCTCGTCGCGCAACCGGGTCCGCAGACGGTCCAGCGCGGCCAGCGCCCCGGCCCGGTCACCCGCCGCCGCCAGCGCCTGCGCGTGCACCACGGCGACGGACTCGCGCAGCGGGTCGGCCACCGTCGCGTCAGCCGCATATCCGGCCGCCGTCGCCGGGTCGTCCAGGGCGAGCGCGGTACGGGCCGCGGTCTCCAGCACGTCGACGTGGGCCCGCAGCAGGCGCTCCCGGGGCGAGCGGGCCCACTCGGCGTACGTGTCCTCCGCGAGTGGTTCGCCCCAGAGCCCGAGCGCGGCGGTGCAGTCACGACCCGCGGCCGCCGGCCGGCCCGCGCGCAGCTCCTGCCGCGCCTGCTGGGCCAGGACGAGGAACTCGGCGATGTCGACGGTGCACGGTCCGAGTGCGTAGCCGCCGGGCCCGGTCACCACGGCCTCCGGCACGGCCAGGGCCCGGCGGGCGCGTGTGACGAGCACCGTGATGTTGGCCGCGGGATCGGCGGGCTGCTGGTCCGGCCACAGCGCCTCGGCGAGGACCTCGTGCGGCACCAGGTCGGGTCGCCGCACCGCCAGCACCCGCAGCAGCGTGCGCACCTTGCGCCCGCCGAATGCCGCAGGCGGCACCTCCTCGCCGTCGCGGCGCACCTGGAAGCGGCCGAGCAGCTGCAGAGCCAGTCCGGGCACGGCGTCATCGTCCTGCACCGCCGTCGAACTGCAAGGGAACTGAAGTCCGCGCGCCCTAGCGTCGCGGCACGACCCCAAGGAGGCCCCGATGACCACCACCCACCCCGCCTACGAGGCTCAGGACTTCGCGACACCGGGTGAGACCCGAACGTTCCCGAACGGCCGGGTCGACCTGCTGCGCATCGGCGGTGCCGAGATCGGCCGGCTCACCCTCGAACCCGGCTGGCGCTGGTCGACCGACGTGCGGCCGATCGCAGGCACCGAGTGGTGCGAGGCCCCGCACTTCCACTACCACGTCGCGGGCGTGCTGCGGATCCGCACGTCCGGCGGCGAGGAGTTCGACGCCCGCCCCGGCCAGGTGACCACGCTGCCGTCCGGCCACGACGCCTGGGTGGTGGGCGACGAGCCCGTGGTCGTCATCGACTGGTGGGGCGCCTCCCACTACGCCAGGTGAGAACGGCGATGGACGAGCGCGAGCTCCACCGCCTGTGCGCCGACGAGTTCGCGGCCCGGGCACGCCGTATCGGCGGCCGCTGGGAGGCGCCGACGCCGTGCGCCGGCTGGGACGTGCGCGCGCTGGTGCGCCACGTCGTCGAGGAGGAGCTGTGGGCACCACCCCTCCTGGCCGGTGCGACGATCGCGGACGTCGGCGACCGCTTCGCGGGCGATCAACTCGGGGATGACCCGCTCGGGGCGTTCGAGCGGGCCCACGCCGCCGCGGTGACCGCCGTCGACGAGGCACCGGACCGCGACGTCCACCTCTCCTTCGGCGACGCTCCGCGCGCGGAGTACACGCTCCAACTGGCCGCGGACCACCTCGTGCACGCCTGGGACCTGGCCCGCGCGGTGGGTGAGGACGACACGCTGGACCCGCGGGCGGTTGAGGCCGTCCGGGAATGGTTCGCGTCGATGGAAGACGCCTACCGCGGCGCGGGTGTGATCGGTGACCGGGCGCCGGTCGACCCGGGTGCCGACCCGCAGACCGCGCTGCTGGCGATGTTCGGTCGGGCGCGGGGCGGCGGCGCGCTCGCGGCCGTCGAACGGTTCGACCGGGCGTTCGGGGCCCGGGACGTCGACGCGGTGATGGCCGCGATGACGCCGGACTGCGTGTTCGAGGACACCGGCCCGCCCGACGGACGGCGGCACGTGGGGGCGGCCGCCGTGCGCGCGGCGTGGGAAGCGCTGTTCGCTGCCTCCCCCGAGGCGACCTTCACCACCGAGGAGGTCGTCGAGGCGGGTGACCGGGTGGTGGCCCGATGGCGCTACGACCACGGCGACGGGCACGTGCGCGGCGTGGACCTGTTCACCGTCCGGGACGGGCTGGTCGCGGAGAAGCTGTCGTACGTGAAGGGGTAGCGCGAACCGCAGGGCCCCCGTGCACACCGCGCGGGCGCGGTGCACACCGTGCGCGATGTGCACCGCGCCCCTCGCGTGTGCACGACCGGTCCGGTGTGCGGGCCGCGTCAGGCGGAGTTGCGGCCGCGCGCTATCGCCTCCAGCCGCGCCACCCGCTCGGCGATGGGCGGGTGCGTCGAGAACAGACGCGACATCTGCTCGCCCGTACGGAACGGGTTCGCGATCATCAGGTGGCTCTGCGCCGCCAACCGGGGCTCCGGCGGCAGCGGTGCGAGCTGGGTGCCGCGCTCGAGCTTGCGCAGCGCCGACGCCAGCGCAAGCGGGTCGCCCGTCAGCGCGGCCCCGCTCGCGTCGGCCTGGAACTCGCGCGATCTGCTGACCGCCATCTGCACGACGCCGGCGGCGACCGGGCCGAGGAGCGCGATCAGGAGCGCGGCGATCGGGTTCGGCCGGTCGCCGTCCGAGCCGCCGAACAGGCCGGCGAACATCGCCATGTTCGCCAGGAAGCCGATCATGCTGGCGAGCGCGCCTGCCACCGACGAGATGAGGATGTCGCGGTTGTAGACGTGGCTGAGCTCGTGGCCGAGGACCGCGCGCAGCTCACGCTCGTCCAGGAGTTCGAGCAGGCCGGTGGTGGCGCACACGGCGGCGTGCCGTGGGTTGCGGCCGGTGGCGAAGGCGTTCGGCGCGTCGGTCGGACTGATGTAGAGCCGCGGCATGGGCTGGCGAGCGGCCCGGGCCAGGTCGCGGACGATGCGGTAGAGACCAGGTGCCTCGGGTTCGGAGACCGGGCGCGCGCGCATGGCCCGCAGGGCGATCTTGTCGGAGTTGAAGTAGGCGTAGCCGTTCATGCCCAGCGCGACGACGAGCGCGATCACCACGCCCGCACGGCCGAACAACGAACCGATCAAGAGGACCAGCGCGCTCATCGCGCCGAGCAGCAGGGCCGTCTTCAGCCCGTTGAGGTGGCGGTGCACGGATGTCGTCCTTCCGGGGACCGGACCCTGGCCTTCTGGTGCGGGCCGTCCCCGCTCGTTGGAACGAACGGCGTGCCGACGGTGTTCCAGCCGGTACAGCCGGACGTGAGCTCCGCGGGGCAGACCGGGGAGTCGAGTAACAGGGGGTTAACCTCGGATGTATCACCCACACCGACACTGGGGCCGGCTCTGACATGACGACCACCGACAGCACCGAACCCGAGGTCATCTCCCGGGACCGGGTCGTCATCCGGTTCGCGGGCGACTCCGGCGACGGCATGCAGCTGACCGGCGACCGGTTCACCTCCGAGACCGCGTCGTTCGGCAACGACCTGTCGACGCTGCCGAACTACCCCGCCGAGATCCGGGCCCCCGCGGGGACGCTGCCGGGCGTGTCGTCGTTCCAGCTGCACTTCGCGAACTTCGACATCCTCACCCCCGGCGACCGGCCGGACGTGCTGGTGGCGATGAACCCGGCCGCGCTGAAGGCGAACGTCGCCGACCTGCCCCCCGGCGGCGTCCTGATCGTGAACACCGACGAGTTCACCAAGCGGAACCTGACCAAGGTCGGCTACTCGGTCTCGCCGCTGGACGACGGCTCGCTGGAGCGCTACACGGTGCACGAGGTCGCGATGGCGACGCTGACCCGCGGCGCGCTGGAGCAAACCGGGCTGTCGAAGAAGGACGCCGAGCGGGCGAAGAACATGTTCGCTCTGGGTCTGCTGTCGTGGATGTACCACCGGCCCACCGAGGGCACCGAACGGTACCTGCGGGAGAAGTTCGCGAAGCGGCCCGACCTCGCCGATGCGAACGTGCTCGCGTTCCGCGCGGGCCACGCGTACGGGGAGACGACCGAGTCGTTCGCCGTGACCTACGACGTCGCGCCGGCGCCGCTGGCCCCGGGCACCTACCGGCAGATCACCGGCAACACCGCACTGGCCTACGGGATCGTGGCCGCGGGGCAGGCCGGCGGGTTGCCGGTGTTCCTCGGCTCGTACCCGATCACGCCGGCCAGCGACATCCTGCACGAGCTGAGCAAGCACAAGGCGCTCGGCGTCACGACCTTCCAGGCCGAGGACGAGATCGCCGGCGTCGGTGCGGCGCTGGGTGCGGCGTTCGGCGGCGCGCTGGGCGTCACCACCACCTCCGGTCCCGGGATCTCGCTGAAGAGCGAGACGATCGGGCTCGCCGTCGCCCTCGAGCTCCCGCTCCTGGTGATCGACGTCCAGCGCGGCGGCCCGTCGACGGGGTTGCCCACCAAGACCGAGCAGGCCGACCTGTTGCAGGCGATGTTCGGCCGCAACGGCGAGGCACCGCTGCCGATCCTCGCGCCGCGCTCGCCGGGTGACTGCTTCGACATCGTGCTGGAGGCCGTCCGGATCGCGGTGACGTACCGGACGCCGGTACTCGTGCTCTCCGACGGCTCCGTGGCCAACGGCTCGGAGCCGTGGAGGATCCCGGACGCCTCCGCACTGCCGACGTTCGATCCGGGCTTCGCCACGGTGCCCAACTCCCCCGACGGCGCCGAGTTCTGGCCCTACCTGCGCGACGACGACACCCTCGCCCGCCCGTGGGCGGTCCCCGGCACGCCCGGGCTCGAGCACCGCATCGGCGGCCTGGAGAAGGCCGACGGGCGCGGCTCGATCTCCTACGACCCGGACAACCACGACCGCATGACCCGGCTGCGCGCCGCCAAGATCGACGGAATCGCCGTGCCGGACGTCGAGGTCGACGACCCGAACGGCGACGCCGAGCTGCTGGTGCTCGGCTGGGGCTCGACCTACGGGCCGATCGGCGCCGGAGCCCGCCGGGTGCGCACGCTCGGCCACTCCATCGCCCAGGCGCACCTGCGACATCTCAACCCGCTGCCGGCCAACCTCGGCGAGGTCCTGCGCCGCTATCGCCGGGTACTGGTACCGGAGATGAACCTCGGCCAGCTCGCCCTGCTGCTGCGCGCGGACTACCTCGTGGACGTGCAGAGTTACACCAAGGTGGCCGGCCTGCCGTTCCGCGCGGAGGAGCTGCAGGACGTCTTCCTGGACCATCTCGCCCAGAACAGCGCCCCGGGAGTACATGCATGACCGCCCTCGAGCCAGACCTCACCGATCTGGGGCTTCCGTCGATCGGCGGCCTGCACGGCGTCCCCACCACGGGCGCGAAGCAGACCGCCAAGGACTTCACCAGCGACCAGGAGGTCCGCTGGTGCCCCGGCTGCGGTGACTACGCCGTGCTGGCGGCCGTCCGCTCGTTCCTGCCGACGCTCGGGATCCGGCGCGAGAACACCGTGTTCGTCTCCGGCATCGGATGCAGCTCGCGGTTCCCGTACTACCTCAACACCTACGGGATGCACTCGATCCACGGCCGCGCACCCGCGATCGCGACGGGGCTGGCCGTCACGCGGCCGGACCTGTCGGTGTGGGTGGTCACCGGGGACGGCGACGCGCTGTCGATCGGTGGCAACCACCTGATCCACGCGTTGCGGCGCAACGTCAATCTCAAGATCCTGCTGTTCAACAACCGGATCTACGGGCTGACCAAGGGCCAGTACTCCCCCACGTCCGAGGAGGGGAAGGTGACCAAGTCGACCCCGATGGGCTCGGTGGACCATCCTTTCAACCCGATCTCCGTGGCCCTGGGCGCCGAGGCGACGTTCGTCGGGCGGGCGCTGGACTCGGACCGCAAGAGCCTCACCGCGGTCCTGCAGGAGGCGGCCGCGCACCGCGGCACCGCGCTCGTGGAGATCTTCCAAGACTGCCCGATCTTCAACGACGGCAGCTTCGACGTGCTCCGCAAGGGCGACGAGGCCGCGTCCCGAGTGATCCCGTTGACGCACGGCGAGCCGATCCGGTTCGGGCCGACGGGCGACGACGGTCTCGGGACGTACGCCGTGGTGCAGGAGGGCTTCGGGCTGCGGGTGGCGAAGGCGGACGAGGTCGAGGCCGAGCAGATCGTGGTCCATGACGTCAGGAGTCACGAGCTGGCGTTCGCCCTGTCCCGCCTGTCGGACCAGGATCTGACGCACACCGTCACCGGCATCTTCCACAACGTGGACCGCGTGACCTACGACGACGCCACCCGCGCGCAGGTGCAGCACGCGCGCGACCGCGTGCGGTCGAACGGCAGCTCCGGTCTGCAGACCCTGCTCAACGGTCGGGACACCTGGACCGTCGTCGGCTGACAGTCACGGATTGCAACAGGCGTATTAAAGGCTGATCGCGTGATCAGCACTGCGTACCGGGTTCGCCCACAATGACCCGACGCGTGGCCACCCGGGCCGCGCCGAGGATCGGAGCTTCATGGGATCACCAGGGGCGGGTTCCGGGCTGATGCAGGAGCTACTGCGGCGCAAGCCGGTCCGGTCGCACGGCGGGCAGCACGCCGCGGGGGAGGTCGGAGAGCACCTGCCACGCACGATCGGGACCTTCCAGCTCGCCATGTTCGGCGTCGGTGCCACGATCGGAACGGGCATCTTCTTCGTCCTGTCGTCGGCGGTGCCGGAGGCCGGGCCTGCGGTGATCGTGTCGTTCGTGATGGCCGGCATCGCAGCCGGTCTCGCGGCGATCTGCTACGCGGAGATGGCCTCGTCGGTGCCGGTGTCGGGCAGCACCTACTCCTACGCGTACGCGACGCTCGGTGAGATCGTCGCGATGGGCGTCGCCGCCTGCCTGCTGCTGGAGTACGGCGTCTCGACGGCGGCGGTCGCGGTCGGCTGGAGCGGCTACCTCAACGAGGCGATCCGCAACATCACCGGGCTCGAGCTGCCGCACGCGATCCTCGCCGCGCCGTGGGACACCAAGCCCGGCGTGGTCAACCTGCCTGCGGTGGTCCTCGTCGGGCTGTGCATGCTCCTGCTGATCCGGGGCGCGAGCGAGTCGGCCCAGGTCAACGCGATCATGGTCATGATCAAGCTCACCGTGCTCGCGATGTTCATCGTGATCGCGCTGACGGCGTTCAACGCCGACAACTTCGCCGGCTTCGCGCCCTTCGGTGTCGCCGGTATGGCCACGGCGGCGGGCACGATCTTCTTCTCGTTCATCGGTCTCGACGCCGTGTCCACCGCGGGCGACGAGGTGAAGGACCCCCAGAAGACGATGCCGCGCGCTCTCCTGGCGGCGCTCTTCATCGTCATCACCTTCTACGTGCTGGTGGCCGTGGCGGCCGTCGGCGCGCAGCCGTGGCAGCTGTTCGAGGACCAGTCCGAGGCAGGACTCGCGAAGATCCTGGAGAACGTCACGGGAACCCCGATCTGGGCGACGATCCTCGCGCTCGGCGCCGTCATCTCGATCTTCTCGGTGACCCTGGTGACGCTCTACGGCCAGACCCGCATCCTGTTCGCGATGGGCCGCGACGGCATGCTGCCGCGCCTCTTCGCGCGCGTCAACCCGCGCACGCAGACGCCGGTGAACAACACCATCATCGTCGCGATCGTCGTCGCGATCCTCGCGGCGATCGTGCCGCTGGACTACCTGATCGACGTCGTGTCGATCGGCACGCTCACCGCGTTCATCGTCGTCTCGCTCGGCGTGATCATCTTGCGGTACCGCGAGCCGGACCTGCCGCGCGGTTTCCGGGTGCCGGGCTTCCCGGTCACGCCGATCCTCTCCATCCTGGCCTGCGCCTACATCCTGATCAGCCTGCACTGGTACACCTGGGTGATCTTCATCGGCTGGGTGGCCGTGTTCCTGGTGTTCTACATGCTCTACGGGCGCAAGCACTCGGTGCTGGGCCAGGAGCGTGGCGACGAGCCCGTGGAGGAGGAGAAGTGACGGTCGTCGTCGGTTACATCCCGCACCGCGGCGGTCGCGGTGCGCTGGATCTCGGTCTGCAGCTCGCCCACGCGCGCGGGGAGGCGATGGCGGTGGTCACCGTGATCCCGCGGCAGTGGTCGACGCCGTCCCTCGCCAAGATCGACGCGGAGTACGCCGAGTACGCCCGGCAGGTCGGTGAGGAGGCCGAGCAGGAGGCACGCGACTACCTGCGCGACACCAGCGTCGAGGTCGAGACCACCTACCGGGCGACCACGGGGCGGTCGGTGTCGTCCGCGCTCGTCGAGACCGCGCTGGAGCTGGGCGGCAGCACGCTGGTGATCGGGTCGTCCGCCGACGGTCCCGAGGGGCGGATCGTGCCCGGCGCGACGGCCGAGAAGCTGCTGCACTCCGCCCATGTCCCGCTGGCGATCTGCCCGCGCAGCTACCAGTCGGTCGCCGCCGCCGGATTCACCCGGCTGACGTGCGGGTTCTCCGACGGCGAGTCGTCGGTGCGGACCGTCGCGCACGCCGCCGAGATGGCCAAGCAGCTCGGCGTGCCGATGCGAGTAGCGAGCTTCGGCGTCCGGAACGCGAGGATGTACCCGCCTGAGGTGGGGCTGACGGCCGAGGACTCGGTGCTCGACACGTGGGCCGACCAGGCCGCCGAGGCACAGCGCCGGCTGGTCGTGGACGGAATCATCGACGGCGCGGTCCCCTGTGTGATCGGGACGGGCTCGGGCTGGGCCGAGTCGGTCGGGAGCATCGACTGGCAACGCGACGAGTTGCTCGCCATCGGGTCGTCGGCGGCCGGGCCGGTGGCGCGGGTGTTCCTCGGGTCCCGGGCGGCGCGGCTGATCCGCGCCGCATCGGTGCCGGTGGTGATGCTGCCGTCGTGACACCGGTCAGGCCGGGCGGCGCAGCCTGACCGACAGGCACGTCACGCAGCCCTCGAGCTTCTCGAATTCGGTGACGGGCACGGTCACGACGTCGAGCCCGCGCGCACGGAGGAGGCCCGCCGTGCGCGGGGCGTCGGCGGACATGACGACCGCGCCGTCGCCGAGGTCGACGACCGCGGTGCCGTGCTCCTCGGGCACGAACGACAGGCTCGGGTACGTCTCCGGCACGTCGACCAGCGGCTCGAAGCCGATCACGGTGCCGTCCGGGAGGGCCGTGACGCCGGACTTGAGGTGCAGGACCTTGGTGACGGGAACCGGCACCACCGTACGGCCGCGGGGCTCCACGAGCGCCGCGAACTGCCGGACGCCCTCGGTGTTCGTCCGCGACCCCTGTCCGACGTAGACGACGGCGCCGACCTTGAGCACATCGCCGCCGTCGAGCGTGCCGGGCGGCTCGATCCGGGCGAGCTGCATGCCGAGCCCCGCGATGTTGAGCGCGGCGACGGCGCGGGCCGTCGACTCGACCTCGCCCACCCGTGACGGCACGCCGGGCCGGGTGAGCACGGCCAGGTCGTCGACCACGACGACGGTGTCTTCGATGAAGACCCCGTCCGGGTGCTCGTCGACGGGCTCGACCTCGTCGACGGCCCACCCACGGTCGGCGAACACCGCGACGTAGCCCTCCCACTGACGCAGCGCGAGATCGGGGTCGACCGGGGCGCGGGCGAGGTGGGTCAGCTCCCCGTCCGCGAGCTGCGGGGAGGGCCTGCGGACCAGGATGCGCGGTCGCGTGAGCACATCCGCACCCTCTCACGCCCGCGGGTCGAACATGCGGTGGCCGGAGGCCGGGACGTGCTCGTCGACGGTGCGCCGCGAGCGCGAGCGCACGAGGTCGACGGTGAACACCACCAACGCCAGCCACACCAGCCCGAACCCGACCCACCGTTGCGCCGGCATCTGTTCGCCGTACACCGCGACGCCGAGCAGGAACTGCAGGGAGGGCGCCAGGTACTGCAGCGTGCCCAGCGTCGTGAGCGGGATGCGCCGGGCCGCCGCGCCGAACAGCAGGAGCGGCACCGCCGTGACCGGGCCGGTCGCGACCAGGAGCACGACATGGCTCGCGCCATGACCGGTCAGGGTCCCGCTCCCGGCCACCTGCAGGGTCACGAGGTAGGCGGCGGCAACGGGCGCGAGCACGAGTCCCTCGGCCGTCAGGCTTGCGGTGGCCGGTAGCGGTACCGTCTTCTTGATCAGGCCGTAGGTGGCGAAGCTGACGGCGAGGCCGAGCCCGATCCACGGGACCCGGCCGTCGCCGACGGCGATCAGGAACACCGCCCCTGCTGCGAGACCCACGGCGGCCCATTGCAGCGGGCGGAGCCGCTCGTGCAGCACGAATACGCCCAGGAGCACGCTGACGAGCGGCCCGATGAAGTAGCCGAGGGCGACTTCCACGACGTGGTCGATCGCCGTGGCGTAGATGAACAGGCCCCAGTTGACGGCGATCAGCGCCGCCGCCGCACCGACCATCGCCCAGACGCGCGGTGGCAACGACCTGAGAGCACCCCAGCCGCGGACGACGCCGAGGATCACCGCCATGAACACGAGCGTCCACAGCACCCGGTGAGCGAGGACCTCCACCGGTGACGTCGACCCGAGCAGGTGGAAGAACGCGGGGAACAGCCCCCACAGCAGGTAGGCGGCGGCCCCGAGCGCGACGCCACCGCGATCTGCGGCCGCCGGATACGTCATGTGCGCGAGCGGAGGGTCACGCGGTGCGCGCCACGACGTACGTCGTCAGGGATGCCAACGCCGTGGCGGTGGCACAGTCGGGAAGCTGCGCCAGCTCCTTGCGGGCCACCGAGGCGTGCTCGGCGAGGACCTCCTCGGCCCGGGCGACGCCCGGGCCGGTGCGCAGCAGCTCCAGGGCCTCGGCCACCTCGGCATCGTCCGTGATCGGGCGGGCGAGCAGCACGCCGAGCCGGTCGGCGGCCGCGCCGGTGTCCTGCAGGGCGTAGAGCATCGGCAGGGTGAGCACGCCCTCGCGCAGGTCCGTGCCGGGGGTCTTGCCCGAGCTGGTCGACGGCGAGGAGATGTCGATGATGTCGTCGCTGATCTGGAACGCCGTGCCGATCGCCGCGCCGAACCGGTGCAGCGATTCGACCTGGTTCGGTGTGCAGCCGGAGAACATGCCGCCGTAGCGGCCGGCCGTCGCGATGAGCGATCCGGTCTTCTCCGCGATCACGGTGAGGTAGTGCTCGACAGGGTCGTCGCCCGGCCGCGGACCCCGGGTCTCGCGCATCTGGCCGGTGACCAGCTCCGCGAACGTCTCCGCGATGATCCGCACCGCCGCCGGGCCCAGGTCGGCGACCAGCCGGGAGGCGTGGGCGAACAGGAAGTCCCCGGTCAGGATCGCGACGCTGTTGTCCCATCGGGAGTTCGCGCTCGGTGCCCCGCGACGCATGGTGGCGTCGTCCATGACGTCGTCGTGGTACAGCGTGGCCAGGTGGATCAGCTCGACGACGGCGGCCGCCGTGATCACCTCATCCGTGTCCGGGTGCGGCCCCATCTGGGCACCGAGCAGGGTGAACAGCGGCCGGAAACGCTTGCCACCGGCGTCGATGAGGTGCAGGGAGGTCTCGGTGACGAAGTGGTAGCCACTGGTGACCTCGCGGTGCAGGAGTTCCTCGACACGCTCCAGCCCCGCACTCGTCGCCGCCGCCAGGTCCGGGTCGCCGAGCTCTACCCCTGCGATCGCGTTGGTTGCCACTGCCCCACCCTACGAAAGCCCGGCCGCAGCGCGTAGGGGACTGTCAGCCGACGAACCCCCCACCGCTCGCCCAGTCCAGGGCCAGCGAGGGCACGATGCCGAGCAGCAGCGTCAGCAACACGCCGAGCGTGATCGCCGCTGTGGTGAACGCGCCGGGCACCGTGACCGTCGGGCCGTCCGCCGCAGGCTCGCTGAAGTACATCAGCACGATCACCCGCAGGTAGAAGAACGCGGCGACGGCACTGGCCACCAGCGCGATCACGACCAGCGGCGCCATGCCGTCGGCGATGCCCGCGGCGAACACCGCGAACTTCGCCGTGAAGCCGCTCGTCAGCGGGATGCCGGCGAGGGCGAGCAGGAGGAACGCCATGGTCCCCGCGGTCAGCGGCGAGCGCTTGCCGAGGCCGGCCCATTGCGACAGGTGTGTGGCCTCGCCGTCCGCGGTGCGCACCAGGCTGATCACGGCGAACACGGCGAGCGTGGTGAAGCCGTAGGCCAGCAGGTAGAACAGCGTGGCGGAGACTCCCTGCGGGGTGATCGCCATCGCCCCGATCAGCAGGAACCCGGCGTGTGCGATGGAGGAGTAGGCGACCATCCGCTTGATGTCGGTCTGCGTCAGGCCGAGCACGGCACCGATGACCATCGAGACGATGGCTACGGCCCACAGCACGCCCCGCCACTCCCAGCGGGTGAGGCCGAACGCCACATGCAGCACGCGCAGGATCGCGCCGAATGCGGCGACCTTGGTGCAGGCCCCCATGAACGCCGTGACCGGTGTCGGCGCGCCCTGGTAGACGTCCGGGGTCCAGGTGTGGAACGGGCCCACCGATCCCTTGAACAGCAGGCCGACGACGAGCAGCGCGAACCCGGCGAACAGCAGCGTGTCCGACCGTGCCGAGCCGGCCGACGCGATCGCGATATCGGTGAGCCGCACCGATCCCGCGAACCCGTAGATCAGTGCGAGCCCGTAGAGGAAGAACGCCGAGGCGAACGCGCCGAGCAGGAAGTACTTGACCGCGGCCTCCTGCGACAGCAGCCGGCGCCGCCGCGCGAGCCCGCACATCAGGTACAGCGGCAGGCTGAGCACCTCGAGCGCGATGAACATGGTCAGCAGGTCGTTCGCCGCGACGAACGTCATCATCCCGCCGAGCGCGAACAGCGTGAACGGGAATACCTCGGTCTGCATCGTCGGTGCCTGGTCCGGCGAGCCGTACGAGCGGTCCGGATCCGTCGGGGCATACGTGAGGTCACCCGGGCCGCCCGCCGCGGCACGGGAGGCCGCCGACGCCACGAACGCGCCTCCCGGCTCGACCGAGCGGTCCGCGATCAACAGCACGCTGCCCAGCCCGAGTGCGAGCAGCGTGCCCCAGAGGAACAGCGTCGGTTGGTCGACGGTCAGCGCCCCGCCGATCGTCGTCATCCCCGCGGGCTCGGACCCGGTGTAGAGCCCGAGCGTGAGCCCGGCCAGGCCGAGTGCGGCGATGCTGAGCCCGACCTGCACCGGCCAGCGCTGATGCCGTGGCAGGAACGCCTCGACGAGGACCGCGACGCAGGCCGCGCCGAGTACGACGAGCAGCGGCGCCATCGCACCCCAGTCGATCGGTGGGGCGCTCACCTGCTCGACCTGGGCCACGTAGATCATCGGGGCAACCCTCCCACCGGGTCGGTGAGCCCGACCTCGGTCATCGTGGCCGCGACCGACGGGTTCACCACGTCGAGCACCGGGCCGGGGAAGAAACCGAGCACGATAATCGCGACGATCAGCGGCACCAGCACCGCGATCTCGCGAGCGCAGAGGTCCGGGAAGCCCGAACGCGCGCGGCTGGCCGCGATCGCCGGGTCGATCATCGTGCCGGGGCCTCCTGCGGGACTCCGCTCCAGGGCGGCGAGAACCGCCCTGCCGCGCACCGGCCCCTGCATCGTCTGCTGGTAGACCCAGAGCACGTACAAGGCGGCGAAGATGATGCCGACCGTGGCGAGGATCGTGTACACCGGCTCGCGCGGGTAGGAGCCGACGAGCACGAGGAACTCGCTGACGAACGAGTTCGTGCCCGGCAGCGCGAGCGACGACAGCCCGGCCAGCAGGAAGCACCCGGCGAGCATCGGGGCGAGCTTGGACACGCCACCGTAGTCGGTGATCATGCGGGACCCGCCGCGGGCAGCGAGCAGGCCGACCATCACGAACAGCATGCCGGTCGAGAGGCCGTGGTTGACCATGTAGAGCACCGAGCCTGCGAACGCCTGCGTCGAGAAGGCGAAGATACCCAGCGCGATGAAGCCGAAGTGGGCGATCGAGGTGTAGGCGACGAACCTGCTCAGGTCCTTCTGCCCCACCGCGAGCAGCGCCCCGTACAGGACGCCGATCACCGACAGCACCAGCACCAGCGGCGCGAGCCGCACGCTGGCCAGGGGGAACAGCGGCAGGCAGTAGCGCAGGAAGCCGAACGTGCCGACCTTGTCGAGCACGCCCACCAGCAGGACACCTGCGCCGATCGGCGCCTCGGCACCGGCGTCGGGCAGCCACGTGTGCAGCGGCACCAGCGGTGCCTTGATCGCGAACGCGAGGAAGAACCCGAGGAAGAGCCAGATCTGGGTGGACTCGGGGATCAGCGGGACGATCGTGCGCAGCGCCGCCCAGTCGAACGTGCCGCCTGCCGGCAGGTACTGCGCACTCACCACGTACAGCCCGATCAGCGACGCGAGCATGATCAGGCCACCGAACAGGGAGTACAGGAAGAACTTCACGGCGGCGTACTGCCGGCGCGGCCCCCCGAAACGCCCGATGAGGAAGTACATCGGGATCAGCATGGCCTCGAAGAACACGTAGAACAGGAAGACGTCCGTGGCCATGAAGACGCCCATGAGCGTCGCCTCGGTGGCCAGGAGCAGCGCGAAGAAGCCCGACGCCGTGCGGCCCTCGGGCAGCCGCTCCTCCCAGGAGAACAGCATCAGGATGGGTACGAGGAACGTCGTCAGCACGATCATGACGAGCGCGATGCCGTCGATGCCGAGCGCGAACTGGGTACCGAAGGCCGGGATCCATTCGACGACGAACCGGAGCTGGAACCGGACGCCCGCCGCCGCGGCAGGTACCGAGTAGGCGGACCAGGCGACGACCGCGAGCGCGAGCTGCACCAGCGCGGTGCCGATGGCGACCTGCTTCGCCGCGCGCGGGCTGTCCCGCAGCGGGTGCATCACGAGGGCGCCGACCAGCGGGAACACCAGCAGGACGGGAAGGAGGGGGTTCACGTGAGCACCACCGCGAGGAGAGCGCCGATGACGAGGACCGATCCGCCGAGCATGCTCAGCGCGTACGAGCGGACGAAGCCGGTCTGCAGCCTGCGCAACCGGCCGGAGCTGCCGCCCAACCCCGCAGCGAGACCGTTGACCAGCCCGTCCACACCGCGGTTGTCGAAGTAGACGAGCGCTCGGGTCAGCCAGATGCCGGGTCGCGCGATGAGCGTCTCGTTGATCGCGTTCGCGTACAGGTCGCGGCGCGCGGCCCGAACCGGAAGCGAGACGTGGGCGGGCCTCTCGACCGGGACACGGTGCCGCCCGACGGTCAGCCAGGCGATCAGCACGCCGAGTGCGGAGATCGCGACCACCAGCCACGGCACGGCCGCGTGCGGGACGGCCCCGACGCCTTCGGGCTCGACCAGCTCGCCGACCGAGGGGGCGAGCCAGTCGACGAGCCCGACGGCGGAGAGCACGGCACCCGCGCCGATCGATCCGAGAGCCAGCACGATCATCGGAATCGTCATGACCGCCGGCGACTCGTGCGGGTGGTAATCCTGCCCATCGGCCGTCTGGAGCTGCTTCCACCGGCGCTCGCCGAAGAACGTCATCAGCACCAGCCGGGTCATGTAGAAGGCGGTGAGCCCGGCGGCCAGCGTGGCGAGCCCGCCGAACACCCAGCCCTGCCAGCCCTCCTGGGCGAAGGCGGCCTCGATGATCCTGTCCTTCGAGTAGTAGCCCGACAGGAACGGGAAGCCGATCAGTGCGAGGTAGCCCAGGCCGAATGTCACGAACGTGACGGGCAGGTAGCGGGCGAGGCCGCCGAAGCGGCGCATGTCGACCTCGTCGTGCATCGCGTGCATCACCGAGCCGGCTCCGAGGAAGAGCCCGGCCTTGAAGAAGCCGTGGGTGAGCAGGTGGAAGATGCCCAGCGCGTAGCCGGCCGGGCCGAGCCCGACGGCGAGGAACATGTACCCGATCTGGCTGACCGTCGAGTAGGCTAGCACCTTCTTGATGTCGTCGTAGGCGCAGCCGATGACCGCCCCGATCAGCAAGGTGATCGTGCCGATGATCGCGACGATGAGCCGTCCCTGCACGCTCAGGTCGTAGATCGCGTGTGTCCGTGCGATGAGGTAGACACCCGCGGTGACCATGGTCGCCGCGTGGATGAGCGCGGAGACCGGGGTCGGGCCCTCCATGGCGTCCGGGAGCCACGCCTGAAGCGGGAACTGGCCGGACTTGCCACAGGCACCGAGGAGCAGCAACAGCCCTATCGCCAGCAGCACCCCGCCGGACAGCTCACCCACCCGCGCGAACACCTGGGTGTACTGCAGGGTGCCGAGGTTGGTCCAGAGCAGGAAGATCGCGATCGCCAGACCGACGTCGCCGATCCGGTTCATGAGGAACGCCTTCTTCGCCGCCGTCGCCGCGGAGGGGCGGTCCTGATACCAGCCGATCAGGAGGTACGAGGCGAGGCCGACACCCTCCCAGCCGAGGTAGAGCATCACGAAGTTGTTGCCCAGGACGAGCAGCAACATCGCGGTGACGAAGAGGTTGAGCTGGCCGAAGAACCGCCTGCGACCGGGGTCGCTGGCCATGTACCCCACCGAGTACAGGTGGATGAGCGCGCCGACGCCGGTGATGAGCAGCACGAACGTCAACGACAGCGGGTCGATCCGCAGCCCGAAGTCGACGTTCAGGCCGCCGACGGCGAACCACTGGAACAGCGACAGCTCGCGGGTGCGCTGATCGGGGTCCAGCGCGAGGGTGTCGAAGAAGATCAGCAGGCCGACGACGAACGCCCCCGCGACAGTGGCGACACCGAGCAGGTGGCCCCACCGGTTCGCCCGGCGCCCGGCGATCAGCAGCACGAGGGCACCGAACGCGGGCAGCGCGAACAACAGCCACGCCAGCGACGCGGTGCCGGTGGCGGGGAGGACCTCGGGCAGCTCGGTCACCGAACCGGCCCCTCAGAGCGGAACATGATCGGGCAGCTCCTAATACTTGAGCAGGTTGGCGTCGTCGATCGACGCGCTGTGGCGGGTGCGGAAGATCGACATGATGATCGCGAGCCCGACGACGACCTCGGCGGCGGCGACGACCATGACGAAGAACGCCATCACCTGGCCGTCGAGCGCACCGTTGATGCGCGCGAAGGTGACGAGGCTGAGGTTCACGGCGTTGAGCATCAGTTCGACGCACATGAACACGACGATCGCGTTGCGCCGCACCAGCACACCGACGGCGCCGATGGAGAACAGCAGCGCGGACAGCAGCAGGTAGTAGGTGGTACTCACGAGTCGCTCCCCTCGACCGCGTCGGTGCGGTCACCGCTCCCGGTCAGCGCGTGCGCGTCGTCCGGAGTGGGCTCGGGCCGGGGCGCCACCTCGGTCCCGTCGATGATCTCGGACAGCGACTCCGGAGCGATCGAGCCGTCCGGCACCAGCGCGGGCACCGCCACCGAGTTCGCCGTGGCGAACACGCCGGGGCCGGGCAGCGGGGAGATCCGCGCGTACTCGCCGCGCAGCCGCGCCTCCACCGTCGCCCGCTGGCCACGCTTGGCGTGTGCGCGGGTCTGCGCGTACGTCAGCACCATCGCCCCGAGCGCCGCGGTGATCAGTAGCGCCGAGGTGAGCTCGAAGGCGAACAGGTCCTTGGTGAAGATCAGCTTCCCGATGCCGGGGACGTTGCCGTTCCAGTTCTGCCCACCCGCCGCGAGGCCCACCGGCGTGACGTCCGTGAACGCCCGCCCGACGGCCCCGACCAGCAGGACCGCGAGGCCGAGGCCGAACAGCAGCGCCGCCGCCCGCTGGCCGCGGAGGACCTCGACGACGGAGTCCGAGCTGTCGCGGCCGACGAGCATCAGCACGAAGAGGAACAACATCATCACGGCGCCCGTGTAGACGATGATCTGCACGAACCCGAGGAACATCGCGCCCTGGGCCATGTAGAGCAGGCCCAGCGAGAGCATCGTGCCTGCCAGGCACAACGCCGAGTGGACGGCGTTGCGCGCGGACACCATTCCCAGCGCGCCGGCCAGCGCGACCGGACCGAGGATCCAGAACAGGACCGCCTCACCGACGCTGTTCTGGGCACCGCCGGGCAGGTTCGCCTCCTGTGCGACCAGCAGAAGAGTCATCGGACCTGCTCCCCGACCGCGTCCGCGACGTCGGACCGACGCGCGAGCGTCGGCCCCTGGACGTAGTAGTCCTGCTCGTCGTCCCCCAGCCGCATCGGGTGCGGGGGCTGTTCCATGCCCGGCAGCAGCGGGGCGAGCAGCTGCTCCTTGGTGAAGATCAGGTCCTGCCGGTTGTCGTCGGCCAGCTCGTAGAAGTTCGTCATCGTCAGCGAGCGGGTCGGGCAGGCCTCGATGCACAGGCCGCAGCCGATGCAGCGCAGGTAGTTGATCTGGTAGATCGCGCCGTAGCGCTCCCCCGGGGAGTAGCGGGCCTCCTCGGTGTTGTCGCCGCCCTCGACATAGATGGCGTCGGCCGGGCAGGCCCACGCGCACAGCTCGCAGCCCACGCACTTCTCGAGCCCGTCGGGATGCCGGTTGAGCTGGTGGCGGCCGTGGTAACGCGGTGCGGCGGGCGGGAAGTCCTCCGGGTACTCCTCGGTGACCACCTTCTTGAACATCGTCGAGAAGGTGACACCGAACCCCTTGAAGAAGTCGAACATCTACTCGCTCTCCCTCGTGGAAGCGCTGGAGGTCGCCGAGTCCGGCGAACGCGTGGCGCCGGCGCCGACGGTGCCGCGGTCCGGGCGGCGGCGACGGCCGCGCGGGGCGGGTGCCTCCCCGACCGCGCGGTGGCGTGGCCGGGAGGGGTCGGGGACCACGAGATCCAGCGGGGGCACCGGATAGTCCGACGCCAGCTCGACCTCCGGCGCCTCGGGCCGGTGCCGGTCCGGGACCAGGAACGCGACCACCAGCACCGCGACGACCACGATGCCCAGCGTGAGCAGCACGACGGTGACGTCGCCGCTGCCGACGGTGCGGTAGGTCCGCAGCGCGAACACCACCAGGATCCAGAGCAGGCTCAGCGGTACCAGGGCCTTCCAGCCCAGGCGCATGAACTGGTCGTAGCGGAGCCGGGGCAGCGTGCCGCGCAGCCAGATGAAGACGAACAGGAAGATGAACGTCTTGATCAGGAAGGCCACGAACTGCAGCCAGCCGCTGCCGTTGAGGAACGACAGGGGCCATGGCCACTGGCCGCCGCCGAGGAACAGCGTGGTGGCCATCGCGGAGACCGTGACCATGTTGACGTACTCGGCGAGGAAGAACAGGGCGAACTTCAGCGACGAGTACTCGGTGTGGAACCCGCCGACGAGCTCCGACTCGGCCTCGGGGAGGTCGAACGGGGCCCGGTTCGTCTCGCCCACCATCGAGATGACGAACACCACGAAGCTCGGGATGAGCAGCCAGCCGAACCAGCCCGACGCCTGGGCGCCGACGATGTCCGCCGTCGAGAGGGACCCGGCATAGAGGATCACCGCGACGACCGAGAGCCCCAGCGCGATCTCGTAGGAGATCACCTGCGCTGCCGAGCGCAGCGCCGCGAGCAGCGGGTACGGCGAGCCGGACGCCCAGCCGCCGAGCACGATCCCGTAGACGCCGACCGAGCTGCAGGCCAGCACCACCAGCACACCGACGGGAAGGTCGACCAGCTGCAGCACGGTCGGCTCGCCGAAGATCGACACCTCGCCGCCGAACGGGATCACCGAGAAGGCGACGAAGGCGGGGATCGTGGAGATGACCGGGGCGATGAAGTAGACCTTCTTGTCCGCGGCCACGGGCATGATGTCTTCTTTGAAGGCGAGCTTGAGCCCGTCCGCAAGGCTCTGCAGGTAACCGTTCGGCCCTGTCCGGTTCGGCCCCGGACGCTGCTGCATCCGGGCCACCACCTTGCGCTCCAAAATGATCATGTAGAGCGTGAGCACCACACCGAGCGCGAACAGCCCCACGACCTTGATCAGGATCAGCCAGAGCGGGTCGTCGGCCAGCAGCTGCTGGGTGGGGGTCAGGCCCTCCGGGGCCGGGCCCTGGGCGAGGACGAGCTGAGCTTGGGCGAGGTTCACGCCGACACCCCCACGAGATCGCCGTGCCCGACCCCGAGCGTGCCCCGCACCTGCGAGCCCGGGGAGTTCGCCGGCAGCCACACGACGCCGTCGGGCAGGTCCGCGAACACCACCGGCAGCGTGATCGTGCCGCGCTCGGTGCGCACCGTCCCCGGCGCGCCGGCCACCAGGCCCAGGCGCTGGGCCGTGGCGGGGTTGCAGCGCAGCTGCGCCGGCCGGGCCGTGCCCGCCAGCGCGGGCTCGTCGACGGCCAGCGACGACTCGTCGAGCAGCTGGCGCCACGTCGCCAGCACCGCCTGGCCGAAGAACCTCGGCCGCAGCGGCTCGGCGGGGTCGACCGACGGAGCAGGTGGCGCCACGCCGACGTGCCGGCCGAGCCGTTCCAGCTCGTTCGCCGCGGCCGCGGGCGTCTGGGTGAACAGGTCGACATCCATCTCCACCGCCAGGGTGTCGAGCACCCGGCAGTCGGGCAGCACGCCGCTGGCGTCCAGTGCCGGGCCGAACCGGACGCGGCGGCCCTCCCAGTTCAGGTAGCTGCCGGAGCGCTGGGCGTCCGGCGCCACCGGGAGCACGACGTCCGCGAGCTCGGTCACCGCGGACGTGTGCAGCTCCAGGCTGACCAGGAAGCCGACGTTGCGCAGGGCCTCCAGCGCCACGGCCGGGTCCGGGAGGTCGAACGGGTCGACCCCGCCGACGACCAGGGCCGCCAGCTCGCCCGCCGCGGCGGCCGCGAGCATCTCGGCGGTGGAGCGGCCGGGAGTGGCCGGCAGCGTCCCGGCCGGGAGCCCCCATGCCTGCTCGACCTCGGCGCGCGCGGCGGCGTCGGCCACCGGGCGGCCACCCGGCAGCAGCGTGGGCAGCGCACCGGCCTCGACCGCACCGCGCTCCCCCGCCCGCCGTGGCACCCAGCCGATGACGGCGCCGGTGCGCTCGGCGAGCCGCGCCGCGGCGGTGAACAGGCCCGGGACCTCGGCGGCCCGCTCCCCGACGAGGATCACGCCACCGCCGGTCAGGGCCTCGACCACGTGCGGGGCGACGTCCGCCAGCTCGGTCAGCACCGCGGCCTCGGCTCCGGGCACCGCGCGGATCAGCCCGTCCCGGGCGGCCGGCTCCGTCGAGCCCAGCTCCACCGCGGTCCGCAACACGGCCGGGGTGGTCCACTGGCCGAGGTGGAAGACCTTCTGGCGGCGCTTCTGCGCAGCCTTGCGCAGCCGCAGGAAGACGACCGGGGCCTCCTCCTCCGGCTCCAGCGCCACGCACAGCACCGCGGGGGCCGCCTCGAGGCGTGTGTAGCTCAGGCGCTCGGGCCCGTTGCCGACGACGTGCGCGCCGAGGAAGTCGAGCTCCTCGGCGCTGTGCGGGCGAGCCCGCGAGTCGATGTCGTTCGTGCCGGCCGCGAGGCGGGCGAACTTGGCGTACGCATAGGCGTCTTCCACCGTGAGCCGCCCACCGGCCAGCACACCGATCCCGCCCTCACGAGCGGCGAGCAGGCCCTCGGCGGCCACCCGGAGCGCGTCGGTCCACGACGTCTCGGTCAGCGCACCGTCGCTCCCACGCACCATCGGCCGCGTGATCCGGCCCGCCGAGGTCAGGTAGCGGAACGCGAAGCGGCTCTTGTCGGGGATCCACTCCTCGTTGACCTCGGGATCGTTGCCGGCCAGCCGGCGCAGCACGACACCACGGCGGGTGTCGGTGCGCATCGCGCTGCCGCACGCGCAGTGCTCGCAGACGCTCGGCGTGGACACCAGGTCGAACGGGCGCGACCGGAACCGGTAGGCAGCGCTGGTCAGCGCCCCGACCGGGCAGATCTGGATGGTGTTGCCGGAGAAGTACGACTGGAACGGCTTGTCCTGCGCCACGCCGATCTGTTGTAGCGCGCCGCGTTCGAGCAGGTCGATGAACGGGTCCCCGGCGATCTGCTCGGAGAAGCGGGTGCAGCGCTGGCACAGCACACAGCGCTCGCGGTCCAGCAGCACCTGCGTGGAGATCGCCAGTGGCTTCGGGAAGGTGCGCTTCTCGTCGACGAACCGGGAATCCGTGCGGCCCGTGCTCATCGCCTGGTTCTGCAGGGGGCACTCGCCGCCCTTGTCGCAGATGGGGCAGTCGAGGGGGTGGTTGATGAGCAGCAGCTCCATCACCCCCTCCTGCGCCTTCTGCGCGACGGGCGACGAGTGCTGGGTCTTGACGACCATGCCGTCGGCGACCGTCATCGTGCAGCTGGCCTGCGGCTTGGGCATCGGACGGCCACCCATCTCGACCTCGACCAGGCACTGGCGGCACGCGCCGGCGGGGGCGAGCAAGGGGTGGTCGCAGAACCGCGGGATGATGATCCCGAGCCGCTCGCAGGAGCGGATGATCAGCTCGCCCTTGGGCGCATCGACCTCCTCCCCGTCGATCGTGAGCCGGACGTGGCCCTCGGGGACGGGCCGGACATCCGGCTTTTCCAGCGAGGTGGTCATGCCGACGCTCCGGTCAGTTCGGGCAGCTGGTCGTGCGCCGCGGTGTCGACTCCTCCGGAGGGCTGCGCGGTGCACAGATCGAGGAACTCCTGGCGGAAGTACTTGATCCCGCTGGTGATCGGGCTGGTCGCGCCGTCACCGAGCGCGCAGAACGCGCGGCCGAGGACGTTGTCGCAGACGTCGAGCAGAGTCTCGATATCTGCGGGCGTGCCCTGCTTGTGCAGCATCCGCTCGAGGATCTGCAGCAGCCAGTAGGTGCCCTCCCGACACGGGGTGCACTTGCCGCAGCTCTCGTGCTTGTAGAACTCGGTCCACTTCATGACCGCCCACGGCACCGACACCGTCTCGTTGAAGATCTGAAGTGCGGTGGTGCCGAGCATCGACCCCGCAGTCGCCGCGCCCTCGAAGTCGAGCGGGACGTCGAGGTGCTCGGCGGTGAACAGCGGTGTCGACGACCCGCCGGGCGTCCAGAACTTGAGCGGGATCCCGTCCTTCATCCCGCCCGCCAGCTCCAGCAGCGCGCGCAGCGTGGTACCCATCGGGGCCTCGTACTGCCCGGGACGCGTGACGTGCCCGGACAGCGAGTAGATCTTCGGTCCCGGGCTCTTCTCCTGGCCCATCGTGCGGAACCACGAGCTGCCGCCCTGCACGATGGCCGGGACCGAGGCGATCGTCTCGACGTTGTTGACCACCGTGGGCGAGGCGTAGAGACCCGACGTGGCCGGGAACGGCGGCTTGAGCCGCGGCTGCCCACGCCGGCCCTCCAGCGAGTCGAGCAGCGCGGTCTCCTCACCGCAGATGTAGGCACCGGCACCGGCGTGCACGACGATGTCCAGGTCGAACCCGGAGCCGAGGATGTCGCGGCCCAGGTAACCCTTCGCGTACGCCTGCTCGACGGCGTAGCGGACGCGCCGCAACGGGTGCAGCGCCTCCCCGCGGATGTAGATCGCGCAGAAGTTCGCGCGGATCGCGTAGCAGGTGATGATGCAGCCCTCGATGAGCGAGTGCGGGTCCGCCATCATCGTCGGGATGTCCTTGCAGGTGCCGGGCTCGCCCTCGTCCGCGTTCACGACGAGGTACTTGGGCTTGGCACCCGCTCCTGTGGGCCCCTGCGGGATGAAGCCCCACTTCATGCCCGTCGGGAAGCCCGCGCCGCCGCGTCCCCGCAGGCCCGACGCCTTGACCAGCTCGATCAGCTGGTCCGGGTGGCCGGTGAGCGCGTACCGCAGCGCGGCGTAGCCCTCCAGCTGCTCGTACACGTCGATGTCCCACGCGCGCGGGCTGAGCCAGCGCCGGGTGAGGACCGGCGTGATCGGGTCCGGGGTGGACGTGTCGAGTCCGGATCGGTCGCTGTTGGTCATCGTTTCTCCGGCAGGTCCGGCAGTGCGGGTGGCATGTCCGGCATCGCAGGCGCGACCCAGTGGCGCTCGGCCGCGAGCTGCGCACCGCGCAAGGTCTCCGGCGCCGCCGAGTTCCCGGCCACGGCCCCGGCGAGGTCCGGGAAGATCCCGGCCAGCTCCATCTCGACGGTCTTGAGGTCCGTGAGCGCGGCGCCGCGGGTCGGCAGCGGACGCTCGCCGCGCTGCAGCGCCTCGACCAGCGCCTGGGCCGACTCGACCGTCTGGTTGTCGAAGTACTCGTAGTTGACCTGCAGCACCGGGGCCAGGTCGCAGGCCGCCAGGCACTCGGCGTGCTCCAGCGTGATCGACCCGGGAGTGCCGGGCTCGCCCGCGGTCTCCTCGTGGCCCACCCCGAGCCTGCGTGACAGCGTCCGGTAGATCTCGTCGCCGCCCAGCGCCGCGCACAGCGTGTTCGTGCAGACGCTCACCAGGTGCTCGCCGCAGGGGGTGCGCTTGTACATCGTGTAGAAGGTCGCGACGGCCGAGACCTCGGCGGTGGTCAGCTCCAGCACCTCGGCGCAGTAGCGGATGCCGTCCTGGCTGACGTATCCCTCGACCGACTGCACGAGGTGCAGGAGCGGCAGCAGCGCCGACCGCGACTGCGGATAGCGGGCGATGATCTCCACGGTGCGCTGCCGCGTGGCCTCGTCGAAGACGGGGGTGAGCGGCGACTGCTCGGGTACCGCCGGTTCCCACTCGACCTCGTCCGGGAACTGGTCATTGCCGTTCCCGACGCTCTCCGGCTGCCCTTCGGGCGCTGTCACCGGTCCACACCTCCCATGACGGGGTCGATGCTCGCGACGGCGGCGATGACGTCGGCGACCATGCTGCCCTCGCTCATCGCCGGCATCATCTGCAGGTTCACGAAGCTGGGCTCGCGGACGTGCACACGCAGCGGGCGGGTGCCACCGTCGGAGACCATGTGGTAGCCCAGCTCGCCGCGTGGCGACTCGACCGTGGAGTACACCTGGCCCGCCGGCACCGCGAAGCCCTCGGTAACCAGCTTGAAGTGGTGGATCAGGGACTCCATCGACTGCCCCATGATCTTGCGGACGTGCTCGAGGGAGTTGCCCATGCCGTCGCTGCCCACCGACAGCTGCGCGGGCCAGGCGATCTTGCGGTCCGCGACCATCACCGGACCGGGCTCCATCTTCGCCACGGCCTGTTCGACGATCTTGAGCGACTCGTGTATCTCCGCGAGCCGCAGGCGGTAGCGCGCGAAGCAGTCCGCCTCCGTCGCCGTCGGGACCTCGAAGTCGTACTCCTCGTAGCCGCAGTACGGCTCGACCTTGCGCAGGTCCCACGGGATGCCGGCGCTGCGCAGGATGGGGCCGCTGGCGCCGAGCGCGAGGCAGCCGTCGAGCGGCAGGTAGCCGACGCCCTCGAGCCGGTTGCGCCAGATCGGCTGGCCGGTGAGCAGATTGTCGTAGTCCGGCAGCCGCGAGCGCATCAGCGCGACGACGTCGGTGACCTTCTCGGCCCAGCCCTCGGGGAAGTCCTGCGCCAGCCCGCCGGGCCGGATGAACGCGTGGTTCATCCGCAGGCCCGTCAGGAACTCGAGCAGGTGCAGCACGTCCTCGCGCTCACGGAACCCGGCCGTCATCCCGGTGAGCGCGCCCAGCTCCATGCCGCCCGTGGCCAGGCACACCAGGTGCGAGCCGATCCGGTTGAGCTCCATGAGCAGGACCCGGGCGACCTGCGCTCGGCGCGGGGCCTCCACGCCGAGCAGCTTCTCGACGCCCAGGCAGTACGCGGCCTCGTTGAACAGCGGCGCGAGGTAGTCCATGCGCGTCACGAAGGTGACGCCCTGGGTCCAGGTGCGGTACTCGCAGGTCTTCTCGATGCCGGTGTGCAGGTAGCCGATCACCGAGCGGGCCTGGGTGACGGTCTCGCCCTCCAGCTCCAGCACGAGCCGCAGCACGCCGTGCGTCGACGGGTGCTGCGGGCCCATGTTGATGACGATCCGGTCGTCGTGCTCGTCGGAATCCACGCCGTCGAGGAACGTGTCCCAATCGCCGCCGGTGACCGTGTAGACGGGGCCCTCGGTGGTGATGCGCTCCTCCGCAGGGCGTGCGTCGTCGCGCGCGGGGTCGGTACGGATCTCCGTCATGAGTACGCCCGCCTCTGGTCAGGGGGAGGTATCTGCGCGCCCTTGTACTCGACGGGGATGCCGCCGAGCGGGTAGTCCTTGCGCTGCGGGTGACCGTCCCAGTCGTCCGGCATGAGGATCCGGGTCAGTGCCGGGTGGCCGTCGAAGACCACCCCGAACATGTCCCAGGTCTCGCGCTCGTGCCAGTCGGCCGTCGGGTAGATCTCCACGACGCTGGGCACGTGCGCGTCGTCGACGTCCACGGCGACCTCCAAGCGGATCCGGCGCCGGTAGGTCATCGACAGCAGGTGGTAGACGACGTGCAGGCGGTGCGCGACGTCCGCACCGTAGTCGACGCCCGAGACCGACGCGCAGAACTCGAACCGCAGCGCCTCGTCGTCGCGCAGTGTGCGACACAGGTCGGGCAGGCGTTCGGGAGCGACGTAGAGGGTGATCTCGCCGCGGTCGATCGTGACCTGCTGGACCGCGCCCTCGGCACCGCGCTCGGCCAGCGCGGCACCCAGCTCGTCGACGAATGCGTCGAACCAGCCGCCGTAGGGGCGCTCCGCCGGTGCGGGGACGTGGCCGGGCAGCTCCAGCCCGCCGAACCCCGAGGTGTCGCCGGTGCCGGCCACGCCGAACATGCCGTGGCGCGGGCGGGTCGCGGCCTGCCGGGTGCCGCCCTCCGGGCCGGTGCCCGACCCGAGCGGGTCCCCGCGCCGCTCGACCTCACCCCTCTGATCAAGCGCAGCCTGGTCCGGGCCGCTGCGCTGGGCCGACGAATGCGCGCCGCCGGTGGGCTCGGCGTTCTCCTTGCTCGTGCCCCGGGCGTTCTCGTCGCTCATCGCGTCTTCCCCCGTTCCGCACGCTCTCGGATCTCGTTCAGGACGCCCAGCTGCGTCTCCCGCTCGTACCGCTTGCCCTTCGGGGCGAACTTGATCGACGACGGGACCAGCTCCGTCCTGTGTCCGGACTCCGCGAGCTCGGCGGCCCGCTTCCTGCCCAGCGGCTCGTCCATGATCTTGGCGTGGATCTTGAGGATCGCATCCATGAGCATCTCGGGGCGCGGTGGGCAGCCGGGCAGGTACATGTCGACGGGCACGACGTGGTCCACGCCCTGCACGATCGCGTAGTTGTTGAACATCCCACCGGAGCTGGCGCACACGCCCATCGCGAGCACCCAGCGCGGCTCGGGCATCTGGTCGTAGATCTGGCGCAGCACCGGGGCCATCTTGTTGCTCACCCGGCCGGCCACGATCATCAGGTCCGCCTGCCGGGGCGAGGCCCGGAACACCTCCATCCCGAAGCGGGCGAGGTCGTAGCGCGGGGCTCCGGTGGTCATCATCTCGATCGCGCAGCACGCCAGGCCGAACGTGGCGGGCCACAGCGACGACTTGCGCGTCCAGTTGACCAGCTTCTCGACGCTGGTCAACAGAACGCCGCTGGGCAGGTGCTCTTCGAGGCCCATGTCCCTAATTCCAATCCAGTCCGCCACGCCGCCACACGTAGATGTAGGCGAAGCCGACGGTGACGATGAACAGCACGATCTCGACCAGCCCGAACACGCCCAGCGCATTCGCGGTGACCGCGAAGGGGTAGAGGAAGACCATCTCGATGTCGAACAGGATGAACAGCATCGCCGTGAGGTAGTAGGCGACCGGCATCCGGCCGGCACCCACGACGGGGTGCGGGGACGGTTCGATGCCGCACTCGTAGGGATCGAGCTTCGCGCGGTTGTAGCGGTGCGGGCCGACGTAGGGCGCGGCCGTCACCGAGAACAGCGCGAACCCCGCGGCGAGCGCGGCCATCAGCACCAGCGGAAGGTAGGGACTCATTTCCTCGTGAAACCCCACAGTCTCGGTCGAGCCGTTACGTGTCGTCCCCCGGTGTCGGGGAATCCGGTCGGCGCCGCGACCATAGATCGCGACCCCCACCTGACCGGAGCCAGGCGGGCCTTGCTTCGTTCACCCCCGGCAGGACGGTATCCCACCGTCAGACGCTCGGGGCGAGCCGCGCCATCGCGGCGATCACGCGGTCGCTCGTCGCACCGTCCTTGGGGTCGTACAGGTTCGCCAGCAGCTTCAGCAGGAACTCCATGAGCGTGCGGCGGGGCAGGCCGTGCCGGGTGGCGAGGCCCATGATCGTCGGGTTGCCGATGAGGCGGGAGAACGCGTTGCCGATGCGGTAGTAGCCGCCGAGCGCCTGCCGGAGCTCCACCGGGTAGCCCTCCAGCGCCTTCTCCGCGGCCGTGCCGCGCCGCGCCAGCGACTGGAGCGCGCACCGCGATGCGATGGCCGCCGACTCCATCGCGTAGGCGATGCCCTCGCCGTTGAACGGGTTCACCAGCCCGCCCGCGTCGCCCACCAGCAGCATCCCGGGCCTGTAGTGCGGTGTGCGGTTGAACCCCATCGGCAGCGCGGCACCGCCGACCGGGCCCTCCGCGTTCTCCTCGCGGAAGCCCCACTCCTCAGGCGTGCCGTCCAGCCAGCTGCGCAGCAGCGCCCGGTAGTCCGTGGACCCGTAGGCGCGGCTGGTGGACAGGATGCCGAGGCCGACGTTGGACGTGCCGTCGCCCATCCCGAAGATCCATCCGTAGCCGGGCAGGAGCTTGGGGTCCGCCGGGTCCGACCGGTCCCAGAGCTCCAGGTGGCTCTCCAGGTAGTCGTCGCGCGTCCGCGGGCTGCGGTAGTAGCGGCGGACGGCGACCCCCATCGGCCGGTCGTCGCGCTTGGTGATGCCGACGCTCAGCGCGAGCCGGGCCGACACGCCGTCGCAGGCCAGGGTGAGGGGAGCACGGAACGTGACCGGGCGTTTCTCCCTACCCCGCCCGACGTGCCCGCGGACGCCCACGACGCGGCCCGTGCGCTCGTCGGTCACGGCGTCGGTGACCATGGTGTCTTCGTGCAGCCGCGCGCCGGACTTCTCGGCGTGCCGGACCAGCAACTCGTCGAAGTCCTGCCGGGTGCGGACGGCGCCGAAGTTCGGGAACGACGCGAGCGTCGGCCACTCCAGCTCCAGGCTGACCCCGCCGCCGAGGACGCGCAGGCCACGGTTGTGCAGCCAGCCGGCCTCCTCGCTGCAGTCGATGCCGAGGTCGATGATCTGCTTGATGCCGCGGGGGGTGAACCCGTCTCCGCAGACCTTCGGGCGCGGGAAGGTGGACTTCTCCAGCAGGAGCACGTCCAGGCCCGAGCGGGCCAGGTAGGTGGCTGCGGTCGAACCTGCGGGGCCGGCACCGACCACGATGACGTCGGCGTCGGCCTCTGCTCGGCGGCCGGTGGTGGGGACGGCGACCACGGGGGACTCCTTGCGGGACTCCGGGGTGGAACTCTGGTGGTGGGATTCACGGACGGGCACCTTGTGAACGGATTCACGAAGTGGAGCCGAGTGTAGGCGGCACCCCCGACAGTTGCGCTACCCCGTCGTGCGATGAGCCTCACCGTTCGGGCCGCGGCGCGCGCGGTGCAGGGCGACGGCTCCGCCTGCGAGGTTCCGCCAGGCGACGTCCGTCCAGCCCGCCGACCGGATCCGGGCGGCGAGCGCGGCCTGCGCGGGCCAGGCGCGGATCGACTCGGCGAGGTACAGATACGCCTCGGGGTTGCTCGACACCGCACGGGCGACCGCAGGCAGCGCGTGCTTCAACACGACGTCGTGGTAGGCGGCGCGGTAGGGCGCCCACGCCGGCGTGCCGAACTCGCAGACCACCAGCCGGCCGCCGGGACGGGTCACCCGGGCCAGCTCGGCCAGCGCGGCGTCCGGGTCCGCGACGTTGCGCAGGCCGAACGAGATCGTCACCGCGTCGAACGCGGCGTCGGCGAAGGGCAGCGCGAGGGCGTCGGCGGCGACCTTCGGGACGGCGCGGCCCGCACCGGCACGCAGCATCCCGAGGGAGAAGTCCGCGGCCACGCACCAGGCGCCCGAGCGCGCGAGCGCGACCGTCGAGACCGCCGTCCCCGCCGCCAGGTCCAGCACCCGCTCGCCGGGACGCAGGTCGAGCGCCGCGCGGGTCAGCGCCCGCCAGCGCCGGTCCTGCCCGGCGGTGAGCACCGTGTTGGTGAGGTCGTAGCGGCGCGCGACGCCGTCGAACATCGCGGCGACGTCGTGCGGGTCCTTGTCGAGGTCGGCGCGACTCATCGCGCTCCCCGGCCACACCCGCACGCACGCCCGCCCGACCCGCGGTCGGCTCGCTCGCTCACGGATCGAGGTTAGCCGGTGGGTGCGCGGCGGCCCGGTCGCGATCGCCCGGTCTCCTGCGGCGCAGCCACCCGGCCAGCGGGCCGAGTACCACCCAGACCCCGGCGACGCCCAGGCACACCGGCGCGATCCCGTCCACCACGCTGCGGCCGGCGACGCGGACCTGCTCTGGGTCGGACAGTGCGTACTCGACGACGATCGTGTCACCCGTCGCGATGCCGCGCGGGTACTGCACTCCCCGCTCGGGCACGACCGACTGCCCGTTGACGCTCGGGAACCGGATCAGCGTGCGGGCGAAGGAGCTGTCGAGCACCTCGGCCGTCGCGACCCCCCGGTCCGCGTCGATCGCCGCGTCGTCCACGGCGGCGCCGGCCAACGCGAGCACCGCCAGCACCGTCACGACGACGGCGATGCCGACGACGATCTCGGCCGCGTACCGGCGCACCGTCCGCAAGGCGGGGGCGACCGTCTCCACCAGCTCGGTGAGCGGGCTGTCGGCGCTGGCCACGAGGACCGATTGTAGGAGGGTGCTGAAGAACCGGGCCCCACGGCCGACTCGAACCCTCACGACACAGGTCACGCTTCAGCGTCGGCCGCGGCCGGCGGTTTTTCAGGATTCTTCTAGGGTGGCGCCGGCGGGTGAGCGCGGCCGCGGCACCGCGA
>JAEUJO010000309.1 GCA_016794615.1 Pseudonocardia sp. | reverse complement strand
CGGGCCTTACTGGATCGGACTCACGAGCAGGTGAGGCGCGTCTAGGGTTCCGCTCCAGCGTTGGAGGCCTGGTCCGAGAGACGCAGGCGGCCGGTGCTTCGCGACAGCGAGGGCGGACGCCCCACGGCGGGACAAAAGCCCGGGAGACAGCTGCACTGTCGGCTGCCCCGCAGCCGGCACCCGACACGAGGAGCGCGGTTGCACTACCACCCCCGCAAGCCCGACGGCACGCCCGATGGCGACCTTCCCGAGGTGCACGGGAACTACGGCCCCGAAGCCGCCTTCGCGGTGCGTGCGGAGGCCGGTCTGCCGACCACGAAGTGGGAGGAGGAGGTCGCCCGCGGCCTGGAGCTGGGCCTGCCGGGCGCCGACTCCATCGTCGACAAGCGGATCCCGACGTTCTCCCGCGGTGAGCTGCCGCACTTCGCCGGCATCAACACTTTCCTGAAGGCCCCGTATCTGGAGGACGTCCGCCGCTGCGGTGAGTACGACGTCGCCGTGCTCGGCGCTCCGTTCGACGGCGGCACCACGTACCGCTCGGGCACCCGGTTCGGCCCGCAGGGCATCCGCAAGATCTCCGCGCTGTACGGCCCGTACAGCTTCGAGCTGGGCGTCGACCTGCGCGAGACGATCACGATCGCCGACCTCGGCGACATCTTCACGATCCCCGGCAACATCGAGAAGACGTTCGACCAGATCAGCAAGGCCGTGAGCCACGTCTACGCGAGCGGCGCCTTCCCCGTCGTCCTCGGGGGCGACCACTCGATCGGCTACCCGACCACCCGCGGCGTCGCTCCGCACCTGAACGGCGGCAACCTCGGGATCATCCACTTCGACCGCCACGTCGACACCCAGGAGACCGACCTCGACGAGCGGATGCACACCACGCCGTGGTTCCACGCGACGGACATCCCGAACGTCCCTGCCAAGAACCTTGTGCAGATCGGCATCGGCGGCTGGCAGGCGCCGCGGCCGGGCGTGAAGGTCGGCCGCGAGCGCGGCACGACGGTCATGACCGTCACCGACTGCGTCGAGATGGGCATCGATGAGGCCGCCCAGCGCGCGCTGGACGTGGCGTGGGACGGCGCCGACGCCGTCTGGCTCTCCTTCGACGTCGACTGTCTCGACGCCGCGTTCGTGCCCGGCACCGGCTGGCCCGAGCCTGGGGGTTTCCTGCCCCGTGAGGTCCTCAAGTTCATTCAGCTGATCGCAGACGCGGCGCCGCTGGCCGGCATGGAGGTCGTGGAGTGCTCGCCGCCATACGACAACGCCGAGATCACCGCCCTGATCTCCACGCGCGTGATCTGTGACACCCTCGGCTGCCTCGTTCGGTCCGGCCATCTTCCCAGGAACTCATGATCGTATATCGGCTGCGACCGCCTCTGCGTATCCCGCCGATGGGACCTCCAGCGGTCCTATGACTGTGTATACCGCCAAGTTGCTGATTGCGTGCAATGAGCAACGTTGCGCGGTGCATGACCCACCTGGTGTCGGTACGGCCCGGTCATCACTCGTCGCGGATTCGCAACCGTATACGGCCACCTGGGCGGCATCTGTTGCGCGCACCCCGGGCCATGGCCTACTACTGACACGGCGATGTCACGCACCGTGATCGTGTGATCCACGAATATCAACGGGAGCAGGGCCCGCTGTGGTGGCCGTGGGTGACCGACGGTCGGGAAGGGTCCGCTGGCCGGGCGAGGGCGTCGAGCGGAGGCGGGGCCGAAGGTACGAGCAGCAAGCTGCGCGGGCAGCATCGCGCTGCGCGTCGAACGCCAGCCCGCCGTACACGTCCGGTCCCTCAGCGTCGAGCGGACTCCTAGCAATTCGCCTCACAACTGTTGGAGCTGCCATGGTGATGCACGCCTGGAAACGTCCGATCACAGCGTTAGGTTGCGTTCTCGCTGTCATCTCCGTAGTCGCGTTGTCGGCATGTTCTGCATCTGCCCCAACCGACACCCCCGGCGCGCAGGCCACGAAGATCAAGCTCGGCTTCAGCGCGTGGCCGGGTTGGTTTCCTTGGCAGGTGGCCCAGGAGCAGGGGCTGTTCGCCAAGAACAACGTCGACGTCGAAGTGCAGTACTTCGACAGCTACACCGACAGTCTCAATGCTCTCGCAACCGGCGCGATCGATGCCAACAGTCAAACACTCAACGACACGCTGTCGTCGGTGAGTGGCGGCGCCAAGGAGACCGTCGTCCTGGCCAACGACAACTCCACGGGAAATGACAAGATCATTGCCCGGGAGGGGATCGCCAGCGTGGCCGACCTCCGAGGCAAGAAGGTCGCCGTCGAGCAGGGAACGGTCGACCACTACCTCCTGCTCCTCGCCCTGTCCGCGGCCAATCTCACCAAGGACGACATCGAGCTGGTCCCCCTGACCACGGATGCCGCCGCGGCGGCGTTCGTCGCCGGTCAGGTCGACGCGGTCGGCGCCTTCGCCCCCTTCACGACCACTGCCCTGCAGCGTCCGGGTAGCCGGGCCGTCGCAACCTCTGCGGAGTTCCCTGGCGCCATTCCCGACCACCTCGTGGTCACGGAGAGCCTGGCTGCGAACCGGCCGGACGACGTCCAGAAGCTCGTCAACACCTGGTTCGACACGATCAGCTGGATCCGGGACAACAAGGAAGCGGCGTACGCGATCATGGCGAAGCGGGCAGGGGTCAGCGTGGACGACTACCGGACCTACGACGCCGGGACCACGATCTTCACCCGCCAGCAGAACGTCGACGCCTTCACGCCGGGTACGACACCGGCGCACCTGAACTACCAGGCGGGCCAGATCGCCGACTTCCTGGTGACCACCGGGCTGGTGGACGAGCGGCCGGCGCTCGACGGTCTGCTGAACGATCAGTTCGTCAAGGCGGTGCCCGAGTGAACCCGGTGACGGTCCGCGACGACAGTCACGCGGACACATCACGTGATCGCGCCGGTATCTCGCAGGGGCGCCAGGAATGGCCGCCACTGCCGCGACGGGCTCGCCGCGGCCGACCGTCGTCGCTGTTCACGATCCGTGGCCCGATACCGCGAGCAGCTCAATGGAGCCTCGCGGTCCTGTCAGTGGCGATTCCGTTGCTCGCCTGGATCGGGTTGAGCGCGAGTGGAGCGATCTCAGAATCGTTCCTGCCGTCCCCCCAGGCGGTGTGGTCGGCAGGCCTGGAGATGGCGAGGTCGGGTGACCTGCTCCGCGACCTGTCCGCAACCGCTCAGCGGGTGCTCCTCGGCTTCGGGCTGGCCGTGCTGGTGTCGGTGCCACTGGGCATCGTCATGGGTAGCTTCCGGGCCGGCGCCGCCCTTTTCGAGCCGGTGATCGGGCTGCTGCGTTACCTGCCCGCCAGCGCCTTCATCCCGCTGCTCATCATCTGGCTCGGCCTCGGCGAGCCCTCCAAAGTCGCCTTGCTGTTCGTCGGCACGGTGTTCTTCAACACCCTGATGACCGCCGATGTGGTGCGCATCGTGCCGCGCTCGCTGCTCGACGTGTCCTACACGCTCGGCGCATCCCGCGGTGAGGTGCTGCGCAAGGTGGTCGTGCCGCATTCGTTGCCGGGCATCATCGACGCAATCCGGGTCAACGCCGCAGCCGCCTTCAACTTCGTCGTCGTGGCGGAGTTGGTCAACTCGACGGAGGGGCTGGGCTACCGGATCGTCCGCGCGCAGCGTTTCCTGCAGACCGACCGCATCTTTGCGGTGCTCATCGTCATCGGGCTCGCCGGCGTCACCTTGGACGTCGCGCTGCGGCTGCTGCGGTCCCGCGTGGGGCGGTGGGCCGCATGACGAGGGTGCTCGAGCTGCGGAACCTGACGAAGGACTTCGAAGGCCGTGGCCGGACGGTACGCGCGCTCGACGGCATCAACCTGCGGCTCAGCCGCGGTGAGTTCGTCTGTGTGGTCGGTGCGAGCGGATCCGGCAAGTCGACGCTTCTGTCGATGATCGCCGGGCTGATGACGGCCACCGGTGGCGAGATCACCCTGGACGGTGAGCCGGTCACCGGCCCCGGGCCCGACCGCGGGTTGGTCCCGCAGGCCGGAACCCTGTACCCCTGGCGGACCGTCGAGCGCAACGTCGCCTTCGGGCTGGAGTTGCTCCCACTCGACACTGCCGAAAGGGCCCAGCGCGTCGACTGGTACCTTGCCGAAACTGGTCTATCCGACCTGCGCAAATCCTTGCCACGGCAGTTGTCGGGTGGCCAGCAGCAGCGTGTCGCGATTGCCCGTGCGTTGGCCTGCGAGCCTGACGTACTGCTACTCGACGAACCGCTGGGTGCACTCGATGTCCAGACCAAGGAGGACATGCAGGTCTTCATCAGGCAGGTCTGGCAGGACACGGGAGCGACCGTCCTCATGGTGACTCACGACGTGGAAGAGGCCGTGTTCCTGGGCGAGCGGGTCGTCGTCCTCGCCTCCGAGCCCGGGAGGGTCATCGCCGAGGTCCCGGTCGAGCTTCCCGACGACCGGGAGCTGGGGATCAAGCGCGTGTCGGCCTTCCTGGCCCTCCGGGCGAGGATCGAGGACCTCATTCGCGCCGAGCGACGCACCGCGGTCGACGACGCAACCGAGCAGTCGGCGTGATGACACGAATGGACGGCCAGCAGCGATGAGGAGGCGCGGGTCCAGTGGCAGCGCCGCCCCCACCCCGCGTTCACGGAGAACACGATGATCCTCAACCGGCTCAGCATCCGGGGCAAGTTGAACATGCTCCTGGTGCTGGCACTAGCTGCAGTCCTCCTGGTGGCGATCCCGTTCGTCCTCGGCCAGGTGGCCGCGGCGCGTTCGGCCGAGCGAACGGCGAACACGGCGCGTCAAGCCCAGGCACTCGGCTCGCTCATGTGGGAGCTCCAGCGGGAGCGCCTGGTGACGGCGGCATACCTGGCCTCGCCGACTATGAGCGAGGCGGAGATGGTGCGACAGCAGCACGTGGTCGACGACGCCGCGGACAGGGTGCGATCGGCGCTCGGAGCCGATGCGTCGGACGAGCTCGCGGCCGCCCTCGTGCGTCTCGGATCGTTGACGGAGGTCCGCCAGAACGCACTGCGCCGCGGTGTCTCCCCGGACGCCGTCGCGCGGACGTTCCACGCCGTCATCGACGCCCTCGTCGAGTCGCTCCGTCTCGTGCCGCAGAAGACCGGCGACGCCGAGGGCACACGGCAGCTCACCGCACTCGACGCGCTCCTGCGCGCGAACGAGTACGGCACGCTGCGCGGCATGGCTCTGATCGCCACCGCGGTCGATCCCCAGACCGGCACGGTCGTGTTGCAGGACGCGGGCGCGCAAGCGCCGCTGTTCACCGAGCAGTTCGTCGAGCAGGCCGATGTCGAGCAGGCCGGCATGGTGGTGCAGGTCGATCAGGGCGAGGCGGCACAACGCGTCAACGCATTGGCCACGCAGATCACCGAGAATCGCACGCCGATCGATCGTGATGCGTTCGTCTCCGACGTCTTCCGCACGGTCGAGGCGCAGTCTGCGCTCCGCCGGACCGCCCAGGATCAGGTGACCAGCCAGATCGCGGATGCCGCGACGGCTCGCGCCACCGACGCCAGCCGAGTGGCGTGGACGATCGGTCTGAGCGCCGCGCTGCTGTTCGCGCTGCTGACCGCCCTCGCCCTCGCGCTCAGCCGGTCGATCGCGAACCCGCTACGGCGCCTGACCACGGCGGCAACGACCGTGGCCGACCTCGCCGACACGGAGCTGGTCAGGGTGGCCGACAGTGAGGAGGGCGACGACCGCGTCCCGAAGCTCGCCGCCATCGACCTCACCAGCGGCGACGAGCTGGGCGAGCTCGCCGCGGCCTTCAACCGGGTGCAGTCGACCGCCACCGAGCTCGTCGAACGACAGGCCGTCAGCCGTCACAACGTCAGCCTGATGTTCGCCAACGTCGCCCAGCGCACACAGAACCTGGTCGGCCGGCAGCTCGCACTCGTCGACGAGCTGGAGCGGAACGAGCAAGACGCGGAGGTCCTCGCGAGCCTGTGGCGGCTGGACCACCTGTCCACCCGCCTGCGCCGGACCGCGGACAACCTGCTCGTGGTCGCCGGAACCAGGGAGACACGAATCACCGGCCCGACCGGACTCGCGGTCAGCCTGCGGTCCGCGCTGGCGGAGATCGAGGACTACCAGCGGGTCCAGCTCGGCGAGATCGTCGAGATCGTCATCGGCTCGTTGCTGGGTCCCGACCTGGTCCTCATATCCGCTGAGCTCCTGGAGAACGCAACGTCCTTCTCGCCGCCCCAATCGACGGTCGAGGTGGCCACCCAACTCCTGCCCGATGGTGAATGTCGCATCGCCATCATCGATCACGGCATCGGCATGACGCCCGAGCGACTCGCGCAGGAGAACGAACGCCTCATCGAGCGAGAGCGGCTGGAGATCGCCCCGACCACCGTGCTCGGTCTCTTCGTGGTCGGCCGGCTGGCTCGTCGACACTCGCTCACCGTGCGGCTCACTCCGACACCCGGCGGCGGAGTCACCGCCGAAGTGATCATCCCGTCGCACCTGTTCACTCCTGCGGTGGTTCCGGAGCGGGTCCCGGAGCCGAGTGTCGGCGCGGCCGTCACCCCGACCACGACACGGCCCGCGTCGCTCCTCTCCATCCCCGAGCTGAGCATCCCCGCGGCCAGGCAGTCCGGGGAGTTCCCCTGGTTCGCCCTATCAGCAGCCGCGCCCGCCGCCGCCACTCCCCCGGTCGGCACTCCGACGGGCGCCACCGCGGCCCCGCCGATCATCGTGGTGCCCTCCGCCGCTGCGCGTGTCCCCTCCGAGGCAACCGCAAGCCGCGCCGGCCTGACTCGCCGCGTCGCGGGTGCGCAGCTGCCCGACGATGCGCCGTTCGGAAGGGCGAATGCGGCCGCCGCCCGGCCGGGCCGTGACGCAGTGGCGACACGGGCCGCCCTGGACGGCTTCCAGTCGGCCGTCGCGGACGCGGGCCGCCCGAACCCACCCGGGCCGGCCGTCGCCATGCCCCAGCAGCGGGGTAATGCCGATGGTCTGTACCGGCGGGTCCCCGGCGCGAACCTCGCCCCGAGCCTGCACGACCGGCCTGGAGGGCCTCGTCCCGCACCCGCGAGGACGTCTGCTGTACTGCGGGATCCAGAGGCGGACCGAGCGGCACTCGACGCCTTCACGGACGGCCTCACCCGGGCCCTCTCGGCGACGGACACAGAGTCACCGACTCCTGAAGCAGGACGTGAGAACCATCCTGCTGGGGAGTCGACGAAAGGAATCGAGCAATGACCAGGCCCGCTCCCGCTCCCGGCATCAGCTCTGACGCACAGAGCTTCAACTGGCTGGTGACCCGCTTCGCCCAGAGCACCGCGGGTGCCATCGCGGCCATTGCCGTGTCCGCCGACGGGCTCCTCATCGCGATGTCGACCGATCTCGAGCGGGCTGACGCCGATCGGCTTGCGGCGATCTCGTCGGCGATACTCGGCTTGGCGAACGGAGTGTCCGAGAGCTACCCGCTCGGCGACCCCGACAAGGTGATCATCGAACTGCAGCGTGGGTACCTGCTCGTCTGCACGATCAGCATCGGCTGCTCCCTCGGCGTGTTGGCATCGAAGCAGTCGAGCCTGGGAACTGTCGCCTACGAAATGGCCATGTTCGCCAACCGAGCCAGCACCGTCCTCAGCCCGCAGGTGATCGAGGAACTGCAGAACACCGTCAGGTCCTGAGCGCGAGGTGAAGGAGGAGGACATGCACCGTGGTGAACCCGCGCCCCGAAACCCCGCGCATCCCGAAGTATCGCTGCTGAGGCCCTATCTCCTGGCGTCGGGGCGACACCAGCCGATCGACCAGACGCTCGAGGTCGAGGCACAGGTCGCCACCAACTCCCTCGAGTCGTACACATACTCTGACCTGACCTTCGAACGCCGCGACATCGTCATGCTGTGCCGCGAGACCAAGTCGGTCGCCGAAATCGCTGCGATCCTCCGGCTGCACATCGGTGTCGCGCGGGTGTTGGTGGCAGATCTCGCGCAGCTGGGCTACCTCACGGTGCGCCGCCCCAGCGACCAGCTTCCCCAGGACCTTCATGTCATCGAAAGGGTCATCCGTGGACTCGAAGCACTTCGCTGATCCTCTCGCGCGTGGTCGTCGCCCGCCAACGCCGGTCAAGATCGTGATCGCGGGTGGCTTCGGTGTCGGCAAGACAACGGCCGTGGCCGCGATCTCCGAGATAACCCCGTTGACCACGGAGGCATCGATGACCTCCGCGGCGGCGGGCATCGACCACACCGTGCACGTGCCGGACAAGACCACGACCACCGTGGCCATGGACTTCGGCTGCATCACCATCGACGCCGACATCAAGCTGTACCTCTTCGGCACTCCCGGCCAGGATCGGTTCGGTTTCATGTGGCACGACATCGTGCGCGGCGCGCTCGGAGCACTGGTCATCGTCGACACCAGGCGGCTCGGTGAGTGCTACCCCGCCGTCGACTACTTCGAGAAGGCGAAGGTTCCCTTCGTCATCGCAGTCAACTGCTTCCACGGAGAGCTCTCCCACTCTCTCGACGACGTGCGCTGGGCGCTTGCCGTCAGCGGGGACGTACCCCTGATCACATTCGATGCCCGCGACAAGTTCTCCGTGCGCGATGCGCTACTCGTGACGTTGCGCAACACGGCCGCGCAGGCCCGCAGGCAAGCACCACAAGCACCA
>JAEUJO010000298.1 GCA_016794615.1 Pseudonocardia sp. | reverse complement strand
TCGGATCGCAGTAAGGCCACCTTGCTGCACCCCCCACACGCCCACGCGCGCGATCGGCCCGCGAGCATCCGATGCCGGGGACTACTCCAGCACCAGCAGCAGGTCGCCGCCCTCCACCTGCTGCACCGGGCCGATGGCCGTCCGCGTCACGGTCCCGGCGCGCGGGGCCGTGATCGACGCCTCCATCTTCATCGCCTCGATCGTCGCGACCGTCCGGCCCTGCTCCACCGTCGCGCCGTTCTCGACCGCGAGCGTCACGACGCCCGCGAACGGGGCCGCGACGTGACCGGCGTTCGCGCGGTCCGCCTTCTCCGCGGGCTTCGTCTCGACCTCGACGCTGCGGTCCCGGACCGTCACCGGCCGGATCTGGCCGTTGAGGGTGGTGACGACCGTGCGCATGCCGTGCGTGTCGACCTCGGAGACGGCGTCGAGCTCGATCAGCAGCGTGACGCCCGGCTCCAGCTCGACGGTGTGCTCGACGTCGCGCTCCAGGCCGTAGAGGAAGTCCTTGGTCGAGAGCACCGACGTGTCGCCGTAGGCGTCGGTGTGCGCGGCGTACTCCCGGGCCGGCCCGGGGAAGAGCAGGCGGTTCAACGTCGTCCGCCGGGTGCGGGCGGTGGCGGCGTGCAGGCCCGCCCGGTCGTCGTCGGTCAGATCCGTGACGCCCTTCGGCGCGGGTCGCCCGGCCAGCGCCCGGCTGCGGAACGGCTCGGGCCAACCACCGGGCGGGTCGCCCAGCTCGCCGTGCAGGAAGCCGACGACCGAGTCCGGCACGTCGTACTCGCCGGGGTTCGCCTCGAAGTCGTCGGCCGCCACGCCCGTGCCCACGAGGTACAGGGCGAGGTCGCCGACGACCTTGGACGACGGGGTGACCTTGACGATGCGCCCGAGCATCCGGTCCGCGGCCGCGTAGTAGTCCTCGATCAGCTCGAACCGGTCGCCGAGCCCCAGCGCGATCGCCTGCTGCCGCAGGTTGGACAGCTGCCCGCCCGGGATCTCGTGGGTGTAGACGCGGCCGGTCGGCGACGCGAGGCCCGACTCGAACGGCGCGTAGACCTTCCGCACGGCCTCCCAGTACGGCTCCAGGTCGGCCACCGCCTGCCGGTCCAGGCCGGTGGCCCGCGCGGTGTGGTCGGTGGCGGCGACGAGTGCGGACAAGGAGGGCTGGCTGGTGGTGCCCGCCATCGACGCGACGGCGGCGTCCACGGCGTCCACCCCCGCGTCGATCGCGGCGATCAGCGTGGCGAGCTGGCCGCCCGCCGTGTCGTGGGTGTGCAGGTGCACGGGCAGGTCGAACCGCTCGCGCAGCGCCGTGACCAGCGTCCGGGCGGCGGGCGGACGCAGCAGCCCGGCCATGTCCTTGATGGCCAGCACGTGTGCACCCGCCTCGACGATCCGCTCGGCCAGCCGCAGGTAGTAGTCGAGGGTGTAGAGCCTCTCGGCCGGGTCGGCCAGGTCACCGGTGTAGCAGAACGCGACCTCCGCGACCGCCGTTCCCGTGGCCCGCACGGCGTCGATCGCCGGACGCATCCGGCCGACGTCGTTGAGCGCGTCGAAGATCCGGAAGATGTCCATGCCGGTGGCCGCGGCCTCGGCGACGAAGGCGTCGGTCACCTCCGTCGGGTACGGCGTGTAGCCGACGGTGTTCCGGCCGCGCAGCAGCATCTGCGTGCAGATGTTGGGGACGGCCGCCCGCAACGCCGCGAGCCGTTCCCACGGGTCCTCGGCGAGGAACCGCAGCGCGACGTCGTAGGTCGCGCCGCCCCAGCACTCCAGGCTGAGCAGCTCGGGGGCCAACCGGGCGACGTGCGGTGCTGCGGCCACCAGGTCGCGCGTGCGCACCCGGGTGGCGAGCAGGGACTGGTGCGCGTCGCGGAACGTGGTGTCGGTGACGGCCACGGCCTCCTGCGCGCGGAGCCGGGCGGCGAAACCCTCGGGACCGAGCGCCGCGAGCTGCTGGCGAGACCCATCCACGACCGGGCGGTGCGGGTTCACCCCCGGCAGCTTCTCGACCGGCTCGACCCCCTGGGGCCGCGGCCCGTTCGGCTTGTTCACCGTCGTCTCGGCCAGGTAGCCGAGGATCCGGGTGCCCCGGTCGGCCGGGCGGTGACCCTCCAGCAGGTGGGGCCGCTCGTCGATGAAGCTCGTGGTGACCCGGCCGGCCCGGAAGTCGGGATCGTCGAGCACCGCGGCGAGGAACGGCAGGTTCGTCGCCACGCCGCGGATGCGGAACTCGGCGACGGCCCGCCGGGCCCGGCGGACGGCATTCGCGAAGGTGTGGCTGTTGCAGGTGAGCTTGACCAGCATGGAGTCGAAGTGCGGGCTGACCTCGGCCGCGACGTGCGTGCCCCCGTCGAGCCGGACACCTGGTCCACCCGGCGAGCGGTAGGCGCTGATCACGCCGGTGTCCGGCCGGAAGCCGTTGGCCGGGTCCTCGGTGGTGACCCGGCACTGCAACGCGGCGCCGTCGACATGGATCTGCTCCTGCAGCAGGTCCATCTCGGCCAGCATCATGCCGGCCGCGACCCGGAGCTGGGCGATCACCAGGTCGCGGCCGGTGACCTGCTCGGTGACGGTGTGCTCGACCTGGATGCGCGGGTTCATCTCGATGAACACGTGCCGGCCGCGCTCGTCGAGCAGGAACTCCACCGTGCCGGCGTTGACGTAGCCGATGTGGCGGGCGAACGCGACGGCGTCGGCGCAGATGCGGTCGCGGACCTCCGGGTCCAGGTTCTGGGCCGGGGCGATCTCGATCACCTTCTGGTGGCGCCGCTGCATGGAGCAGTCGCGCTCGTAGAGGTGCACGACTCCGCCGGAGGAGTCGGCGAGGACCTGCACCTCGATGTGCCGCGGGTTGACCACGGCGCGCTCCAGGAACACCGTCGCGTCGCCGAACGCGGCCTGCGCCTCGCGCATGGCGGCGGCGACGGACTCGCGCAGCTGCCCCGGCTCGTCGACGCGGCGCATCCCGCGCCCGCCGCCGCCCGCCACCGCCTTGACGAACAGCGGGTAGCCCAGCTCGTCCGCCGCCGCGACGAGCTCCTCGACGTCCGCGGACGGCGCCGGCGACCCGAGCACCGGCAGGCCCGCCGCCCGGGCGGCGGCGATGGCGCGGGACTTGTCGCCGGTCAGGTGCAGCACCTCCGGCGGCGGCCCGACGAACGTGATGCCGGCCTCCGCGCAGGCCCGCGCCAGGTCCGGGTTCTCCGACAGGAATCCGTACCCGGGGTAGACCGCGTCCGCACCCGCCCGCCGGGCGGCAGCGATCACCTCGTCGACCGACAGGTAGGCCCGCACGGGGTGGCCGCGCTCGCCGATCATGTACGACTCGTCGGCCTTCGCGCGGTGCAACGAGTTGCGGTCCTCGTACGGGAACACCGCGACGGTCGCGATCTCGAGCTCGTAGGCCGCACGGAAGGCGCGGATCGCGATCTCACCGCGGTTGGCGACGAGCAGCTTGCGAAACACGGGACCCCCCGGGTACGGCCGAGCGCACGGTGACGCCGGCGGTGCAGATGGTCGGGCGGGGGGACGAGGCCCGGTGCGATCGCCGACGCCAGACCTCATCCCTCCGTGTCAGGGAAACCGTAACGTCGCACACCCGTTCGGCCCAGGCGCGATCGTGTGCTGTTAGGTACCAAGGACCTATGAGACACCGTCCGGGGCGGGGGCCCGGCCGCTACGGCCCCGCCGGGTTCCCGTACCGCGGCCGGTACGGGCCGAATCGCCGTCGCCTGCCGGGCTGGATGGCCGTCTCCGCCGGCGCCACGGCGGTCGGTCTGATGATGTGGTTCTCCATCGCGGTGTTCGTCGTGGCGGTGTTCGTCGTGGCGCTCGCCGAGCACATGCCCGTCCCCGTCCTGGTCGGGGTGGCGCTGCTGGTGCTGACCCGGCGCCGCAGGCGGACGCGGCTGGGCGCGGCGGGCATCGCCCCGCTGCCGCACCGGCCGCCGCCCCCGCCCCGCCCGGTACCAGCCCGCCCGGACGCCGCCTGGGCGCACGCGCGGCAGCGGTTCGCCGCGCTGCGCGGCGAGTACGCCGCGTACGAGTGCGACCCGATGGCGGTGCTGCGGCTGCCGGCGCTGTCGGACGTCACGGTGCCGAGCACGGGCCGCTTCGTCGAGGCGTTCGCCGAGGCGCAGGCCCTGGAGACCGAGGTGTTCCCGCCGGAGAGCCACGCCACGGTGTTCGTCCTCGCGGTCGAGCGCGCCGAGCGGGCCTGGCGCGCGGCCCGCGACGCCGCCGAGCGGATCCGCCTGTCGAACCTCGCCCCGGAGGAGCGCAGCGCCGTCGAGCGGGTGATCAAGCTGCTGACGACGGCCCGCGACTCGGACAACGA
>JAEUJO010000270.1 GCA_016794615.1 Pseudonocardia sp. | reverse complement strand
CCCACCCGATCCCCGAGCACGCGCCGCCCGCCGGCGCCGCGTGAGGACGGAGCAGACGACCTCGTGGCAAGCCCCTCCGGTGACAGCTTCGTCCACCTGCACACGCACACCGAGTTCTCGATGCTCGACGGTGCGGCCCGGCTGGACGCCCTGTTCGCGGAGTCCGCCCGGATGGGGATGCCGGCGCTGGCGATGACGGACCACGGGAACGTCTTCGGCGCCTACGAGTTCTGGCGCAAGGCCAAGGCGCACGGGGTCAAGCCGATCATCGGGATGGAGGGCTACCTCGCGCCGGGCTCCCGGCACGAGCGCAAGCGCGCCACCCTCGGCCAGAAGAACGGCGCGAGCCAGACGGGTGAGGACAACCCGGGTGAGATGTACACCCACATGACCCTGCTGGCCGAGAACACCGAGGGGATGCACAACCTCTTCCGGCTCTCCAGCCTCGCGAGCCTCGAGGGCTACTACTACAAGCCCCGCATGGACCGCGAGCTGCTCGAGACCTACGGCACCGGGATCATCGCCACCACCGGCTGCCCGTCCGGCGAGGTCCAGCGCCTGCTGCAGCAGGACCGCTACGCCGACGCCTGCCAGGCCGCGTCCGACTACCGCGACATCTTCGGCCGGGACAACTTCTACTGCGAGCTGATGGACCACGGCATCAGCATCGAGAAGCAGGTGCAGGAAGACCTGTTCCGGCTCAAGAAGGAGCTGGGCCTGCCGGGGCTCGCCACGAACGACCTGCACTACACCTACGCGGACGACGCGAAGCCGCACGAGGTGCTGCTGTGCGTGCAGACGGGCAAGACCCTGGCCGACCCGAACCGGTTCAAGTTCGATGCGCAGGACTTCTACCTCAAGTCCCCGGCGGAGATGCGCGCGCAGTGGGACCCGCAGTTCCCCGAGGCGTGCGACAACACCCTGCTGATCGCCGAGCGGGTGGACGTCGGGTTCACCGAGGGGCAGGACCTCATGCCCCGCGCACCCGTCCCCGAGGGCGAGACCGAGGAGTCGTGGCTGGTCAAGGAGGTCGAGCGCGGGCTGCACCAGCGGTACCCGGACGGCGTCACCGACCTGTACCGCACACAGGCCGAGTACGAGCTCGGCGTGATCATCCAGATGGGCTTCCCCGGCTACTTCCTGGTCACCGCGGACCTCATCCAGCACGCCAAGTCCGTCGGCATCCGCTGCGGCCCCGGCCGCGGGTCGGCCGCGGGCTCGCTCGTCGCGTACGCCCTGGGGATCACCGACCTCGACCCGATCAAGCACAAGCTGATCTTCGAGCGGTTCCTCAACCCCGAGCGCATCTCGATGCCCGACATCGACATGGACTTCGACGAGCGCCGGCGCGGCGAGATGATCCGCTACACCACCGAGAAGTACGGCGAAGACCGGATCGCGCAGATCATCACCTACTCCACGATCAAGGCGAAGGCCGCGATCAAGGACTCCGCGCGAGTGCTGTTCGGCCAGCCCGGCTACGCGGTGGCCGACCGGATCACCAAGGCCATGCCACCGGCGATCATGGGCAAGGACATCCCGCTGTCCGGGATCTTCGACCCCGCGCACAAGCGCTACACCGAGGCCGCCGAGGTCCGCACGCTCTACGAGGTGGACCCGCAGGTCAAGGAGATCATCGACACCGCCCGCGGGCTCGAGGGCCTCAAGCGCCAGTGGGGCGTGCACGCCGCGGGCGTGATCATGTCGAGCACGCCGCTGATCGACGTCATCCCGATCCAGCGGCGGGACTCCGACGGCGCCATCATCACGCAGTTCGACATGGGCGCCTGCGAGACGCTCGGGCTGCTGAAGATGGACTTCCTCGGGCTGCGCAACCTCACGATCATCGACGACGCACTGGAGAACATCGAGCTCAACGGCAAGTCGAAGCTCGTCATCGAAGACGTCGAGCTGGACGATCCCGCGACCTACGAGCTGCTGGCCAAAGGCGAGACGCTCGGCGTGTTCCAGCTCGACGGCGGGCCGATGCGGGACCTGTTGCGCCGCATGGCGCCCACGGAGTTCGACGACATCTCCGCCGTCGGCGCGCTCTACCGGCCCGGCCCGATGGGTGCGAACGCGCACAACGACTACGCGGACCGCAAGAACAAGCGTCAAGAGGTCACTCCGATCCACCCGGAGCTGGCCGAGCCGCTCCGCGACATCCTCGGCGAGACCTACGGCCTGATCGTCTACCAGGAACAGGTCATGGCGATCGCCCAGAAGCTCGCCGGCTACACGCTCGGCAAGGCGGACCTGCTGCGCCGGGCGATGGGCAAGAAGAAGAAGGAGATCCTGGACAAGGAGTACGCCGGCTTCGCCCAGGGCATGAAGGACCACGGCTATTCCGAGGCCGCGGTCAAGACCCTCTGGGACATCCTCCTCCCGTTCTCGGACTACGCATTCAACCGCGCCCACTCCGCCGCCTACGGGGTCGTCTCCTACTGGACGGCGTTCCTCAAGGCGAACTACCGGGCCGAATACATGGCCGCGGTGCTCACCTCGGTCCGTGACGACAAGGACAAGGCCGCCGTCTACCTGGGCGAATGCCGGCGGATGGGCATCCGGGTACTGCCCCCCGACGTCAACGACTCGGTGCGCAACTTCGCCCCGGTCGGCGCGGACATCCGCTTCGGCCTCGGCGGCATCCGCAACGTCGGCGTGAACGTCGTGGACGCGATCGTGGCGGCGCGCAAGGAGAAGGGCGGGTTCACCGACTTCTCGGACTTCCTGCGCAAGGTCGACGCGGTGGTCTGCAACAAGAAGGTCATCGAGTCGCTGATCAAGGCCGGGGCGTTCGACTCGCTGGGACACTCCCGCAAGGGCCTGCTGCTCGTGCACGCCGACGCGATCGATGCGGTGATGAGCACGAAGAAGGCGGCGTCGGTGGGGCAGTTCGACCTCTTCGGCTCGATGGACGGGTCGGGGTCGTCGGAGCTGGACGCCGTGTTCGACGTGAAGGTGCCCACCGAGGAATGGGACCCCAAGCACCGGCTGGCCGTCGAACGGGAGATGCTCGGGCTCTACGTCTCGGGCCATCCGCTGGACGGGATCGAGCAGGCGCTGGCGGCCAAGGCGGACACCGCGATCTCGACGATCCTGGCGGGCGACGTCGGCGAGGGCGCGCAGATCACCGTCGGCGGCATCCTGGCCGGAGTGAACCGCCGGGTGAACAAGAACGGCGAGCCGTGGGCGTCCGCGCAGATCGAGGATCTCGCCGGGGGGATCGAGGTGCTGTTCTTCCCCCGCTGCTACCAGGTCGTCGGTGTCGATGTCGCAGAAGACGCGATCGTGCTGGTCAAGGCGCGGGTGAACAAGCGCGACGACCGGGTGTCGCTGATCGCGAACGACCTCGCCGTGCCGGAGCTGGTCGCGCCGGGTGAGGCCGGGTTGCCGATCAAGGTCAGCATGCGCACGGAGCTGTGCACACCGGAGCGGGTGGCGAAGCTCAAGGAGGTGCTCACGCACCACCCCGGTGGGTCGGAGGTGCACCTGCACCTGCTCAACGGCAGCCGGGTCACCCCGCTGCGCCTGGCCGACGGCCTGCGGGTGACGCAGAGCTCCGCGTTGATGGGCGACCTCAAGGCGCTGCTCGGTCCGGGTTGCCTGGGGTAGCGCGAGCGGCTCAGCGTCCGACCGGCCGGTGTTCGACGGTCACGTCGTCCATCGGGAGTCCTCGGGTTTGCCGGTGACGAGCACGCCCTTGTGCACCCACGCGGCTCCGGCGACGAGCAGGAGGCGCGACGTGTGTCGGGGGCGGGCGCCGATGAGAACGCGTCGTGCGGCGCGTCTGCACTCCCGGGGTCGGCGCGGCCCTCGGGGAGGAGGGCGACGTGGGCGACGAGACGAGCCCGCTCCTGCCCGGCCGCGGATCGGCGTTCCGGCGCCGCGCGGTCGTGCTCGCGCCCGGGCAGTCGCGGCCGTCCGGCGACGCCGAGTGGCGCGACGCGCTGGTCGTCGTCGAGCGCGGCGACGTCGAGCTCGAGTGCGCGGCGGGTGGCAGGCGGCGGTTCTCCGGCGGTGCCGTGCTGTGGCTCGACGGGATCGACCTGCGCGTGCTGCACAACGTCGGCGACGAACCGGTGGTGCTGCTCACCGTGAGCCGGCGCCGCGCCGAGGAGGCCCACGGCCCGCCCTAGGCTCGCGGCGTGGATGGCGTCGACGACCTGCTGGCCGCGGACCGCACACACGTGTGGCATCCCTACGCGGCGATGCCGGCAGCCGTGCCGTCGCTGCCGGTCGTGTCGGCGCAGGGGGTGCGACTTCGGCTCGCCGACGGGCGCGAGCTGGTCGACGGGATGTCGTCGTGGTGGGCGGCGGTCCACGGCTACCGCCATCCCGTGCTCGACGCCGCGGTGCGCGACCAGCTCGGCGCGATGAGCCATGTGATGTTCGGCGGCCTCACGCACGGTCCGGCCGTCGAGCTGGCCCGGCTGCTCGTCGCCGTCACCCCCGCCGGGCTCGAGCACGTCTTCCTCTGCGACTCCGGCTCGGTCTCGGTCGAGGTCGCGATCAAGATGTGCCTGCAGTACCAGCGGTCGCGCGGACGCCCGGCCAAGCACCGGCTGATGACCTGGCGCGGTGGCTACCACGGCGACACCTTCGGCGCGATGAGCGTCTGCGACCCGGACGGCGGCATGCACGCGCTGTGGCGCCAGGTGCTGCCGCGGCAGGTGTTCGCCGGGCCGCCGCCGGCCGCGTTCGAGCAGGACTACGTCGCGGAGCTGGCCCGGCTGGTCGAGACACACGCCGACGAGCTCGCCGCGGTGATCGTCGAGCCCGTCGTGCAGGGCGCGGGCGGCATGCGCTTCCACGACCCCCGCTACCTGCACGTGCTGCGCGAGCTGTGCCTGACCCACGACGTGCTGCTGGTGTTCGACGAGATCGCCACCGGCTTCGGCCGGACGGGGGAGTTCTTCGCTGCGGAGCACGCGGGCGTCGCGGCCGACGTCATGTGCGTCGGCAAGGCGCTGACCGGCGGGTACCTGTCGATGGCTGCCGCGCTGTGCACCACGCGGGTCGCCCGCGGGATCTCCGACGGTGAGGCGGGCGTGCTCATGCACGGGCCGACGTTCATGGGCAACCCGCTCGCCGCCGCCGTCTCGCTCGCGTCGATCCGGCTCCTGCAGGAGCGCGGGTGGCGCGCCGAGGTCCGGGCGATCGAGTCCGGGCTGCGCACGGGGCTCGCGCCCGCGCGCGGGCTGCCCGGGATCGCCGACGTGCGCGTGCGCGGCGCGATCGGCGTCGTCCAGCTCGACCACCCCGTCGACGTCACGGCCGCCACGGCCGCCGCGGCGGAGCAGGGGGTGTGGCTGCGCCCCTTCCGCGACCTCGTCTACACGATGCCGCCCTACGTGTGCGGCCCCGCTGACCTGGCGATGATCGTCGAGGGCGTGCGGGCGGCCGCGGCGGCCGGGTAGCCGG
>JAEUJO010000225.1 GCA_016794615.1 Pseudonocardia sp. | reverse complement strand
GGGATCCGTCCAATGCGCCATGACGATCCTCGACACCCTTCCTGCCATGCTCGACCGCGGCACCTTCGCACTCAGCCGCGCGCCGTTCGACGACTCCGCGCACTACGGCCGCCTGCTGGCCGCCGCACCCACCGATCGCCGCTGTCCCGTGCTCTTCGCCGACCACGCGCTCGGCTCGGTGCAACCCGGCTGGGAGCCGGAGCCCGCGCTGGCCCGGGTGCCGCGGTGCGACGTCGCCGCGGTGCTCGCGCGGCGGTACCCGGGCGGCTGCGTGTTCCATCCCGACTGTCTCGCGCCGTTCGGCGCCACCTTCCCCGGCCTCGCGCCACCGACCGCCGCCGCGGGGCTCCTGCGGCCGGGTGAGGTCGTGACAGCGGCGGTCGAGGAGGCCGACCTGCTCGGTGAGTACCTGCTCGCGCTCGTTCCCGTCTCCCGGCCGGCCGATGTCCCGGCCGCCGTCGGGTGGGCCGGGGCGGGGCAGCGGTGGGATGCCGCGACGGTGTCGGCGGTGCTGCGTACCTGGGAGGACCGGTTCGGGGCGGTGCTCGTGCGGATGGGCCGGGCGACGCTGGAGCTGGCCGTGGCGGCGCCGCCGTGGGAGCGCACGGAGTGCCTGGCGATCGCGGCCGAGCACTACGCGTTCTGCGACGACACCTACCGCGGCAACCCCGGCACGCTCCGGGACTACGCGAACCTGCTCCGCGGATCGACGCGCTGGAGCTTCTGCTGGGACTGACCGGGGCGGGTCTCCCGGTTCTGTCGGTGTCCCTCGCTACTCTCGCCGCGTGCCCGATCCCACGGTCCCTGACGAGCGCGAGTACCTCGCGCACGGCGGGCGGGTCCGGCTCGAGGCGCTGCGCTACGCCGTCAACGAGGAGGCCTCGTCCTACCTCGCCATCATGCGCACGTTCACCAGCGACGTGTCGGGGTTGCTGTCGGACCAGTCGGCGGCCGAGGTGGCACAGCGGCTGGCCGGGCTGGGGTTCACCCTGGACGTCGACACCGTCGACGCGCGCCTGTCGTACCTCGTCGAGCACGGCAACCTGGCGCGCAGCCCGCGCGAGACCGAGGCGCGCAGCCTGCGCGAGTACCTGCAGAACCGTGCCCGGTACCAGCTCACCCAGCGCGGTGAGCTGGTGCAGCGGCACGTCGAGGAGCTGCTCGGGCACACGGAGGCGGCACGTGAGGTCTCCACCGAGATGCTCGGCGGGATCCTGGACGGGCTGGTCGGGCTGGGCCGGCTCGGCGACGCGGCGATCGCCCGGGCGGATCCGGACGCGTTGGCCCGCGACATCGCGACGCTCTTCGCCCAGTTCGAGCGGCTGGTGTCCTCGACCCGCGACTTCTACACCTACCTCGCGCAGGTCCTGGTGCGTTACGACCTGGACCGCGCCGAGTTCCAGGCCTTCAAGACCGCGCTGCTGGACTACCTGCAGAGGTTCGTCGACGAGGTCGCCCGGCACATGCCGCAGCTCGCGCAGGCACTGCGGGAGGTGGAACCACGGGTGCCGGTGCTGTGTGCGCGGGCGAACGTCGGGCAGCGGCTGGTCGGCGTCGAGGGGGAGGCCGCGCGGCGCGCACCGGGGCTGGACCCGGCGGACTGGGACGGGCTGCACGCGTGGTTCGTCGGCGCACCGGGGCGGGACTCCGACGCCGCGGGCGTGCGGCGGCTGGCGACGGAGGCGATGCGGGCACTGCTGGTCAACCTGCGTCGCATCGCCGCAGGGGGTCGTCAGGAACAGAGCCGCTACGGAGACCTGCTGAAGCTCGCCCGCTGGTTCGCGGAGACGGACGACGACACCGCGCACGCCCTGTGGGCTTCGGCGTTCGGCCTCTACTCGTGCCGCCACCTCGCATTCGCCGCCGACGACGACGGCGACCCGGTCCCCCCGACCGCGTCCTGGTGGCGGACGCCCTCGGCGGAGGTGCCGGTCGCGCTGCGCGAGCTGGGCGTGCGGGCGGTCCGCGGGCGCACGGGGCAGCGGGAGGACTACGCGGCGGCCAAGGCCGCCCGGCTCGCCGAGCGCGAGGCGACCGAGCGGCGCAGGAGAGCCGCGCTCGCCGAGGTCGGCCGGCACGCGGGGCGGCTCGCCGCCGTTCGCCTCTCGGACGAGGCGCGGGGCGCCCTGCTCGACCTCTACGCCCGCGCGCTGGTCGGCCGAGGTCGCCCGCTCGGGCCGCACGATGCCGCGGAGGCACGGGTCGACGAGGTCCGGCTGGTGGTGACGCGGACGCCCGGGGTCAGCACGACCGTGACGGGGCCCGCGGGCCGGCTCGAGCTGGTCGACCTCACGCTGACGGTGCACACCGAGGCCGGGGAGCGGAGGGCCACCGGATGACCGGCACCGACCGCGGCACGAGACGGGTGGAGCGCCCGGCGGCGGCCGAAGACGTGCAGGTCACCGCCGAGCGGCAGCAGGCCGCCCGCGCGCTGCTGCGCTCGCCGCTGCTGCGCGCCGACGGGCCCGGTGCGGACGACCTGCGGCTGGTCCGCAGGCACCGCGTCGAGCTGGCGCGGATGTTCGCGGACGGTCTGGGCTACCGGCTCGTCGTCGAGCCGGGCGCGGCGCGGCTGTTCAAGGCGGGGCTGGGGCGCGACGCGACCCGCCCGCTGGTCCGCAAGTCGGGCAAGGCGTTCACCCCCCGCGGCTACGCGCTGCTGTGCCTGACCCTGGCTGCGCTCACCCGGGGCAAGAACCAGCTCCTCGTCGACGAGTTGGTGGCGCAGGTTCGCTCGGCGGCGGTGGACGCCGGGCTGGACGTCGACCTGGACGCGATCGCCGACCGGCGGGCGCTGCACGCGGCATTGGCGGCGCTGGTGGAGCTGGGGGTGCTGCACGAGCGCGACGGCGATCTGGAGCACTGGGCCGAGCAGCGCACCGCCTCCCTGCTCGACGTGCGGCGCGACCGGCTGGCGTTGCTGGTCGCCGCACCGCTCGCCGGGGTCGAGGACCCGGACGAGCTGCTCGACGTCGCCGCGCTGCCCTCGGCCGCGGGCGGCGCGAGGGTCGCCGTCCGCCGCCGTCTCGTCGAGTCGCCGGTGCTGTCGACGGACGAGCTGACCGACGAGCAAGCCGAGTGGTGGCGGCGCGGGCGCAACCGCGAGCGCGAGTGGTTCCGGGACCGGCTGGGCCTGGATGTGGAGCTGCGCGCCGAGGGCGCGGTGGCCGTCGATCCGGAGGGCGAGCTGACGGACGTGGAGTTCCCCGGTGCCGGCTCGGCCCGGCGGCTCGCCCTGCTCGTCCTCGAAGGCCTGGCCGACCGCCTGCGGGCCGGCGCCCGCGAGGCCGCGGCGGAGGAGCGGGTGTGGCGGCGGGCCGGCCCCGAGCTGGTCGCCGCGGTCTCGTCGGAGGTGCTCACCACGTGGGGCGCGGGGTTCAAGCGGGAGTACCGCGACGACGCCGCCGCGGCGCTCGCCGCCGCCCGGTCCGTGCTCGTCGCCGCCGGGCTCGTCCGGCTCGACCCGGACGGTGCGTGGCTCGTGCACGCCGCCGGGGCCCGCTACGCAGTACGCGCGTCGATCACCGAGGGCTCGGGCGGCCAGCCGTCGCTGTTCGCCGAGGAGGCACCGTGACGGATCGGTTCCGGCTCTCCCGTGCGGGCGTGCTCAACGTCTGGCAGTACGACGACCAGGTGTTCGAGTTCGCGGACGGCCGGCTGCTGTTGCGCGGGGCGAACGGCGCCGGCAAGTCGAAGACGCTGGAGATGCTGCTGCCGTTCGTGCTGGACGGCGACAAGCAGCGGATGACGGCGTCCGCGCGTCACCACACCAGCCTGCTGTGGCTGATGCTCGACGGGTACGGCAAGCAGAACCGTGCCGGCTACCTCTGGGTCGAGTTCGCCCGGCCGGGCGAGGTGGTGACGTGTGGCGTCGGGATCCGGGCGTCGCAGTCCGCGCGCACGGCGACGTCGTGGTACTTCACGGTGCCCGGGCGGGTCGGCGAGGACCTGATGCTGGAGGACGACGCCGGCCCGCTCGCCCGGGAACGCCTGCGGGCCGCGGTGGAGGCCGCGGGCGGGCAGTTCTTCGACTCGCCGCGCGCGTACAAGCAGCACGTGGGCAGGCTGCTGTTCGGCCTTGCGCCTTCGCAGTACGACGAGCTGCTGCGGCTGCTGTACTGGCTGCGGCAACCGCAGGTCGGGGAGGACATCGAGCCGGCGCGGCTGGCCGAGCAGCTCGTCCAGGCGCTCCCGCAGCTCGACGACGACGCCGTGCGGGCCGCAGGCGACACCTTCGACGAGCTCGCCGCCTTCGGCGAGCAGCTCGACCGCCAGCGGCGCAGCGCGGAGGGTGTCGCAGCCCTGGCGACCGGCTACGGGCACTACGCCCGTGAGGTCCTGCGCGGGCGCGGTGCGGAGGCCGTCGAGCAGCACCGGGAACGCTCCCGCCGGGCGCGCGACGCCGAGCGGTGCACCGCCGACGTGGCCGGCCTGGCCACCGAGCGGGCGGCCGCGGAGGCGGAGCAGGGCACGGTGGCGGCACAGCGCCGGGAGTGCGAGGCGCGGCTCGTCGAGCTGCGCGGCGACCCCGCGTGGAAGGACGCGCGGGAGCTGCGCGCCCGCCAGGAGATGGCGCGGGAGCGGGCCGCCGCGGCCGAGGCGGCCCGGAAGGCAGCGGGCGTCGCCCGGCGGCGCGCCGAGGTCTCGCAGGAGCGGGTCCGGCGCGACGCGGGGGGCCTGGAGACCATGGTGTCCGCGCACGTCGGCCGGGTGGGCGAGCTGGCGACCGAGCTCGCAGGCGCCGGTGCACGGGTCGCCCTGCCGGTGCCTGCGGCGCTGCACGACGTCCACCTGCTCGCTGCCGACGCGGCCCAGGCCGCGGCCGAGGGACTGACGGCCCAGGCCGATGCCACCCGCGACGCCCGCCCGGTCCTCGGCGGGCTGCTCGCCGCCGTTGCGATAGTGGACACCGCCCGCGCGGCGCTCGACGGCGCCGTCGCGACGCGGGAGCGCACCGAGCAGGACGCCGCCGTCGCCGAGCGGCGGGCCGAGGAGGAGCGCGGCCGGCTGGCGGACGCGCGTCGCGCGGCCACGGCGGCAGGCGACGAGTACGCGGCGGCGCTCGGATCGTGGCGGGCGGACCCGCAGGCCGTGCCCTTCGACCCGCCCGATGAGTTGACCGCGGAGACGGTCGGCACGGTGGCCGCGCTCGCTCGCACCGCGGCGACCGGCCCGCTGGACACGCGCCGGGCGGAGGAGGCGGCCGCGGGCGCCGAGCGGCGCGCCGCCGAGCGGGAGCACGGCGAGACGGTCCGACGCCGGGAGGAGGTGGCCGCCGAGCGCGATCCGGCCCCGCCGGCGCCGCCGTGGCGGCGGGGCGAGCGCGATCCGGTGGACGGCGCGCCGCTGTGGCGGCTCGTCGACTTCGCGGACGCGCTGGACGCGCGAGCCCGGGCCGGGCTCGAGTCGGCGCTGGAGGCGTCGGGACTGCTCGACGCGTGGGTCCGCGTCGACGGCGCAGTCCTCGACGCCGACGGGTGCGACGTCGTCCTGCCGGTCGGCCCGCCGACGCCGGTCGACGCGCGGCTGGACGCCGTCCTGCGGCCCGACCCGCCGGACGGTGGGCCCGTCGCCGCCGCCGTGGTCCGGAGCGTGCTCGCGCGCGTCGCCCTGGCGGGTCACGACGAGGTGGGCGCCGACGAGGTGCGCGCCGACCTCCCGGGGGTTGTCGGCACCGACGGCTCCTGGCGGCTCGGACCCCTCACGGGCCGCTCCACGAAGCCGGTCGCCCAGTACGTCGGCGCCACCGCCCGGGCCGCCGAGCGCGAACGGCGCATCGCCGAGCTGGACGCCCGGATCGACGTGCTGGCCGCGACCCGGGACGCCGCGCGGGAGGCCGAGACCGCGGCGCGGGAGGCCCGCGCGGCGATCGAGGCGTGGCTCACCGGCGCCCCCTCGACGAGCGCGCTGTTGACGGCGTGGACGCGGCTGGACGAACGGGAGCGGGTCACCGCGCAGGCGGACCGGCGCGCGGTCGAGGCCGAGGAGGTCGCCGTGCAGGCCCGGGGCGTCGAGGCAGGGCGGCGCCACGACCTGGCCGAGCTCGCCGCGGCCCACGATCTCCCGACGGACGCCGTCGGCCTCGCCGCCCGCCGCGAGCGCCTGCGCAGCCTCGACGACGCGCTGTCCCGGCACGCCGACGCCGCCGCACCGCTGCGCGCGGGCCTGCTGCGGTGGGCCGACGACGCCGAGCGGGCGTCGGCCGAGTTGGACGAGGCGCAGGAGGCGGCGGGGACGGCGACGGTCGCTCAGGAGCGGGCGGACACCGCCCGGGCCGCGGCGGACGAGCTCGAGGCCACCGTCGGGGCGTCACTGCGGGAGATCCAGCTGCGCATCGCCACCGCCGAACAGCGGGCAGGCGATCTGGAACGGCGGGAGCGCGAGCTCACCGGGCGGGTCGCCGCGCTGCTGACCGCCACCGGCGCCGCCGAGGAGGGCGCGCGCAACGCCGCGCTGCGGCTGGCCGAGCAGGAGCCGGCGCTGGCGGCGGCCGTCGCGGCGCTCGCCGCGGTGGACACCGTTCCCGGCCTGCTGCCGTCCGGCCTCGGTGAGCCGTCGTCGGGGGAGGCGGGCCCCACGACGGTGGACCACGCCGCCACGTTCGACCTCGCGCGAGGATTCTCCACCGGTTCGCCGGTGCCCGCGTCGGTCCTGGCACTCGCCCGCAGCCTCGCCGAGCTGCCCCCGCCGCCACGTCCGGGTACGGAGGCGGCACTCTTCGCAGCCTGGCAGGACGCCGTCAGCGGCCCCGCGGGCGACCGCGAGCCGCGCGTCATCGAGATCGGCGGGGCACTCGCCGTCGTCGGCCGTGACGACACGGGTGAGCACCCGATCGGGACGCTCGCCACCCGGCTCGCCGCCGCCGTCATCCGCGACGCCGAGCTGCTCACCGAACGGGAGCGCAGGCTGTTCGAGGAGCACGTCCTCGGCGACCTCGGGGAGTCCCTGCGCGCACGTCGGCAGGAGGCCGAGGAGCTGGTCGCGGAGATGAACCAGCTTCTTCGCGGCGTGACCACCAGCCAGGGCATCGCCGTGCAGCTGCGCTGGACGTTGCGCGACGACGTCGCGGCGGACGCCCGCCGCGCGGTCGAGCTGCTCGGGCAGCCGAGCGGCGCCCTGCTGCCGGGCGAGCGGCGCGAGCTGCGCGACGCCCTGCATCGGTTGATCGAGGCGTCGCGCGCCGACGCGCCGGAGGACTCGTACTCGGAGCACCTCACCCGTGCGCTCGACTACCGGCGCTGGTTCGCTTTCCGGATCCGCTACACCCGGCCGGAGACCCCGGGCACGTGGCACGACCTGCACCGCCGGTCCCCGCTCTCGCAGGGGGAGCAGAAGGTGGTGTGCTACCTGCCGCTGTTCGCCGCGGCCGCGGCGCACTTCGGCTCGCTTGCCGGGGCCGCGCCGCACTCGCCGCGGTTCGTGCTGCTCGACGACGCCTTCCCGAAGATCGACGTCCGGACCCACCCCCTGCTGTTCGGCCTGTTGGTGGACCTCGACCTGGACTTCGTGATCACCAGCGAGCGGCTGTGGGGCGACCATGCCACCGTGCCGTCGCTCGCGATCTACGAGGCCTTGCGCGACCCGAACGAGCGCGGCATCGCCCAGTACCGCCATCACTGGGACGGCCAGCGGCTGCAGGTCGTCGACGGGTGAGCACCCGGCCGACCAGCTGGCTCGCCGATCCCGGCCTGACCAGGATCTGGCAGGTGCTGCGCGAGCGCCTGGAGGGCCGGGGGTTGCGCGCCGAGGGCCGGGTCGTGCTCAGCGGGCTGTCGCGGGAGGAACGCCACGCCGTGTCCGCTCTCGTCGGGCGCCCGGTGACGGCCGCGACGCTCGCCGTGAGCCTGGCCGATCTCGACGCGACTCTCGTCGAGCGGTCCGGCGTCGGCGGGCTTCAAGCGGTGCTCGAGCACGTCACCGGCCGCGCGCTCGACGACCGCGCTGCCCGGCGCGCGCAGCGGGCGGCCGGCCGGGAGGCACCGTTCGCGCTGGCGCGAGAGCTGGTGGGCGACCCACCGTGGGTGGAGGTCTGGCTGGACGGTGTGCGCCGCTCCGGTGTCCTCGCCCGGACCGCCGACCCGACCGCGGCGGTCCGCCGCGCGGTGGAGACCCTGGCCCGGTTGCCGACCTCGATCGCCCGCACCGAGCTCGCCGTCGCCGTGGGCGGAGGAGCACACGCGCTGGACGACGGCGGCACCGTCGCGGCGCTCGTGCTGCGCGCGCTCGCCGCACGGCTCGGGGAACCGCCGCCGGTGACGACGGCCGAGCGCCGGGGCCTGTGGGAGCGGTTCGGGGTGCGGGTGGACCTGGTGTCCACGACCTGCCTCACCCTCGGGCTCCGCGGCCGGGGTGACTCCTCGGTCGCGGTCCGGATGGCGCTCGCCGCGGACGCGGGCGACCCCGTGCACCTCACCGCCTGGGACCTGCGGCGGGTCGAGCTGCAGGCGCCGGACGTCGTGCTGGTGTGCGAGAACCCGCGCGTGCTGGAGGCCGTGGCGGAACGGCGCGGCGGCGTCGTCGCTGCGGTGTGCACGAGCGGGCAGCCGGCGCTCGTCGTGCTGGACGTCCTGCACGCCCTGGCCGGCGCGCGGCTGCGCTACCACGGTGATTTCGACTGGCCCGGGATCGCGATCGCGAATCGGCTCGTCGCGGACGTCGGGGTGGTTCCGTGGCGGATGGGAGCAGACCAGTACCTCGCCGCCCTGCACGGCCCGCGCGTGCCCCTGCTCGGGACGCCGATCGAGCCCGAGTGGGATCGTGAGCTCGGCGCGGCGATGCGCCACCACGGGGTGGCGGTGCACGAGGAGGCCGTACTGGACGACCTGCTGGCCGCCGTCACGACGGGCTGATCCCGAGCGTCTCCGAGGAGGTCAGGCGGCCAGCGGCGCGCGGCCCAGCCGGGCCCGGATCCGGTCGACCGGGATGCGGCCACTGGCCAGGCCGCCGAGCACCCGGGCCACACCCTTCAGGTCGGCGACCGCCGTCGCGACGATGTCGACGCGGCTGTCCGGGTCGTCCACCCAGTCGACCGGCACCTCGTGGATACGCAGGCCGGCCCGCTCGGCCAGCACGAGCAGCTCGGTGTCGAAGAACCACCCGGTGTCCTCGACCAGGGGCAGGAGCTGCTCGGCGGCGTCGCGGCGCACGGCCTTGAAGCCGCACTGGGCGTCGCTGAACCGCACGTGCAGCACGGTGCGGAGGATGACGTTGTAGCAGCGGGAGATGAACTCCCGCTTGGGCCCGCGGACCACGCGGGCCCCGCGGGCGAGCCGGCTGCCGATGGCGACGTCGGAGTGTCCGGAGACCAGCGGGGCGACCAGCGGGAGCAGACCGCCCAGATCGGTCGACAGGTCGACGTCCATGTAGGCCAGCACCGGAGCGTCCGAGGTCGACCAGACGGCGGCCAGCGCACGGCCGCGGCCCTTCTGCGGCAGGTGCACGACCCGCACGCAAGGCAGGTCACGGGCCAGCTCGTGGGCAACGTCGAGCGTGCGGTCCGTGCTGGCGTTGTCCGCGATCGTGATCCGGAACGTGTACGGGAAGGCCCGCGTCATGTGGGCGTGGAGTCGCCGGACGCAGCCGGGCAGGTCGGTCTCCTCGTTGTGGACGGGGATCACGACGTCGAGGACGGCCTCGTGCGCGCGGATGTCGACGGGTGCCCGCGCCGGCAGGGGCATCGGAGCGGCGGGGGCCTGGAGGGTGAGGGTCAGCGCGGTCATGCCATTCAAGATCGGCCCGCGGTCTGTCTCGGCGTTGTGGTCGGGCTGTGCCGTTCCTGTGAGCCGCTCGGCGCGGGC
>JAEUJO010000205.1 GCA_016794615.1 Pseudonocardia sp. | reverse complement strand
CCAGATGTAAGGTTTCAGCGCCAAGGCGATACACATCGTCTCGGGACTCCGGCGCGGCCGGTCCGCACACTTGCGGCATGGCGACGGCAAGAGGCGATCGGTCCACACGGACGAGATCTGCACGTCGCGAGGGCGTGCACTTCTCCACCCGGTGCAAGGTCGTCACCTCCCGCCGGCTCGACCCGAGCCACGGCGGGATCAACCTGGGTTCCCCCCAGAACGTCTGATCCTTTCCGCACACGAGCCAGGAGGAGCTCAGCAATGGCCACTGCGATCGAGCAGCTCCCGGTCGGCGCCCCGGACGAGACCGCTTCCCGGGCCGCTGACCACCTCTGGATGCACTTCGCCCGCCAGGGCCGCCACCCCGAGGTGCCCGTTCCGGTCGTGACGCGCGGCGAGGGTGTCGCGCCGCCGCTGATCTGCGGCCAGGCCGAGTTCGACGAGATGGAGCAGATCCTCCGCCACACCCTGACCGAAGCCCAGAAGCTCGTCTGACCCGAGTTCGTCAGGTCCGGGCGACCGCCCCGACCCCGGCCGACCACGGGCCCGGTGCGACCGCACCGGGCCCGTGCGGCAGAGAGCGGGTCTCGCTCACCCGGACGGGGTCACGGAGCTGGTGCACCGCGGCCAGCAGGACGGTGTGCGTTCGGAGATCAGGCGACGACCGGGACGCCGGCGGCGCGGAGGATGCCGGCGAACCGCTCCTTCTGCTCGGCCGGCAGCGGCTGGATGGGCAGCCGGGCCGGGCCCGCGGAGTGGCCGGTCAGGTCCAGGCCGGCCTTGACGCCGGCGACGTAGTTGACCGACTCGAGGAAGTCGCTGATCGCCCACAGGTGCGTCCACAGCTCGCGGCCGCGCTCGAGGTCGCCCTCCTCGGCCAGCGCCTTCCACAGCTCGACCGCCAGCTCGGGCACGATGCCGGCGGCGCCCCACACCGAGGCCTCGGCCCCGGAGGCGATGCCGAAGAAGGTCAGGGTGTCCCAACCGTTGAACGCCTTGATGCGGTCGCCGCGGGACGCGAGCAGGTCGGCCAGCGTGACGGCGTCACCCGAGGTGTCCTTGAGGTAGTCGACCCGCTCGATCTCGCCGAGCTCGGCGAGCTCGTCGGCGGTCAGCCGGATGCCGGTCGCGCCCGGGACGTTGTAGTACACGATCGGCACGGTGATGGCGTCGGACACCGCGGTCAGGAACGCCTTGAGCGTCGGCAGGTCCAGCGGGTCGTAGAACGGCGGCACGATCATGATCGCGTCGGCACCGAGCTGCTGGAAGTCGTGAGCGAGCTCGACCGCGTCCTTCGTGGTCAGCGCGCCGACGCCGGCGACGACCGGCACCCGGCCCGCGACGGCCTGCACGTAGAGCTCGACGACCCGCCGGTACTCGGTCGGGTTCAGCGCCATGAACTCACCGGTGGTGCCGGTCGGGACCAGGCCGTGGATGCCGGCCGCGACCAGGCGCTCGACCTGGTTCTTGACGACCGGCTCGTCGAGGGCGGAGCCGTCCGCGGTGAAGGGCGTGGTGACGGCGGCCAGGATGCCGCGCAGCTGGACGGACATGGTCAGGCGCTCCTTGCGTTCGGGCCGAAGGGAAGACATGAGGACCAGGACGAAGACGGTGGACAGGGTCAGTGCCGCTTCGGCCGTCCCAGGAAACGGGCCGGGCTGAACGTGTTCAGATCCGGCGAGAGCCGGTCGCGCACGATCAGGTCGGTCAGTGCGGCCGCGCTACCGGGAGCGAGCGTGACGCCGAGCATCCCGTGGCCGGTCGAGACGTAGGCGTTGGTCAGAGCACCGAGCCGCCCGATGATCGGCTTGCCGTCCGGGGTCATCGGCCGGCAGCCGGTCTGGGCAGGGGGCGGGTTCGCCGGCGGTTCCCAGTCCCGGAAGTAGGTGCGGGGTGCCCGCAGAATGGCGTCCACCCGGACCTGGTTGATGCTCTCGTCCAGGCCGCCGAACTCCATGGTGCCGGCCAGGCGCAGCCGGCTGTCCAACGGCGTGACGGCGACCCTGGCGTCGGACAGGTTGACAGCGCCGCGGAGCACACACGGCGCGAGGTCCACGCTGTAGCCCTTGCCCGGACGGACCGGCAACGGAGTGCCGAACAGCTTCGACACGGGCCCGGTCCAGGCACCGGCGGCCAGCACGACCCGGTCGGCCTCGAACCGCCGGGAGCCGCTGTGCACCGCGACGACCCGGTCACCGCGCTTCTCGACCCGGTCGATCGGCGTGTTCTCCACGACCTGGACCCCGAGCTCGCCGATCCGCTTGTGCAGAGCGCGGGCCAGGGCGCCGGGGTCGACGTGCCGCTCGAGCGGGAAGTAGACCCCGCCGTACACGGCGTCGCTCAGCTTCGGCTCGTGGGTGCGGACGGCGTCGCCGAGCAGAACCTGCGGGTCGAGGTCGAACTGGCGGACCAGATCGAGGTTGTCGAGGTGGTGGTCCAGGTTCTCCTTGTCGGTGAACGCCATCAGCAGGCCCTGGCTGTGCATCTCGAAGTCCATGCCGTCGGCGCGGTAGTCGTCGAACACCTCGACGGTGCCCTGTGCGAGCCGCAGATGCCCCTCGAAGCCCAGCCGCTGGTCGGCGTAGTTCGAGCGGCGCCACATGCCGACCATGAAGCTGGCGAACGCCGGGTCCAGCGACGGCTTGATGTAGAGCGGGCTGTCCGGCCGCAACATCCACTTCAACGACTTGAGCACCATGCCCGGACCCGGCACCGGCGCCGCCTCGGCCGGCACGATCCAGCCGGCGTTGACGTCCGAGGCACCCAGACCGGTGGCCCGCGCATCGACGAGGGTGACGGTCTCGCCCTCACGGGCCAGGTGGTAGGCGGTGGTCAGGCCGATGACGCCGCCACCGATGACGACTGTGTGCACCAGGAGCCCCCGTCTCGCAGTTGGTGGTGTCGGTCCGGCGCCCGGACGCCACGCTCCGGCACACGTGGTGACCGGTGAAGATTGTCAGACAGTTTACTTCCTGGCAAGGTTCAGGTGCCGAACAGCAGGACGGGAGGCCAGGAGGTGGTCGGGCCGACGTCCACCGGAACGACGACGATCACGTCGATCGACGTGCACGCCGGGGTGAGGCCGGGCGGATCCTGCTCGGGGCCCATCTGCTCGTGCGCGGCACGACGTGGGCCGGGCGGATGCGCTGGTGCGAGACGAA
>JAEUJO010000171.1 GCA_016794615.1 Pseudonocardia sp. | reverse complement strand
GAGCGCGGACGCCGACGCGGTGTTCAACACGCTCAACGGCGACTCGAACGTCGCGTTCTTCAAGGAGTACAAGAACGCGGGTCTGACCGCCGACGCCATGCCGGTGCTCAGCGTCTCGATCGCCGAGGAGGAGGTCGGCGGCATCGGTATCGACAACATCGTCGGCCAGCCGGTGGCCTGGAACTACTACCAGACCATCGACTCCCCGGAGAACAAGAAGTTCGTCCAGGACTTCAAGGCCGTCTACGGAGCTGACAAGGTCACCTCGGACCCGATGGAGGCGGCCTACACCTCGCTCTACCTCTGGAAGGGAATGGTCGAGAAGGCGAACTCGTTCGCGGTGCCGGACGTCCAGGCCGCCGCGGGCGGGGTCAGCTACGACGCGCCGGAAGGCAACGTCACGGTCAACGGCGACAACCACCACATCGCCAAGACCGCGCTGATCGGCAAGATCGGTCCGGACGGACTGATCTACACCGAGTGGTCGTCGGGCACGCCGATCGAGCCCGACCCGTACCTCAAGACCTACCCCTGGGCCGGCAGCCTCAGCAGCTAGTCCTCCACGGCGCCCGTCCGGAGCTTCCGGACGGGCGCCGTGCCGCGTCCCGAAAGGTCTCGCATGGGAGTCCTGGTCACCCAGGTGTTCAACGGGTTGAGCGTCGGCTCGATCCTTCTGCTCGCCGCCCTCGGCCTGGCGCTGACCTTCGGCCAGATGGGTGTGATCAACATGGCGCACGGCGAGTTCATCATGGCCGGCGCCTACACCGCGTTCGTGACCAACCAGATCCTCGGCAGCGCTGGGTTGTCGCTGGTCCTGTCGCTGCCCATCGCGTTCCTCGTCGCGGGCCTGCTCGGCGTGCTGCTCGAGGTGACGCTCCTGCGCCGCATGTACCACCGCCCGCTCGACACGCTGCTGGTCACGTTCGGCGTCGCGCTGGTGCTGCAGCAGCTCGCCCGCGACGTCTTCGGCACCGCGGGCGTCGACGTCCCGGCCCCGGCCTGGCTGTCGGGCCCCGTCGAGGTTCTCGGCTTCGCGTTCCCGAAGACGCGGCTGTTCATCCTGGCACTGGCGATCGCGGCCTTCGCCGCGCTGGCCGCCGGCCTGCGGTTCACCTCACTCGGCCGCCGCATCCGCGCGACGGTGCAGAACCGTCCGCTCGCCGAGAGCGCCGGCATCTCCACCCGGTCCACGGACCGGCTCACGTTCTTCATCGGATCCGGCCTCGCGGGCGTTGCGGGCGTCGCGCTGACGCTGATGGGCTCGATCTCGCCGAACCTGGGCACCGGCTACATCATCAACGCCTTCCTCGTGGTGGTGGTCGGTGGCGTCGGGCAGATCAAGGGCGCCGTGATCGCGGCCTTCGTGCTGGGCATCGTGTCGGCCTGGGTCGAGTACACGACCACCGCCTCGATCGCGCAGGTGATCGTCTTCGCGCTGATCGTGGCGTTCCTGCAGGTCCGCCCGCAGGGCATCTACGCACTCAAGACGAGGAGCCTCGCGTGAGCACCCTGCTGAAGTCGCGGTGGGCGGTGCTGGCCGGGTTCGCGATCGCCGCGCTGCTGCTGTTCGTCGTCGCACCGGCTGCGCTGTCGCCGTTCCGGCTCGACCTGCTCGGCAAGTACCTCTGCTACGCGATGGTCGCCGTCGGCATCGGCCTGGCCTGGGGCCGCGGCGGCATGCTGACGCTGGGCCAGGGCGTTTTCTTCGGCATCGGCGCCTACCTGATGGCGATGCACCTCAAGCTCGCCGACGCCGGCCCGGGCGGCACCCCCGACTTCATGGCCCTGATCTCGTCCGACGGTGTGCCGGGCTGGTGGGAGCCGTTCCGGTCCGGGATCGTCACGATCATCGCGATCCTGGTGCTGCCGGCGCTGGTCGCCGGGCTGCTCGGCCTCGCGACGTTCCGCCGCCGCGTCAAGGGGGCCTACTTCGCGATCCTGTCGCAGGCGCTGGCCGCGGCGTTCGCGATCCTGCTGATCGGCAACCCGACGAGCACCGGCGGGTCGACGGGCCTGAACAACTTCCGTGGCTTCTTCGGCTTCAACCTCTACGACCCGGTGAACCGGCAGATGCTGTTCTTCATCGCGTCCGGGGTGCTGCTGGCGATGGTGGCGCTGGCCCGCCAGCTCATGCTCAGCCGCTACGGCGAGCTGCTGGTGGCCTGCCGCGACGCCGAGGAGCGGGTGCGCTTCCTCGGCTACGACCCGGCGAACGTCAAGACCGTGGCCTACATGATCGCAGCGTTCATGGCGGGCATCGCCGGGGCGCTGTTCGTCCCGATCGTCGGCATCGTCTCGCCCAACGACGTGGGCATCGTCCCGTCGATCGGTTTCCTGATCGGGGTGGCGATCGGCGGCCGGACCACGCTGCTGGGTCCGGTGCTCGGTGCGATCGCCGTGGCGTGGGCGGGAACGACCCTCTCGGAGACGATCCCCTCGGGCTGGACCTACCTCCAGGGCTTCCTGTTCATGCTGGTCATCGCGTTCCTGCCGGGCGGCCTGGCGTCGCTGGGCGGCGCCTGGAGCGGGCTGCGCACCCGGCTGCGCAAGCCGCCACCGCCGAGCCCGACCCCGGTCGACCCGGCCGAGCTGACCGGGGTGAACGTATGAGTGTCGACTACCTGGAGCTCACCGACGTCACCGTCTCCTTCGACGGGTTCGTCGCCGTCGACTCGGTCAACCTTTCGGTGCTCCCCGGCGACCTGCGGTTCCTCATCGGACCGAACGGTGCGGGCAAGACCACGCTGATCGACGCCGTGTCCGGGCTGGTGAAGGCCACCGGGTCGGCGCGCTTCGGCGGGCACGAACTGGTGGGCCAGAAGGTGCACCGGATCGCCCGGCTCGGCGTCGGGCGCACGTTCCAGACCGCGACGGTGTTCGAGGAACTGACGGTGCTGCAGAACCTCGACATCGCGGCCGGTCGCCGCCGCAGCGCGCTGACGCTGCTGCGCCGCCGGTCCGGGGTGCCGGACGAGGTGGCCGCGACGGTGGAGACGATCGGGCTCACCGACCTCGTCGACCTCCCCGCCGGCATCCTGCCGCACGGCCAGAAGCAGTGGCTCGAGATCGGCATGCTGCTGGTGCAGGACGCGAAGCTGCTCATGCTGGACGAGCCGGTGGCCGGGATGAGCGCGGAGGAGAAGGACGAGACGGGGCGGCTGCTGCACCGCATCGCCGAGGACCGCACGGTCGTCATCGTCGAGCACGACATGGACTTCATGCGGGCGTTCGCGACATCCGTGACGGTGCTGCACGCGGGCAAGGTCCTCGCGGAGGGCAGCGTGGCAGCGGTCCAGGCGGACCCGCGCGTGCAGGAGGTCTACCTCGGGCCCGGACAGCACTCCGAGGACGAGGTCGCAGCGGTGCTCGGAGCGGAGGGGGTGTAATGCTGTCCATGCTCGATGTCGAGGTGGGCTACGGCCGCACCTCGGTGATCCACGGCGTCACGGTGCAGGTGCCTCCGGAGGGGGTGGCTGCGGTGATGGGGCACAACGGGGCGGGCAAGACGACACTGCTGCGGGCGGCGGTCGGGCTGCTGCCGCTTCGGTCGGGGCGGATCCTGCTCGACGGCGAGGACGTCACCGGGCTGGCCCCGCACCTGCGGGTGCGGCGCGGGCTGGCCTACGTCCCGCAGGGCCAGCAGTCGTTCGGGCAGATGACGACGGCGGAGAACCTGCAGCTCGTCGCGGACGGAAAGCGCACCGGTCCGGCGCTGATCGACGAGGCGCTGGATCTCTTCCCGGTGCTGCGCGATCTCCTGCCCCGCCGCGCCGGCCTGCTCTCCGGGGGGCAGCGCCAACAGCTGGCGATCGCCCGGGCCCTGATCACCGAGCCGCGGCTGTTGATCCTCGACGAGCCGACGGAGGGCATCCAGCCGTCGGTGGTCGCCGAGATCGAACGGACGATCCTCGCGCTGACCGAGCGCGGTGGGCTCTCGGTGCTGCTGGTGGAGCAGCACGTCGGGTTCGCGCTCAACGCGGCGGGGCGCTACTACGTGCTGGCCTCGGGGCGGGTGACGGCGGAGGGCACGGGCGGGACGACCGCGTCGACGGACGTCCGGGCCGCCATGGCGATCTGACCCCCGCGTCCGCCCCGGCCCCGGCGCTCGGCCCCCGGTGCCCGGCCCCCGGTGCCCGGCGCCGAGATGTAGCGAAAGCGGCTTTCAGTGCGTTGAGTGCACCGAACGCCGCTTTCGCTACATCAGGGCCCCGCCCCGCGCGCAACCCGAGACCGCGCGCAGCCCCAGACCGGGCTCAGTGAGCCGCCGGCTCCCGACGTGCACCGTCAGCGGCCTCCGCCGTCGGCTGCTCGGGGACTGCGCTGTGCCGGCCCTCCGCCGCCGTCGGCTCCTCCGGGCCGCCACCGTGGTGCAGCTCCATGTCGGGCTCCACCAGCGACGGGTCGTCCAGCACCGCCCGCAGCCGCTCGCGGTCCAGCTCGCCGCTCCACTTGGCGATCACCAGCGTGGCGACGCAGTTGCCGATCGCGTTGGTCAGCGCCCGGCCCTCGCTCATCACCCGGTCGATGCCGACGATCAGCGCGATGCCGACCGCGATCGCCTCGGGGCTGAAGAACTCGCCGCCGAACGCCTGCAGCGACGCCGCGAGGGTCACCAGTCCGGCGCCCGTGACGCCCGCGGCACCCTTCGACGTCAGCACCATCAGCGTCGCCAGCCCGATCTGCGCACCGATCCCCAGCTGCTCCCCGCCCGCCTGGATGATGAACAGCGCGCCCAGGGTCAGGTAGATGCAGGTGCCGTCGAGGTTGAACGAGTAGCCGGTCGGGATCACCAGGCCGACGGACTGCCGCGAGGCGCCCGCCGACTCCAGCTTCGTCAGGAACCGGGGCAGCACCGTCTCCGACGACGACGTGCCCAGGATGATCAGCAGCTCGTCCTTGATCAGTCGGATCAGCTTGAGCACGTTGAACCCCGCCCACGCCGACACCGTGCCGAGGACGACGACGACGAAGAACGCGCAGGTGCCCCAGAACGTGAGCATCAGCATGCCGAGGTTGGCCAGCGACGACGCCCCGAAGGCCGCGACCGTGAACGCCATGCCGCCGAACGCGGCGAGCGGCGCGGCCCACATGATGATCTTGATGATGCCGAAGATCACCTTGGCGATGCCGTCGATCGCCGCCACGGCCTTCTCACGCATCCGGGTCGACAGGAAGCTGATCGAGCAGGCCGTCAGGATGGCCAGCACGAGCACCTGGAGGACCTTGTTGTCGACGAAGGGCTGCAGGAAGCTCGTCGGGAACAGCTCGTTCTGCAGGAAGGCAGCGAGGCCGGACTCCTGCCCACCGGTCTGCACCGACTTGGTCGCCGCGTCGATCTGCGCCTGCGAGGGCTGCCCCTGGAACCCGGAGCCGGGCGCGATGAGGTTGCCTGCGAGCAGACCGAGGAACAGGGCGATGATGGTGGCGACGAAGAAGTAGCCGAGCGCGCGCAGAGCCAGCCCACCCGCGCGGGCGAGGTTGCCCAGCGAGGCGATGCCGACGATCACCGTGCAGAAGATGACCGGCCCGATCACCACCTTGATGAGCTGGATGAACAGGTCGGCGAAGATCTTGAGCTGCTTGGCGAAGCCGGGGGCCAGCAGCCCGACGACGATGCCGGCGGCGATGCCGACCAACACCCAGAACCACAACTGCGTGTAGACCCGTTTCCGCCGGCCCGCCTGAGGTACGGCGCCCTGCGGCGGTGCAGTGGCCTCGGCCATGGACCCTCCCGATCTCGACGGCGAGCCCGCGCGCCCGCCGGACGGCACGGACTACCCGCAACGGACGCACCGTGCACTTCGGAGCCGCCGTGCACTTCGGAGACACGGTGCCGAGCGAGACCGGTGCGGGAGCAGTATGGCTCCGGAGCGCGGAAGGTGCTACGTCCGCGCGGGCGAGCGGCCGGCCGCCGGAGCCGGTCCCGG
>JAEUJO010000162.1 GCA_016794615.1 Pseudonocardia sp. | reverse complement strand
CGTCGAAGGTGTCCAGGACGATCTTCTCGTTGGCGACGTCCAGGTTGCCCGTGGGCTCGTCGGCGAGAACCAGCCGGGGATAGTTGATCAGCGCCCGGGCGATGCAGACCCGTTGCTGCTCCCCTCCCGAGAGCTGGTGTGGCAGGTGCTTGGCCCGGTGCCCCAACCCCACCCGGTCGAGGGCCTCCAGGGCCTCGGCCTCGTCGGGCATGCTGTGGTAGTACTGCGCGACCATCACGTTCTCCACCGCGGTGAGGTAGCCGATCAGGTGGAACTGCTGGAAGACCAGCCCGATCTTGCTGCGGCGGATCCGGGTGAGCCCGCTCGGCCGCTCCGTCGAGATGTCGGTGCCGTCCAGGACGACGGTGCCGCTGGTCGGTCTGTCCATACAGCCGATGATGTTCATCAAGGTCGTCTTGCCGGATCCCGACGGCCCGACGATGGATATCCACTCCCCCTCGCCGACCACGAAGTCCACGTTCTGCAACGCGTGCACGTCGCCGTAGATCTTGCTGACGTCGGTCAGCTCCAGCAGGTTCATCGCTGCACCTCGCTCATCGGAACTACTCTCCACGCAGGACGACGGCCGGTTCGACGTCGACGGCCCGGCGCACCGGCAACACGCAGGCGAGCCCGGTCACCGCCACCGAGACGACCACCGTCAGCAGGATCATCAGCGGCTGGAACGAGATGCCCCGGCCGAACACGTTCAGGCTCACCACCTCGGCGAACCCGAAGCCGAGCACGGAGCCCAGAACGCCGCCCAGCGCACCGAGGAGCAGGCCCTCCCCGAGGAACTCGGCGACGATGGCGCGGTTGTCCGCGCCCAGCGCCTTACGCAGCCCGATCTCCTTGCGGCGCTCGGCCACGACCGCGATCATCGTCGTCGAGACGCAGATCATGGTCAGCACCAGCACGATCAGGGTGACCAGATACACCAGGGACTGCAGCGTCCCCAACACGCTCGCCTCCGACGAGCTGACCCGCTTGACCCGCTCGGCGGCGGCGCCCTCGACGGTGTCGGTGATCCGCCCGGCGGTCGCCGCGAGCTCCTCCTCCGAGGTTGCAACGCTGTACTCGATCACGTCGATCCGGTCACCACCCGCCAGGGCCGCCAGATCGGTGAGATCGGTGAAGACGTACCCGTCCTCGGCCCCACCGGACTGCAGGATCCCGGTCACGGTGAAGGCCCGCTCGACGTCCTTACCCCCGGCGTCGACGCCCGTCACCGTCACCTGCTCGCCCGCCTCGAGCCCGATCAGCTTCGCCACGTCCTGACCGACGAGCATGTCGCCGGATGCGGCCGGCCAGTCGCCCGTGATCCCCCAGTACGGGCTGACGGCCCTGGCGCCGGGCAGTTCGGTCCCCGCGGCGAGGAAGGGTTGCTCGTGGATCCGCACGGTGTCGTAGCGGTAGGGGGCGACGCCGACCGTGGCATCCGCCGGCAGCAGCCGGCCGACCCGCTCCATCACCGACCGGTCCAGGCCGGGCGTCTCCCCACTGGGGATCACGACGAGGTTCGCTCCGTAGGAGCGGAACTCCCGGCCCAGCTGGCGGGGCACATCGTGGTAGACGGTGACCAGCCCGGACAGCGTCGCCGCGCCGATCGCCACCGCGAGCAGGGCGACGATGAGCCGCGAACGGCGGCCGAGCAGCGAGCGGGTCACCATGCGCAGGTACATGCTCTGTCGGCGCATGCCCCTCACCGCCCGTGCAGGACTTCGGCCGGGCGCAGCGAGAGCAGCAACCGGATCGAGGGGAGGCTGCCGGCCAGGAGGACCAGCGACACCAGGACCGCCACCAGCGGGATCACGACCGGCTTGATGCTGATCGCCGACCCGAAGACGGTCTGCCCGATGATCTGGGCGACGCCGAGCCCGGCGAAGTAGCCGAGCACGCCACCGACGGTGCCGACGACCGCGATCTCCACGAGGACCAGCAGGAGGACCGCGCCGTCGGTCGCGCCGACGGCCTTGAGCAGCCCGATCTCGGGGGCACGTTCCATGACGCTGGCCGTCACGAGGTTGGAGATGCCCAGCGCGGCACCGACGAGGCTCAGCCCGGTGATCAGGAGCATGAGCAGCTGCGTCTTCTCCAGGATCGCGCCCTCGGATTCGGCGACCTGGCGGATCGGCTTGGCGACCGAGCCCGGGATGGCCTCCTCGATCTGGTAGGAGATCGAGGACACATAGGCCGTGCAGTACCAGGTCTCCCAGTCCTTGATCGACAGGCTCTCGGGGTTCTGCGCCGCCCGGCGGGAAAGCTCGTTGTCCGGGGTGGTCAGCGCACTGACTTCGATCCGCCCGACCGCAGCGGGCAGCTGCTCGAGGTCCTGGACCAGCCGCAGCGGGACGAAGGCCTGCTCGTCCTCGTCGCCCCCGGCGTCGATGATCCCCTTCACGAGAAGCGGGGTCGACCGCCCGTTCACCTCCACGGTGATCGCATCGCCGACCTGCAGGCCGTGCCGCGCGGCCAGCGCGCTCCCGACCATCACGGCCCCGTCGTCGGCGTCGGTCAGCCAGTCGCCCGTGACGTCCCACCACGACTTCATGTTCCGGGTGCCCGCCTGCGTCACCTCGCCGGTGGGCAGGCTGAGCTCGCGCTGGAACCACGTGCCGACGAGCGTCACGTCGTCGCCGTCGATCGCCGCCTTCGTCTCCAGGTAGGGCGCGAAGTCGACGATGTTGAACGCCCAGAAGATCGTCTTGATCTTTCCGAGGTCACCCTCGGCGAGCTGGGCCTGCGGGAGCACGTCGGCGTTCTCCAGCGAGTAGCGCTCGCCCAGCACGGCGGTGCCGGTGGGCAGGACGTTGATGTTCGCTCCGTAGGCCTTGAGCTCCTGGTTGACCTTGTCGCCGACGTCGAACATGACGTTGAGCATCCCGGTGGCGAGCGAGGCCCCCAGCGCGACCGTCAGCAGGATCGTCAGCCGCTTCGCGCGCTGGCGCACGAGCGCGCCTTTCACCATCCGCCAGAACATCCGACCTCACCCCTGCGACGAGCACGGCCCGGGTCGGCGCCGCTACGCGAACACATCTCGGTTGCCCTCCAGGTCCGCGGTGCGGACCACGAGGTTGCCGCCGGCCACCGTGTAGGCGAGCGGGATCGGGTTGCAGCCACCCTTGAACCCGATCGTCGCGACGTTCATGACGACGTCGCACAGCGTGCAGACGACCTTGCCGTCCCGCTCGGCGTAGCCCGACGCTCCGCAGATCTGGCAGGCGTCGAGGCCGACCCCGTATGCCACCGCGTTCTTCTTGATCACGATGAACCGGATCTCGGTGCCGTCCGACGCGGGGTAGGCGAACCGGTGCAGATGACCGTCGGCGACGCGCTCCAGCGGGATCGCGATCTCGTCGCGCTCGGCCGCGACCGGCTCCGCGGGGCTCAGCGCCGGGCCACGTTCGTCGTAGCCGCGCAGCACCGTCACCGAGAGGCCGGCCAGGACGTAGCCGGTCAGGACGACCTCGCAGAAGCGCCGCCTGGTCAGCTCCCGGGCACGCACCGTCCGGAGCTCGGCCGGGTTCGCGTGGTCGGTCGGCAGGTGGCGGCTGCCTCGCCAGACCGCGATCGGCAGGACCGCGGTGACGGCCAGCAGCGCGAACAGCGCCGTGGTCTCGTTGTTGAGTCCCCAGACCACGACCGCGAAGACCCACGGGAGCACCGGGATCATGCCGCGCCCGAGCAGGATCGCCAGCACGGCGACGACCTGGGTGAACATCGTCAGCGCGACCGCGACGGTGAGCACGACCCGCACCACCGTCGAGCCGGCGCCCTTGGCTGCCTGGTACAGGGCGGCGGCCGACAGCACGACCAGCAGCAGGCCCAGCAGGTAGCCGATGACCCGCAGCAGCGTGGTGGTCGACAGGGCGCTCTCGCCGGCGGCCACGAACTGCGTGAGGGGGAGCAGCACCTCCGGCAACGCGATGAAGGCCAGTACGCCTGCCAGTGCCGCGGGCACGATCGCCGGCACCGGAGCAGCGGGACCGGCGACCGCCGGTACGGCGCCGTGCGGCAGCCGTCGCGCCGGGCGCCACAGCGACCACAGCAGCACCGCGCCGAGGACCAGCGCGGCCGAGATGGCCACGAGGTTCACATACTCCCGGTTGACGACGGCGGTCGCGTACCACAGCGCCGACAGCACGGCCGCGGCCACGGCCCCGGCGACGATTGCCCACAGCACAAGAGCTACGCCTCGAGCGTTCCCGCCGAACCACCGGACTCCCACGAACAGCAGGGCCACCATGACCGCAGCAGGCAGCGCGTTCTGCACGACTGCGACGAGGTTGGTCAGCATCACGCACCTCCCTCCCCCACGTCCGGGGGCGTCGTCCGGCTACCAGGTACGCGGCACGTAGTCGAACTGCCATTCGGCCACCAGCGGCTCGGTCCAGAACCGCCCGGGAACACCGGTCTTCTGGTCGGTGTGCAGCAGGAAGTCCTGTTCGGCGGGGCTCTTGACCAGGAACTTGACCCCGTGGGTGCCGGCCTGCCCGAGCTTGAGGTTGGCCCCGTAGTGCGGGCCGTCGCTCGCGTTCATCGGCATGAACGTGCCCTTGGTGACGTTGCCGTCGGGCGCGGTGATCTCGTAGTCGACGGTCAGGTTCGGGACGAAGTCCCCCACGCCGTAACCGAGGTCGTTGGTCAGCGCGGAGATGTCGGCTTCCATGTGGACGTCGGACTGGCTGGCCGGCAGTCCCAGGCCGGCGGGTTCCATGTCGACGGGCTGGAAGTACACGCCTGCGACGTTGAGCGGACCGACCTCGACGTCGTCGCCGATCGGGAACTCCTCGAACCCCGCCGTGTCGCCGGGCGCCGCGGCGGCCGGGGCACCCGCGCTCGGTTCTGTCGTGGCACCCCCGCCGGCACACCCGGCCAGCCCCGCCGTCAGGGCCAGGGTCGCTGCGGACAGCAGCGTCACCAGCTGACTGCGCCTCATGATCTCCTCCAGTCGTCTCGCGTGTCCGTCATGGGCACGCTCGGATGTCGGTGAACGTCACCGGTGGTGGGGAACGGTGTCAGGTGTCGAGATCGGCGGTCGGGCCCTCGTTCGGGAGCGGGTCGGCCTGCGCCCGCCGCCTGGGCCCGGTGAGCTGGACGACGAAGAGCACGACCAGCAGCACCAGCGTCACGATCTGCGGGACCAGGGTCTCCACCGTGGGGTAGATGCCGAGCAGGTCGACCGAGCCGATACCGGGCACCGGCGTCACCGGGACGACGTTTCCTTCCTGGAGTTCCTTGATGCCCGAACCGATGAAGCTCAGCGCCATGACCGAGAGCAGTACGCCGGTGGCGATGAAGAAGGGGCGCTGCGGCAGCTTGATGCTCAGCAGCCGGATGAGCACGTACACGACCACGAGCAGCGCGGCACCGATCCCGATCCCCAGCCAGATCATCCCGGCCCGGCCATCGGTCTGGGCCAGCAGGGCCTGGTAGAACAGGATCGTCTCGGCGCCCTCCCGGAAGACCGCGAGGAAGGCCACGAAGGCCAGCGAGAGCACGCTCCCCGTCGTCAACGACCTCTCGGCCTTGCTCTCGATGTAGCCCGACCACGCCCGGGTGTCGGCCTTGGAGAGGATCCAGTTGCTGACGTAGACCAGCATCACCGCGGCGACGAGCATCGTCGCACCCTCGATGATCTCCTGGTTCGCTCCGCTGAGCTGGGTCAGCCTGTTGAGCAGGACCGCGAGGACGACGCTGGCACCCAGCGCGATGAGCGATCCCCAGTAGACCGCGGCGACCTTGTCCTTGTTGCCGGACCTGACGAGGTAGGCGACGATGGCGCCGACCACGATGATCGCCTCGAAGCCCTCGCGCAGGATGATGAGCAACGAGGCGAGCAGAGCACCGATGCCGCTCTCCTGCGTGCCGTCCAGCGTGGTGGCGTCCTCGCGCAGCATGGTGACGAGGGTGTCCACGGACTCCCTGACGTCGGCCGCCGGCGCCGCACCGAGCATCTGCTTCTTCGTCAGGCTGAACTGGTACTCGACCGCGGCCGCCCGGTCACCCGAGATGGAGGACATCACGGTCTTCTCGAAGCCGAGCTTCTCGTAGGAGCCGAAGTAGGCGACGTCGACCTGCTCCCTGGCCGCTTTGGCGTCCCCGGCGACGTACCGGTCGTAGGACTCGTCGAGCACGACCTCCATCTCGTCGACGATGTCGTTCCAGGTGCGGCCGGCTGCAGCGGCCGGCCCGGCGAAGACGAGTGCGAAGACCCCGCTGAGGACGATGGCGATCAGGACTTTCCGCATTCCCATCGACCTCCTGAGCCTCACCTCTATGAAGGATTGCCTAACCAAATGATCGGTGGCCGGACGTACGCCGAACAGGGGCCTTCGCCCCCTGGATCAAGGACCGATCGGTGTAGCCCAGGTCCCGTGTGGGCCTGGACGGCCGCATCCCGCCCCGCGACGTACCGCGGACGTCGAGGCCTGGGGAACGTCCGTTGACGCGCGGCATGCTGGATGCCACGGTCATCCCAGCTCCCCTGTGACGCACGCAACCTCCAGTGCCGAAAGGGACCTCGATGGCCACCGCGACCAAGCTGAGCGTCATCCCGTGCGGGGCGATGACGACCGACCTGACCTGGCTCCTGCTCAAGCCCGGCCGGTCGATCACGGACCGCAACCACCGCGACGCGCCGGCGCCGTGGGTCGACTGTCCGACGCACTGCGTGCTGGTCGAGACGCCGGGGGGCCGGCTGCTGTGGGACACCAGCTGCCCGCGCGACTGAGAGGAGCGCTGGGGGCCGACGGGCCTGCAGGACTTCTTCCCCTACGACAAGGTCACCGAGGAAGAGTACCTCGACTCGCGGCTGCAGCAGCTGGGTGTCGGGCTCGACGAGATCGACTACGTCGTGCTGTCGCACCTGCACTTCGACCACGCCGGCAACGTGACGATGTTCGAGGGCACGAATGCCAGGCTGGTCTGCAACCAGCGCGAGAAGGAGTTCGCCTTCGGCTTCGAGGGCCTGTTCACCGGTGCGCACCTGAAGACGGACTACGAGGGCGTGGACTTCGAGACCGTCTCCGGTGACACCGAGATCCTGCCCGGCGTCACGCTGATCGAGACGCCCGGCCACACCGTCGGCTGCATGTCGATGCAGGTGGAGCTGCCCGACAGCGGCACGATGATCTTCACCTCGGACGCGGTCTACATGGGCGACAGCTACGGCCCGCCCGCCACACCCGCCGCCATCGTCAACAATCTCGAGCAGTGGTACGCATCGGTGGAGAAGCTGCGCGGGATCCAGGAGCGCACCGGCGCGACCATGATCTTCGGCCACGACGCCGACCAGATCCACCAGCTCCGGGTGGCGCCGAAGGAGTTCTACTCATGACCGATCCGCTGCTCCGCGAGGAGACGATCTTCACGTGGGGCGCACCGCCGTTGAAGTTCGGCGCAGGCGCCGCGGACGAGATCGGGTTCGACCTGGCCGGCTACGGCGTGCGCCGGGTGCTCGTCGTCACCGACCCCGGGGTGGGCGCCCTCGGGGCACCGTCCCGGATCGCGGACGCTCTCCAGCGCTACGACATCGAGGCCGAGATCTTCGACGGGGTGCACGTCGAGCCGACCGACGACTCGATGAACAAGGCCGTCGAGTACGCCCGCGCGCAGGGCGACTGGGACGGGTTCGTCGCCGTCGGGGGCGGGTCGGCGATCGACACCGCGAAGGCGATCAACCTGCTCACGACCTACCCGGGCGAGCTGATGGACTACATCAACAAGCCCATCGGCAGCGCGCAGACTCCCCCGGGCCAGCTCAAACCGCTGGTCGCCGTACCGACGACGGCGGGCACCGGCTCGGAGTCCACGGCGATGTGCGTGCTCGACATCCTCTCGATGAAGGTCAAGACCGGCATCAGCCACTGGCGGCTGCGCCCGACGCTGGCCGTCGTCGACCCGCTGCTCACGATGAGCCTGCCGCCGGAGGTCACCGCGGCGTCCGGGATGGACATCGTCTGCCACGCCGTCGAGTCCTACACCGCCCGCTGGTTCGCGACCTTCGACCGCAAGAAACCCGAGGAGCGCGTGACCTACTGCGGCTCGAACCCGGTGTCGGACCTGTGGTGCGAGAAGTCGATGGGGCTGATCGCGCGGTCGTTCCGCAACGCGGTGCACCGCGGGGCGGACGACGTCGCGGCCCGCTCGGACATGATGATGGCGGCGACGTTCGCCGGGATGGGCTTCGGCAACTCCGGGGTGCACATCCCGCACGCGAACGCCTACCCGATCGCCGGGATGGTCAAGGACTACCGGCCGGCCGGCTACCCGCAGGACGAGCCGATGGTGCCGCACGGGCAGTCGGTGTCGTTGACGGCGCCGGAGGCGTTCCGGTTCTCGTTCGAGAGCGCGCCGGAGCGGCACCTGCGGGCCGCCGAGCTGCTCGGCCCGCAGGTGGACAGGGCGAACGACCAGCGCGAGCAGCTCCCGTCCGTCCTGGTTGCGCTGATGCGGGACATCGGGATCCCGAACGGGATCGGCGGCGTCGGCTACACGGAGGCCGACGTCCCGGCCCTCGTGCCCGGCACGATGAAGCAGCAACGGCTGCTCGCCACCTGCCCGAAGACGCCGACCGAGGACGACATCGCCGACATCCTCACCAACTCCGTCGAGAACTGGTGATCTCCGGAGATGCCGATCTACGTCTACCGGTGCGAGTGCGGCGTGCGCTTCGAGCACCTCGCGACCATGTCCGACACCGTCGCGCCTCGATGTCCGATGTGCGGCGGGGTGACCCGGAAGGTGCCGGCGGGCTTCTCGCTCGGTGGGCGGGCGAGCCCGGGACTGTCGAAGGACGAGATGCCGCAGACCTGGCGCGGGGTCCACAACGGCAGCGCCGAGTACGTCGACCGGATGCGCCGCACCTGGGAACAGCGGCAGAAGCTGGAGGAGCGCCACCCGGAGATCGCGGGTGACCAACGGCCGATCCTGGCGCACGAGGGCCGCTACGAGGGGGCACCGCTGCGGGCGGGCGACGTCCCGGTCACCGGCACGGCCCCGATGCACACCCACGGCACCGGGCACGGTCACGGGCACGCCCCCTGACCGGCCGGACGGCAGACTGGCCGCGTGATCGAACACCCCGACCCCACGGCGAACGCCGCCGCCGCGCTGAGGACGGACCTGGAGCGCACCGTCGCCGGGCCGGTGCGCTTCGACGGCGCCGCCCGGGCGATGTGGTCGGCCGACGCGTCCAACTACCGCCGCGTCCCGATCGGCGTCGTGCGCCCCCGCGACGTCGCGGACGTCGAGGCGGCCGTGTCCGTGTGCCGGGCGCACGACGTGCCGGTGCTCCCGGTCGGCGCGCGGACCTCGATCGCGGGCCAGGCCGTCAACACCGCCGTCGTCCTGGACTTCACGCACCTCAACCGGATCCTCGCGGTCGACCCGGATGCCCGTACCGCCCGCGTCGAGCCCGGCGTGATCTGCGACGCGGTGCGCGACGCCGCCGCGCCGCACGGGCTCACCTTCGGCCCGGACCCGTCCACACACAACCGCTGCACGCTCGGCGGCATGATCGGCAACAACGCGTGCGGATCGCACTCGGTCGCGTGGGGGAAGACCGTCGACAACGTCGTCGGCCTGGACGTGCTCACCTACCGGGGCGAGCGGCTGTCGTTGGGAGCGGACGCGGCCGGAGCCGTCCCGGACGCCCTGCGCGCGCTGGGCGAGCGGACCGCCGACGACGTCCGCGCCGGTTTCCCGCACCTCACCCGCCGCGTCTCGGGATACAACCTGGACCAGCTGCTGCCCGGTCACGTCGACCTGGCCAAGGCCCTGGTGGGGACCGAGGGCACGTGCGCGGTGCTGACCGGGGCGACGATCCGGCTCGTCGAGGCCCCTCCCGTGCGGGCGCTCGCCGTGCTCGGCTTCCCCGACGCCTACACGGCGGCGGACCACGTGATGGCCGTCCGCGCGCTGAACCCGCTGACGATCGAGGGGATGGACGCCGGGCTGATCGCCGCGCTGCGCGCGTCGAATCCGGTGGAGACCACCTCCCGGGCTCTGCCCGACGGCGGCGGCTGGCTCTACGTCGAGACCGGCGGGACTACCCGCGCCGAGGCGCACGCCGCCGCGGCGGCCGTCGCGTCCGCGATGCGGCCGTACGCGATCTCCTCGCTGGTGGTGAGCGAGCCGGCGCGGATGACGGCGCTGTGGCGGATCCGGGAGGACGGCGCCGGGATCCTCACGCGGTCGCCGGACGGCGGCGAGGCCTGGCCGGGCTGGGAGGACGCCGCGGTGCCACCGGAGCGGTTCGGCGCGTACCTGCGCGAGTTCGACGGCGTGCTGGCCCGGCACGGCAGGCGCGGCGTCTACTACGGGCACTTCGGCGACGGCTGCCTGCACGTGCGGATCGACTTCGACCTCGCGTCGCGGGCCGGGATCGCGAACTTCCGGGCGTTCCTGGAAGACGCGGCGGACCTCGCCGTCGCGCACGGCGGGTCGCTCTCGGGCGAGCACGGCGACGGCGCCGCCCGCGCCGAGCTGCTGCCCCGGATGTACCCGCCGCCGATCATCCGGGCGTTCGAGGAGTTCAAGGACATCTGGGATCCCGACGGCAGGCTCAACCCGGACCGCGTGGTGCGGCCCGCGAGGCTGGACGACGACCTGCGCGTGTTCGTCGGGCTGCCGACGATCCGCGACTCCCCCGCGCTGGCGTTCGCGCACGACCGCGGCAGCTTCGCCCGCGCCACCCGGCGCTGCCTGGGCGTCGGCAAGTGCGTCACCGCGCACGGCGGGGTGATGTGCCCGAGCTTCCGGGCCACCGGAGAGGAGATGCACTCCACCCGTGGCCGCGCCCGGCTGCTGTTCGAGATGGCGAACGGGCAGGTGATCGGGGACGGGTGGCGGTCGGCAGAGGTCGCCGAGGCGCTGGACCTGTGTCTGTCGTGCAAGGGCTGCAAGCGCGACTGCCCGGTCGGGGTCGACATGGCGGCCTACAAGACCGAGTTCCTCGCCCAGCGGTACCGCGGGCGGTGGCGCCCGGCGGCGCACTACTCGATGGGCGCCCTACCCCGGTGGCTGCACGTGGTCGGCCGGCTGCCGGGGTGGCTGGTCGAGACCCTGAACGCGGCCGCCCGCGGTCCGCTGGGGGCGGTCGCGAAGCGGTGGGGCGGGATCGCCCCGGAGCGGGCGATCCCGCCGATCGCGAGCCGCCCGTTCACCCGCGGTGAGCGCCGCCCCGCTCGAACCCGGCCGGCGCGCGCCCCCCGCGGGACAGCCCGGTCGGCGCGCGCGGTGGGCACGGGGGTTTGCAGCAAGGTGGCCATGCTGCAATCGGATTGGAGCAGGGCCACCTTGCTGCAATCCCGGCGCCGACCTCACCGGCGCGGGCACCCCCCGGTACCCGCCCCCGACGCCCCCCGCCTGCTGCTCTGGCCCGACACCTTCACCAACCACTTCGACCCCGACGTCGCCGCCGACGCCGTCGCGGTGCTCGAGGCCCTCGGCTACGCCGTCGAGCTGCCGCCGCGCGCGGTCTGCTGCGGCCTCACCTGGACCACCACCGGCCAGGTCGGCGCCGCACGCCGCGTGCTGCGGCGCAGCCTGCGGGCGATCGAGCCGTGGCTCGCGGCAGGCGTCCCGGTCGTCGGGCTCGAGCCGTCGTGCACCGCCGCCTTGCGCGCCGACGGGCCCGAGTTGCTGCCCGACGAGCCGCTCGCGGCCCGCCTCGCGCAGGGGGTCCGCACCTTCGCCGAGGTGCTCGCCGACCATGGCGACGCCCTGCGCGCGGCGGTCGTCACCCCCGGGCAACGCGCGCTGGTGCAGGTGCACTGCCACCAGCACGCCGAGCTCGGCACCGAGGCCGACCACGCCGCGATGACCGCTCTCGGGATCGACGCCGACGTGCTCGACTCCGGATGCTGCGGCCTCGCCGGCAACTTCGGCTTCGAGCGGGGCCACTACGCGGTGTCGATGGCCTGCGCCGAGCGGGTGCTGCTGCCGGCGGTCCGGGCCGCGGACGCGGACGTCGCGGTGCTGGCCGACGGCTTCTCCTGCCGCACCCAGCTGCGTCAGGCCGGCACCCGCGAGCCCGTGCACCTGGCCCGGCTCGCGGCCCGCGCGCTCGGGCTGCGGTCATGATCGCCGTTTCTGCGCGCTCCCCTGCGGCCGATCGCCGAGCACGCGCGTCCGCTGCTGACCGGACGGCACTCACCACGCCCGGGCCACGACCACCGACGCGACCTCGGCCGCATGGGGGTCAGCCGGTGTCGGGTCGCGGCGTGGGACCGCCGGCCGTCACGACGTCGTCGGCAAGGGCCGGCGGCTCGTGCCCGTTATGGCTGACCGGCGCCGGGACCGGTGACGCGGCGCGCTCCGGACCGGGCGCCGGCGGCGCGGCGCGCTCCGGACCGGGCGCCGACGGCGCGGCGCGCTCCGGACCGGGCGCCGGTGACGCGGCGCGCTCCGGACCGGGCGCCGGCGGCGCGGCGCGCTCCGGACCTGGTGCGGGCGGCGGATCGGGGGTCGCCCGTTCCAGGAACCGCAGCAGCTCCACCGGGAACGGCAGCACGAGGGTGGAGTTCTTCTCGGCGGCGACCTCGACGACGGTCTGCAGCAGGCGGAGCTGCAGGGCCGCAGGATGTTCGGCCATGATCTCGGCGGCCTCGGCCAGCGTGCGCGACGCCTGCAGCTCACCGTCCGCGGTGATGACGCGGGAGCGGCGTTCCCGCTCGGCCTCGGCCTGCCGCGACATCGACCGCTTCATCGTCTCGGGCAGCGCGACGTCCTTGATCTCCACGCGGTCGATCTGCACACCCCACGACAGCGCCGGGTTGTCGATCATTATCTCGAGACCCTGGTTGAGCCGCTCCCGGTTGGAGAGCAGGTCGTCGAGATCGCTCTTGCCGATGATGGACCGCAGCGACGCCTGCGCGACCTGGGCGATCGCGGCGTCGTAGCGCTGGACGTCGACCACGACCTTGACGGGGTCGGTGACGCGGTAGTAGACGACCGCGTCCACCTTGACGGTGACGTTGTCCCGGGTGATGCCGTCCTGGGCAGGTACCGGCATCGTGACCACCTGCATGTTGACCTTGTGCAGGCGGTCCGCGATCGGTGCGAGGAGGGTGAGCCCGGGCCCGCGCGGGCCCGGGCGGAGCTGGCCGAAGCGGAGCACCACGCCGCGCTGGTACTGGTTGATCACGCGGACACTGGAGCCCAGCACCAGCACGATCACGCCCATGATGACGATCAAGGCCCAAAGGAGGGTCATGGCGTCCCCCGTCCCGCGCCGGAGATCCCCGGCTCGACCGTCGTGTGCCGACGGAGGCACCTCATCGTAGGCCGCCACCTGCGGTCCGGCGAGGCAGGCGAGGGGTCTCCGCGCCCGAGCCCGGCCTGTGGCCTCGCCTCCCTCACGGTCGGCGGCGAGGGCCGCGCCGACGGGCTCGGTCGTGCGTCCGGCCGGTCGGCATCCAGCGGCTTGCCCGGGTGATCCGCCCGACCGAGACTGGGTACCTCCCGTACAGCGAGGAGGACTCGTGACCACCACGAACGGGCTCGAGCGGTCCCGGAACTACATCGCGGGCACGTTCGTCGACGCCTCCGACGGGCGCACGTTCGGCTCGCTGGACCCGTACACGCTGGAGCTGGGCGGGAAGTCGCCGCAGATCGTCTTCGAGGACGCCGACCTGCCCGCGGCGGCCAACGGCATCATCGCCGGCGTCTTCGCCGCGACCGGCCAGACCTGCATGGCCGGCTCCCGGGTGATCGTTCACGAGAGCGTGCACGACGAGCTGGTCCGGCTGGTGGCGGAGCGGGCGAACGCGATCAAGCTCGGCGACCCGAACGACCCCGGGACCGAGATGGGTCCGATCGCGAACCGGCCGCAGTTCGAGAAGGTCGTCGGCTACCTCGAGAGGGCCAAGGCCGAGGGGGCGACGGCGGCGTGCGGCGGTTCGGCGGCCGACATCGGCGGGCTGTTCGTCCGGCCGACGCTGTTCACCGGCGTCGGGACCGACGACACCGTGGTGCGTGAGGAGGTCTTCGGTCCGGTCACCGCGGCACTGACGTTCCGCACGGAGGAGGAGGCGCTCACGCTCGCGAACGACACCCGGTACGGCCTGGCCGGCTCGGTGTGGACCCGCGACGTGCAGCGCGCGCACCGGGTGGCCGCAAGGCTGCGAGCCGGCACCGTGTGGATCAACGCCTACCGGGTGCTCGGCCCGTACGCACCCTTCGGCGGCTTCGGCCACAGCGGCCTCGGCCGCGAGAACGGCGCCGACGCCCTCAACGAGTACACCGAGGTCAAGTCCGTATGGGTGGAGCTCACCGGCACGACCCGCGACCCGTTCACGCTCGGCTAGCGGAGCCAGGGGGTCCGAGTGGACAACGAGATCACGATCGTCGAGGTCGGTCCCCGCGACGGGCTCCAGAACGAAGGCACGATCCTCTCGACGGACACCAAGGTCGAGCTGATCACGCGGTTGGTCGACGCCGGTGCACGCCGGATCGAGGCCGTCTCGTTCGCGCATCCGCGGCTGGTCCCGACGATGGCCGACGCGGAGGCCGTCATGGAGCGGGTCCCCCGCCGCGACGGTGTCTCCTACGCCGGGCTGGTCCTCAACCGCAGGGGCCTCGACCGGGCCGTCGGCACGGACGTCGACGAGGTCAACGTCGTGGTGTGCGTGAGCGACACGTTCAGCACGCGCAACCAGAACGTCACCGCGGACGAGGCGATGACCATGGCCGCGGACGTCGTCGACGCCGCCCGCAACCGTGGGCTGTTCACCACGATCACCCTCTCCACGGCGTTCGGCTGCCCGTTCGAGGGTGAGGTCGCCCCGGCCCGGGTGGCGGAGTTCGCCCGCCGCTGTGCCGACGCCGGGGCGCAGGAGCTGTGCCTCGGCGACACGGTCGGTGTCGGGGCGCCGAGCCAGGTCACCGACCTGACAGCGCGGATCCGCGACACCGTCGGCGACGCGATGCGGTTGCGATTCCACTTCCACAACACCCGGAACACCGGCTTCGCGAATGCCTACGCGGCCGTCACCGCGGGCGTGGACGTGCTGGACGCGAGCGCGGGTGGCATCGGCGGATGCCCGTTCGCCCCGAAGGCCACGGGCAACATCGCCACCGACGACCTCGTCTACATGCTCGAACGAATGGGCTGCACCACCGGCTTCGACCTCGCGAGCCTGATCCCGACGGCCGGGTTCCTGAGCGAGAAGCTCGGCCACGAGGTTCCCGCCCTCCTGCCGCGTGCCGGCCTGTTCCCGTGACCCGTGCCGTCGACCGGGCGACGTGTTGTCCTGCCCCGGCTGCGGCGCGTCGGGTCGCCGGTCGAGATCGCTCACGAGTTCGGGGACGCCGACGGCTGGCATGATCAGCTCGATCGACCCCCGACCTGGATCTCCTTAGCATAATCTTTAGTTTTGCCCATTCAACCTCAACCAGAACTACAGTAATGATTGAGTGTTAAGATCCTTGCGTGCCGGGCCCCCGCCAGGATCTCCGTCGACGGCTGACGGCGCTCGCCTTCGACCAAGCCGGCTACTTCACCACTTCCCAGGCGCTCAACGTGGGGTACAGCTACCAGGCCCAGAAGTACCACGCCGACCACGGCAACTGGGTACGGATCGACCGCGGCGTCTACCGCTTCCCGGACTGGCCCGTCACCTCCGACGACGCCTACGTCAGGTGGTCGCTCTGGAGCGGCGGTCGTGCAGTGGTCTCCCACGAGACCGCTCTGTCCGTCCACGGGCTGTCGGATCTCGATCCGGGCCGACTGCATCTCACCGTCGATCCCTCCTTCCACCGGCGCGACGACGCGGTCGTGCTGCACGTCGCCGAACTGGCCGACGACGACATCGAGCAGCGCGGCGCCTGGTCGGTCACCACTCCGGTCCGAACGTTGCTCGACGTTGCACAGGGCGACACTGCCCAGGAACACCTCGATCGCGCCGTGCTCGACGGATTGCGACTCGGCAGGCTCAGCAGACGGGCGCTCCTGCTCGCGACGGATGCCGCGCCCGACCGCGCGGCACTTCGGGTCGAGCGCGCGATCGCTGCGAGCGAGGCGCAGCTGTGCGCCCAGACCTGGCCCGCAGCCTCGGGCATCGCATTCGGAACCTCGCCACTGAGCGCGGCATCGACCCGGCAAGGCTCCGCCGCCACCTGACCTTTCAGCGGCTCCTCGCGCGCCTGGCGGTGTCGGAGAACTGGGTGCTCAAGGGCGGGTTCTGCCTTGAGGTGCGACTCGGCACGGCTGCACGCGCGACGAAGGACCTCGACGTGGCGCTGGTGGCCGACGAACCCGTCAGGTCCGTCCTCGACGTCCAGGACCTCTTGTCCGCCGAGGTCTCGACCGCCGCACCGACCGACGGCTTCCGCTTCGACGTCGGGCTCCCCGCCCCGATCTCGGCTGACGAGCTGGGCAATCCCGGGTGGCGGATCACCGTGCGCGCCACTGTGGGTGGTGACCGTTTCGAATCTGTGAAGCTCGACGTCGTCGCCCGACCGGGCGAGATCGCGGGCGGCGTCGAGAAGCTGGTCCTCGAACCACTCCTTCGCGGGGTTCCCGGCCACGGTCCGGTGGCCGTCCCCGCCGTCGACGTGCACCAGCATGCCGCCGAGAAGCTCCACGCGTACGCCCGCATCTACGCCCGTGACCGGCCGTCGAGTCGCGTCAAGGATCTCGTGGACCTGGTCCTGTTGACCGAAGCCGGTGTCCTGTCGCCGGAGCCGTTGAGCGCGCGGCTACGGCAGGTCTACGCAGTGCGCGACGTGTCGACGCCACCGCCGACCTGCCGCCACCTCCGGCCAGCTGGACCGCTCCCTACGCCGTGATGGCCGCCGAGCTCGGCCTGACCGCATCCACCGCTCGACAGGGCTGGTCGGCGGTCAGCGCCGAGTACTGCCGTGCCCTCCCCGCCACCGACGGAGAGGACTTCGCATGAGCCCCGCACCTGCCAGGTCGAACGAGCCGCAGACGACTCGGGCGCGACTGGCTGCGGTCATCACGGAGTCACGCACCATCATGCGGAAGGACGCCGGGCTCAACGGCGAGCTGGACCGGCTGCCACAGATGGCGTGGCTGCTGTTCCTCAAGGCCTTCGACGACCTCGAGAAGCAGCGGGCGGTGCAGCAACGCGACTACCGGCCGATCCTGGACGACGACCTGCGCTGGTCGAGCTGGGCCGAAACCAACGGCCGCACCGGCAACGCTCTGCTCACCTTCGTCGACGGCACGCTCCTTCCTGGACTCCGCGAGCTGAAGGGCACGGGGCAGGCGACCGACCCGCACGACACGTTGGCGCGCGTCTTCCAGGACGTGCAGAACCGGATGCTCTCCGGGCACCTGCTCCGCGAGCTGATCAACCAGCTCGACAAGGTCGAGTTCACGAACTCCGACGACATCCACACCATGGCGCACCTCTACGAGTCGATGCTGCGCGAGATGCGCGATGCAGCCGGCGACTCGGGGGAGTTCTACACCCCGCGCCCGCTCGTGCGGTTCGTCGTCGGGCGGATCGACCCGAAACCGGGCGAGCGCGTGCTCGACCCCGCCGCGGGAACGGGCGGATTCCTCGTCGAGTCGTTCGAGCACATGATCGCGGCCTCCGATCTCACAGCGGCGCAGGTCAAAGCCGTCAAGGAGGGCATCCGCGGGATCGAGAAGAAGCCGCTGCCGTACCTGCTGTGTCTCGTGAACCTGCTCCTTCACGGAGTCGACCAGCCGCACGTGACCGGAGCCGATGCGCTGGGGTTCGACCCCGCCGAGATGCAGCGCACGGGGGTCGACGTCGTGGTCACAACCCCCCCGTTCGGCGGCGAGGAGGAGGCCTCGATCCTCGGCAACTTTCCGAGCGCCAAGCGCACCTCCGAGACCGTGTGGCTGTTCCTGCAGGCGGCGATGGCACGCCTGGAACGCAGCCGCACCGGGCGCTGCGCCATCGTCGTGCCCGACAGCGTCTTGTTCGACCAGGGGATCGGCGCAAAGATCAAGAAAGACCTGCTGTCGCGGTTCAACCTGCACACCGTCGTCCGCCTGCCCAACGGCGTGTTCGCTCCGTACACGCTGATCCCGAGCAACGTCCTGTTCTTCGAGAAGGGCGAGCAGCAGCCGCACGTGTGGTTCTATGAGCACCCGCTGCCGGAGGGGCGCAAGAACTACACCAAGACGAAACCGCTGCGGTACGAGGAGTTCGCCGGCTGCGAGGCGTGGTGGGGTGGCGGTACGCACGCGGGCCGCGAGGAGAACGAGCATGCCTGGAAGGTCGCGGTCAGCGACATCGTGGCAGGCGGCTACAACCTCGACCTCCGCAACCCGCACCCGGCCGACGGCGTGACCCACCGGCCACCCGCCGAGCTCGTCGCCGAACTGATCGAGACCGAACGGGAGATCCTCGGACTGCTGGAGGAGCTGCAGCGAGAAATCAAGGACTTCTCCTGGTGACTCCGCAGATTCCGTTACATCAAATTCTGCGGCAGAAGCGAGGCGTCAAGGTTGTTGCAGGCACCACCTATTCAATGGCTGGAGTGTCCGGATTCGGAAGAGGCCTTATCCTTCGAGAGCCACTACTGGGAGCAGAGACGAAGTACTCAAGCCTGACACCATTGGGCGTGGGCGACGTGGTCTACAGCAAGGTCAAAGCATTCGAAGGAGCCATAACGGTGGTGCCGCCAACCGGACACGGCCGCTTCGTATCACCAGAGTTTCCCGTATTCACTGTCGCCGACTCGACCGATCCTGCGTACCTTCACCACCTGCTTGCTTGGCCGGGATTCACGGCTCAGCTTCGAACGAAGTCAAGCGGGATCGGTGCGAGACGAGAACGCGTTGATCCCGGGCGGCTCCTCGGGATCGAGGTACCCCTTCCCGACCTCTTGGAGCAGCGCCGTCTGGCACGCTACCTGGAGAACGTCCGCGAGCGCACAGAAAAGTCCGTCGCATCTCGGACAGACCCGTGGGGAGCGATCGAGCACGCTCTCCGGCAGCTCCCCTGGAACACACCCCTGAACACCGTGATGCGCGCGGACATTGAGGAGGTCCGGCTGGACCCCGACAAACGGTATCGCCAGCTCGGAGTATCCGGTAAGGAGTTCCACACCTTCTCGATAGCCGATGACATTGACCTGAACTTCATTCAAGCCATCATTCGAAGTTCCGCCTTCGAAGAGCGCCTTCGAGCGAAGTCGGTAGGGCTTGGTGCTCGACGAGAGCGAGTCGATGCTCAACGGTTCCTATCGATTCACGTGCCGTTGCCGGCGCTGGATGTGCAGCGGAGCATCGGCCGAGCCGCCGAGCAGGCCGCCCGTATCCGCGCCGTTCAGAGTCGGAGCCGCGGGCTCGCAGACGCGCTCCTCCCCGCCGCTCGCAACGAGGTGTTCAGCGCCCTGCGGTGATGCTGCGCCAGGACGGTCGCGCTCTCGCCACGCCGACCCGAGCACCTGTCCGTCGCCGTTCGGTGACACCGCCGGCCGGCGCTACGCCTCCCGGTCCGCCGCCACCACCAGCAGCACGGTGTCCCTCGCGACCGTGGCACCCGGGCGTGCCCGCAGCCCGCGCACCGTGCCGTCGACCGGCGCGGTGAGCACGTGCTCCATCTTCATCGCCTCGACGGCCAGGAGCTTCTGACCCGCCGCCACCCGCTGGCCCTCGACGACCTCCACGACGGTCACCGTGCCCGGCATCGGCGAGAGCACCGGCCCGCCGACGCCCGTGGCCTCCTCCGCGGCCGCCTCCAGGGCCTCCTGTTCCCGGATCGCCCAGCTGCGGCCGTCGCGCGACACCCACAGCACCCCGTCGTCGCCGCGCGCGACGGCGTACCGGCGCGTGACACCGTCGTGGGTGTGCAGGTGATCGGCGGTGGTGCGGGTCCGGACGGGCGGGCCCTCGCCGATGACCAGCTCGGCGTCGGCGGCGCGGCCCCGGGAGCGGACCTCCACCGGCTCGTGCCCGGGGACGAGCACCCGGCGGGTGGTCCAGGCCGGCTCCCCGAGTCGCCACCCGCCCGGCACGTCGAACGGGTCGACGATCGGCCCCGGAGGCTCCAGGTCGAGCAGCGCGACGCCGGTGGCGACGCCGACGACGTCGTCGGGCAGACCGGCCGCGGCCAGCTCCGCGATCCGGCGGCCGACGAGGCCGGTGTCGAGGTTCCCGGCCTGCACGTCCGGGTCGCCCAGCAGCGCGCGCAGGAACGCGACGTTCGTGCCGAGCCCGAGCAGGACGGTCCGGCCGAGCGCGGCGTCCAGCCGCTGGAACGCCTCCCCCCGGTCCGCGCCGTACGCGATGATCTTCGCCAGCAGGGGGTCGTAGTCCGAGCCGACCACCGTGCCCTCGGCGATCCCGGAGTCGACCCGGATCCCGGGCAGACCCCGCGGCTCGCGCAGGGCCAGGACGCGACCGCCGGTGGGCAGGAACCCGGCAGCGGGATCCTCGGCGTAGACGCGCACCTCGACGGCGTGCCCGCGCAGCACGACGTCGTCCTGCGTGAGCGGCAGCGGCTCCCCCGCGGCCACCCGCAGTTGCAGCTCGACCAGGTCGAGCCCGGTGATCTCCTCGGTGACCGGGTGCTCGACCTGCAGGCGGGTGTTCATCTCCATGAAGAACCAGTCGTCCGGCCGATCGCCGGCGACGATGAACTCGACGGTGCCCGCACCGGTGTAGCCGCAGGCCCGGGCGGCGGCGCAGGCGGCGGCGCCCATCGCCGCACGCTGCGCCGGGGTGAGCAGCGGCGACGGGGCCTCCTCGAGGATCTTCTGGTGGCGGCGCTGCAGGGAGCACTCCCGCTCGCCGATATGGATCACGTGGCCCTGGGTGTCGGCCAGGACCTGGATCTCGATGTGCCGCGGCGTGGTGACCAGGCGCTCGACGAGCAGGGTGTCGTCGCCGAACGCGCCGCGCGCCGCGCGCCGGGCCGACGCGAGGGCGTCAGCGAGGGCGTCGGGACGGTGGACCTCGCGCATGCCCTTCCCGCCGCCGCCCGCCGACGGTTTGAGCAGCACCGGGTAGCCGATCCGGGCAACGGCCCGTGCCAGCTCGGCGTCCGTGAGCCCGGCGCCGTCCGACCCCGGCACGACCGGAACGCCGGCCGCGGCCACCGTCTGCTTGGCGCGGATCTTGTCGCCCATCGCCTCGATCGCCCCCGCCGGCGGGCCGATGAAGGTGATCCCGGCCCTCGCGCAGGCCGTGGCGAACGCGGCGTTCTCGCTCAGGAAGCCGTAGCCGGGGTGGATCGCCTCCGCACCCGTCGCCAGCGCCGCCGCGACGACCCGGTCGATCGACAGGTAGCTCGCCGCCGCGGCGGCGGGCCCGAGCCGGATCGCGACGTCCGCCGCGCCCACGTGCGGCGCGTCCAGATCGGCGTCGGAGTACACCGCGGCCGAGCGGATCCCCATGGCGCGCAACGTGTGGATCACCCGGAGCGCGATCTCCCCGCGGTTGGCGACGAGCACGGTCCCGAACATCCCGGTCACATCCGGAAGACGCCGAAGGCGGGGGCCCCCAGCGGCGCGTCGGCGGCGGCGGAGAGCGCGAGCCCCAGCACGGTGCGGGTGTCGGCGGGGTCGATCACCCCGTCGTCCCACAGCCGCGCCGTCGAGTACCAGGGATGGCCCTGGGTCTCGTACTGCGCCCGGATCCGTTCCCGGAACTCCTCCTCCGGCTCGGGGTCGTCCGGGCTGCGCACCACCGACAACACCGTCGCCGCCTGCTCCCCGCCCATCACCGAGATCCGCGCGTTCGGCCAGAGGAACAGCAGCCGCGGCGAGTACGCCCGCCCGCACATCGAGTAGTTCCCCGCCCCGAACGACCCGCCGATCACGACCGTCAGCTTCGGCACCCTGGTCGTCGCCACCGCCGTCACCATCTTCGCGCCGTGCTTGGCGATCCCGCCCGCCTCGTACTCCCGACCGACCATGAACCCGGTGATGTTCTGCAGGAACACCAGCGGCACGGCCCGCTGGTCGCACAGCTCGACGAAGTGCGCGCCCTTCAGCGCCGACTCGGAGAACAGGATCCCGTTGTTCGCCACGATGCCCACGGGATGGCCGTGGAGGCGGGCGAAGCCGGTGACCAGCGTCGGCCCGTACAGGGGCTTGAACTCGTGGAACCGCGACCCGTCGACGATCCGGGCGATCACCTCGCGCACGTCGTAGGGGATCCGGGGGTCGGTGGGCACCACCCCGTACAGCTCGGCCGGGTCCACCACCGGCTCGACGGTCGCAACGACGTCCCACGGCCGGGCCGCCCGCGGCCCGAGGGTCCCGACGATCGACCGGACGATGCGCAACGCGTGCGCGTCGTCGTCGGCCAGGTGGTCGGTGACCCCGGAGACGCGCGCGTGCAGGTCTCCCCCGCCCAGCTCCTCGGCGGTCACGACCTCACCCGTGGCCGCCTTCACCAGCGGCGGCCCGCCGAGGAAGATCGTCCCCTGGTTGCGGACGATCACCGCCTCGTCGCTCATCGCCGGGACGTACGCCCCACCCGCCGTGCACGACCCCAGCACCGCTGCGATCTGCGGGATGCCGGCCGCCGACATCTGCGCCTGGTTGTAGAAGATCCGCCCGAAGTGCTCGCGGTCCGGGAACACCTCGTCCTGCATCGGCAGGTACGCGCCACCGGAGTCGACCAGGTAGATGCACGGCAGCCGGTTCGCCGCCGCCACCTCCTGCGCCCGCAGGTGCTTCTTCACCGTCAGGGGGTAGTAGGTGCCGCCCTTCACCGTCGCGTCGTTGGCGACGATCACGCACTCGCGCCGGGCGACCCGGCCGATCCCGGTGATGATCCCCGCGGCCGGCGCCTCGCCCCCGTAGAGCCCGTGCGCCGCGAGCGGGGACAGCTCGAGGAACGGCGACGCCGGGTCGACCAGCGCGTCGACCCGCTCCCGCGGCAGCAGCTTCCCCCGCTCGACGTGCCGCGCCCGGGCCCGCTGCGGCCCGCCGAGCCGGGCCGTGGCCAGCTGCGCGTTCAGCTCCGCGACCAGCGCCCGGTGCGCGTCGGCGTTGCGCACGAACCCGGCGTCGTGCGGGTCGGCGGCGCTGCGCAGCTGCGGCGCGTCGCTGGTCGCGGTGTCGGCCACGATCGTCCTCTCCGGAGCTCGGCCGGCCTGCCCGACGTCCGCGCCGACACGGCAGCCCGAAGTCTAGGGCCGCTGCTCGGCCGCCCTGAGGCCCTCGCACCGGTGGGACGCCGACGCGACCGGCGAGCTGCTGCCGGCCCGGGGCGCTCCGACCGGTTCCCCGGGCCGACCCGGCCGGGCTGACCGCGCGGCAGCGGCAGCCACGTCGCCGACCGCAACCGGCTGCCGGTCCGGCGAACCACCCCGTTCCGGGCGCCCGCGGGGCGGTCAGGCCGCGAGCGCGGCCTCCAGCTGCGCGCGTGTCGGCTGCCGGAGCGCCGGAGGAACGCCTGCGGCCAGTGCCGCACGGACCCGGGCGACCAGGTCGGGGTCGTCGTAGGCGTCCGAAGGCCGGCCGATCATGCCCATCAGCCGCCACACCGCCCGGAACGCGGCGGGGTCGACCTGGCCGACCTGGCGGATCTGCCCGAAGGTCACGCGCGCCGGGTCCGGAGCCGGCGGGGGCGGCGCCCCGAGCACGGTGTGCCGCAGCATCGCGAGCCGGGCCGCGTCGGACACCGCCTGGTCGGCGAACCAGGGGGCGACGTGCTCGCCCACGGCCCGGTCCATCGCCAGGGCCTGGGCGCCGGGGTCGTCGGGGTGCGCGGCGAGCACGTCGACGAGGTCCGCCGCGCCGTGCAGGGTCATGCTCAGCCCGCGACCGAACGTCGGGTTGGTGGTGCAGACCGCATCGCCGACGGTGTGCAGGCCCAGGACGACCGGTCGGCCGTCGACGACCAGGCGACGCAGCGTGTTGTGCAGCCCGCCCATGACCGCGACGTCGGTGATCGGGTCCATGACGTCGAGCCAGGAGGCGTAGAGCGGGATCGTCCGCAACACGGCCGTGAACACGGCGTCCCGCCGGGCGGGGGCGAAGCGCCGGTCTGCGGCGAGCGGCGCGACGACCAGCTGCATGGTCGCGTTGTCCCCGCCCCAGATGCCGACCGTGAGCTCGTCGAGCCCGGCGACCACCCGGGTCGCGGCCGGCGCGGGCAGCCGGGCACCTCCGCGCAGCCGGTACTGCCGGCCGAAGTAGGCGAGCCCGCATTCGGCGGTCGAGACGGCCGTGGGCCGGCCTCCGACAGCGGCGAGCCAGCGGTCGAGCGGCGAGCGACGGCCGCTCGCGTCGACGACCACGTCCGCGGCGACGTCACCGTGGTCCGTGCGCACCCCGCGGGCCCGCGGCGGATCACCCGGGTCGGCCAGCAGGCCCTCGGCCCGCACGCCGTACCGCAGGTCCACCCCCGGCTCCCCGGTCGCGGCGCGGCCGAGCACCCAGTCGACGGTCTGGCGGCGGGTCATGAGCAGCAGCAGCCGCTCGTCGCCGGGGGCGGGGGAACGGTCGGCCAGCGTCGGGGGCATCTGGCTCTGCAGCGTCGCCTCGACGGCTCCCGCACTCCGCAGCCGGGCGTCCACGTCGGGCAGCCGCTCGCGCAGGATCTCCTGGAAGGTGGTCAGCAGGACGTGCGGCTGGACGATCTGCGGCGCGGCGGCGCGCAAGCCCGCCGCGGCGGCGGCCTCGACATCGACGGCCGGTTCGAGATGGTCGGCCTCCAGCACGGTGACCGCGTGCCCGGCCCGGGCGAGCAGGAGCGCCGCGGACAGCCCGCCCGCACTGCCGCCGATCACGGCGATTCGCATGCGCACCTCCGGCGGCGACGGATCGGCCGGCCGCCACCCCAGTGTCGCACCGGGGACGCGGCCGGACGACGCACGCGAGGGGGTGGCACCGCTCAGCGCGCCGGGCGGGCGACACCACTCAGCGCGCCGGGCGGGCGACACCGATCAGCGCATCGAGCACGGTGCACAGCCCGCTGTCAGCGGTTCCGACCGCTCCACTCGAGTTCGACGCGGTACCACTCACGAGCCCAGCCGACGGCGTTGCGGTGGTCGAGCCACCGTCGCAGACCCAGCCAGGCCACCCCGAGGACGACGAGCCCGACGATCGCGGTCCCGACACCGGCCGAGGTGCCCACCACGACCGCGTCGGCGGGGGTCGACGGCGCGTCGACCACCCGGCCGTCGCGGTCCAGCCACGCCTGCACGGTCACGCCGGCGGGAGGCCACCCCGCCACCTGCACGGAGATGTCCTGCTCACCACCCACCGCATCGACGTAGCGCGCCGACCGCGTCGTCACCCAGCCCGCAGGCACGAACGGCACGGGGGCGTCCACGAGCACCGCGGCCACCGGCGTCCGATCCTGTGCGGCCGAGCGGCCCCGATCGACCGTGTCGGCGTGGAGACCCACCCCGACGAACACGGCTCCCAGCATCAGGAACAACGCGGCTGCGGTCAGCAGCCACGCCGCGGCGTCCTCGACACGATCGGTGGACCGGCGCGGGAGCGGGCCCGCCCGCGACGGATCAGGTTGCTGGGACGGCTGCACCACACTCACCTCCACTCACCTCCACTCGCCTCCACTCACCTCGGACCTGTCCGACAGGGATACCCACGGCGGCGCCGCCTGCAGGACGAGCCGGACGGCCACGCCGGCGAGGATCACCCGCCGTCGCTCCGGGGTGAGCTCGCCCCACCCCTGCTTCCGCCGGTCGACCATGACCTCTCCCTCCGATCCAGCGGGACGGATCGATCTGCCGCGCGGGCCGACCGCCGTCCCTGCCGGCCCGACCTGAGGTGTTGGGCATGCGCGGGTGGCGCTACCAGGCCGATGCCGGTCGCCAGCACCGCCGCTCCGCCCACCACGAGCGCCGCTCCTGGCCAGCCGTTCGCATGGAGCAGGGGGGCGCTCCAGAGGATGGTCGCGCCCAGCGGCAGGAGGACGAGGCCCACCACGACCGTGACGCGCCGGAGTGTCGACGGGCCGGCAGGCAGTGACCGACCGAGGTCCGCCCGAGCGGGTGGAGCCGTCTCGGCACAACGAGTCTCGGCACAACGAGTCTCGGCACAACGATCTGTGGACACGTATGCGGCCACTCCGCACCGGTCCTTCCCATGTCCGTCTTCGTCGGGAGCAGCCTCCCGGTGATGATCAGCCGTCCGAGTGGGCCGGAAACCGCCGGAGCACGTCGAGCCGGTCGCGGTACTCCTGCTCGGTGATGTCCCCGCGCGCGAACCGCTCGGCGAGCAGGTTCTCGGCCCTCGGCCGTGGCGCCGCCGATCCGCGACGGCCGAGGTAGCGGAGCAGGGCGACCACCCCGACGACGATCAGCGCCCACACGAGCAGGTTGCCGACGGTCATCAGCGCGAAGCCCCAACCGCCCATCCCGCGGCCGTACTGCCACATCATCTCGGCACCTCGTCCCTGCGTCGCCTGCACGGCGTGATCAGTGACTCCAGGATGGCGCCGCGCCACCGTCGCGGATAGCGGCCGCTCGGCACGATGACCACGGCGAAAGTCCTGTCCGTCGTCATACCTCCGCTGCGGACCACGGCCCGACGGCCGCCGCGGGTCAGGCCATCAGCACCGCGGCGCCGGTGATCTGGTCAGCGGCCAGGTCTGCGAGGGCGACGTCCGCCGCGCCGAGCGGCCGGCGGTCGATCGTCGGCCGGACGGCGAGCGCGGCGGCGAGGCGGAGGAACTCCTCGCCGTCTGCCCGCGTGTTGGCGGTGACGCTGCGCAGTTGCTTCTCCCGGAACAGCTCGTCGGCGTACCCGAGGCCGGGGACGTCGGTGAGGTGGATGCCGGCGACGGCGAGCGTGCCGCCCTGGTCGAGCGCCCGCAGCGCGACCGGGACCAGCTCCCCGGCCGGTGCGAACAGGATCGCGGCGTCGAGCGGCTCGGGCGGCGCAGCGTCCGCGGGCCCGGCCGACGCCGCGCCCAGCTGCAGCGCGAGCTCGCGGGCCTTCCCCGAGCGGGTCAGCACATGCACCGTGGCCCCTTGGGCGAGCGCGACCTGTGCCACGACGTGCGCGGACGCGCCGAACCCGTAGATACCGAGTCGGCCGCCCGGGGGCAGCTCGGCCCGCTTCAGCGCGCGGTATCCCACGATGCCTGCGCACAGCAACGGGGCGGCCTCGCCGTCGCCGAGCGCCGCGGGCAGCCGGTAGGCGAACGCCTCGGGGACCACCGCGTACTCCGCGTAGCCGCCGTCGGCGTCCCAGCCGGTGAACCGGGCCTCCGGGCACAGGTTCTCCCGGCCGCTGCGGCACCACCGGCAGCGACCACAGGTACCGCGCAGCCACGCGATGCCGATCCGGTCGCCGAGCGCGAACCGGGTCGCGCCCGGGCCGAGGACGTCGACCGTGCCGACGACCTCATGACCGGGCACGGTCGCCGGACGCCGTGGCGGCAGGTCGCCCTCCGCCAGGTGCAGGTCCGTGCGGCACACACCGCAGGCCGCCACGCGCACCCGCACCTCCCCCGGGCCCGGCTGCGGCTCCGGCCGCTCCACAGCCCGCAGGGGCCCGCCGGCGATCGGCCCCGGATGGTCGACGACCCACGCACGCATGCCGTCGACGATGCGCCGGCCCGCCCTCGCGGACAAGGCCGAATCGGCCTGCCGCAGACGGACGATCGACGGTTCGGGCCCTCAGCCCCCGGCCGGGAGTCCGGTCGGCCTCTGTCGTTACCTGATCTTGAGGAGCAGCGTGGCCGCATGAGCAAGACACAGCAGCGACCCGCCCGGCCCGACACGGTCGTCGAGCTGCGGGGCGGTGTGCAGGACGACCTCGTGGACTACACGCGCAGGAAGGTCGCGGGCGTGCTGGCCCACACCGGCCGACCCGTGTTGCACTCCCGCGTCCGGGTGACCCGCCACGGCGATCCGGCCCGGGAGCGGCCGGTCGTCGCGCAGGTCAACGTCGACCTCAACGGCCGGCCGGTGCGCGTGCAGGTCGAGGCCACCACTCCCCGCGAGGCCGTGGATCTCCTCGTCGACCGGCTGGCCCACCGCCTCGAGCGGGTCACCGGGAGCCGGGAGGTGCGACACGCCCGGAGGTTCGAGGACGAGCCGCACGAGCGGCACCACGACTCCCACCCGACGAGGCGCCGCAGCTACTACGCTCGTCCGCCGGACGAGCGCCGCATCGTGCAGCACAAGACGGTCAGCCCGGCGTCGTGCTCGGTGGACGAGGCGATCGTCGAGATGGGCGACCTCGACCACGACTTCCACCTGTTCGTCGAGGTCGGCCGGGGCGTCGACAGCCTCGTCTACCGAGCCGGCCCCACGGGGATCCGGCTCGCCCAGATCGACGGCCGGGCCGGCGAGGTGGTGCCCGGGGACGTCCGGGTGAGCGTGAGCACCGTGTCCCCGCCACTCCTCGACACGACCGAGGCGGCGGACCGGCTGCGGCTCACCGGCATGCCGTTCCTGTTCTACCTCGACGGCGACCACGGGCGGGGCTGCGTGCTCTATCACCGCTACGACGGTCACTACGGCCTGATCGCCGCTCGGGCGGAGGCGACGGTCGCGGGCCTGCACTGAGATCGTCGTACCGGGTGATCCGGCCGCGCTGTGACCCTGTCAACAGGCCGGTTCGGGGCGGAGGTGTGGTTCACTGACGCGACGGAAAGGCGCCCCCACGTCGCCGTTCGCGACGGCGGGGCGATCGTTCTCAAGCGTCAAAGGGGGCGCCGGTGCTCGATGACCCGCTCGGGTCCGACGCCGGGCTCGCCGGATCCGGTGAGCAGCCTGAGGACCGGGATCTGATTTTCCCGGACCTGCCGCGGCTGGAGCTCGATGAGCTGCTGGCGCAGCTGGTCGAGCGCGCGCAGGAGGTCCTCGCCACCCAGGGGCGGCTGCGGGGCCTCCTGCACGCGAACCACATGATCACGGGCGGGCTGGCCCTGCCCGAGGTGCTGCACCGCATCGTGGAGGCGGCCCGGGAGCTCGTCGGCGCCCGCTACGCCGCGCTCGGCGTGCTCGCCCCGGACGGTGGGCTGGCCGAGTTCGTCCACGTCGGTATCCCGCGTTCCCTCGTCGACCGGATCGGGCACCTTCCGGTCGGCAAGGGCCTGCTCGGCGCCCTGATCGACGAGCCGCACCCGATCCGGCTCCGCAACCTCGCCGACGACCCCCGCTCGTCGGGCTTCCCCGACGGCCATCCGCCGATGAGCAGCTTCCTCGGCGTGCCGATCCGCATCCGCGACGAGGTGTTCGGCAACCTCTACCTCACCGAGAGCACCCACGGTGAGTTCAGCGCCGAGGACGAGGAGCTCACGACGGCCCTCGCCGCCACCGCCGCCGCCGTGATCGACAACTCCCACCTGTACGAGGCCGCCCGCCTGCGGGGCAAGTGGCTGCAGGCGACCGCCGCGATCACCCGGGGGATCCTGGCAGCCGCCCCCGACGACGCCGCCGCCTCGTTGCGCCTCGTCGCCGACCGCAGCCGGGAGGTCGCCGACGCCGACATCGTCACCATCGCGCTCCCGGACGGCGGTCGAGGCGCGGATCTGCGGGTGTCCGTGGCCGTCGGGCCCAGCGCAGGCAGCATCATGGACCTCGTCGTCCCGTTGAGCGCATCGCTCGCCGGGCGGGCGTTCACAACCGGGACATCGCTCCGGTTGACCTCGCCGGACGAGTCACCCTCGCTGCGGTACGCGGGGTCGGCCGTCGTGGACGCCGGCCCGTTGCTGGTCGTGCCGCTCTGCGGTTCCGACCGCGTACACGGCGTGCTCAACCTCGTCCGGCTGCGCGGTCGGGCGGCGTTCACCGCCGAGGACCTGGACCTGGCGACCGGCTTCGCGAACCAGGCCGCCGTCGCCCTCGAACTCGCCCAAGCCCGCGCGGACCAGCATCGCGCCGCCCTGCTCGACGAACGTGAGCGCATCGCCGCCGATCTGCACGACCACGTCATCCAGCGCCTCTTCGCGGCGGGGCTGTCCCTGCAGGCACTCGCGGCCACCCTCGGCCCCGGCTGCGCCACCAACCGCGTCATGGCCACCGTCGGCGATCTCGACGCCACCATCAGCCAGATCCGCACCGCCATCTTCCAGCTCCAGCAGACCTCGCAGACCACCCCGCGAAGCCTGCGCAGCCGCGTGCTCGACCTGGTCGGCGAACTCGCCCCCGCCTTCGGGTTCGACCCCGACGTCCGCTTCTCCGGCCTGCTCGACATCCTTCCCGACAGCATCAGCGACGACCTGCTCGCCGTCGTGCGCGAGGCGCTGAGCAACATCGCCCGGCACGCCCACGCGCACTCCGCGGAGATCGACCTCACCGCCCACGAGGAGCGGGTCACGCTCACCGTCCGGGACGACGGCGTCGGCATCAGCGACACCACGCGCCGCAGCGGTCTGGCCAACATGCGCCGCCGTGCCGAGCAGCACGGCGGCGACTTCGTGCTCGAGCCGGGCCCCGGCAGCGGCACCCTGCTCACGTGGACCGCGCTGCTGGACCCCTGACGCTCGCGTCAGGGGTTCCGGTCGTCGATCAGGCCGGCCCGGAGGTGTGCGACCGCCAGCTGCAGCTCGTCGACCTCGAGCACCTCGCCGTCCAGGTGCTCGCGCACCCCGGAGGCGAGCGTGCGGGTGGTGCGCATCGCTTCGAAGCTGTCGAAGGTCACCGACGACACGGCGTGGCCCGACGCCCGGTCGAGAAGCAGGCTGGCACTGCAGTACCCCCCGAACTCCACGATCGTCGGTAGCAGCACGTTCCGATAGAGCTCGGCCAGCCGGCCGACCTGCTCCGGCTCGACGTGCACCCAGCTCACCCGCACCCAGGCACCCGGACCCGAGCTGTGGTTGCGGTGCACGACCCCGATCTCCCAGTCCTCGACCTCCGGTGTCGCGTCCCCGGTCGTGGCACGGTCGACGAGGGGCTGCAGATGCTGGTCCGCGCTCATCGCCTCCTCCGTCTGCCAGGCACTCGTGACGATGCAGCGGCCCGACGTGGGGTTGACGAGCATGGACACGCCGAGGCAGCCCTCGGTCGCCGGTACGGCCGACATCACGTCGTCACGGACGCGGGCCACCGCCGCGTCGAGCGACTGCGGACGCACCTGAACCGTGGTGGAACGTGCAAACACGATCCACCCCCTCCTCGATCGGGGTGGCACCCCCGGCGGCGCCGCCGATCCCCACCACACTCCTCTGCGTCACCGGGTCGCACAAGGCTGTGACGTCCACGGGCCGGACCCGACCGGTCAGCTCACCTCCAGGCAGAACATGGCGTAGGAGTCGCTGCAGCGCGAGCGCCGACGCCGGCAGACCGCCGCTGCGCCGGTCGGGCAGCAGCGCGCCGGCCGGACGCGGCTCGTCGGTGCGGTGGCGGTGTCGTCGAGCCGCCATGATGATCTCCAGACTGCACCGCCCACCCCCGCAGGCGGCAGCGTCGTCATCATGGCGGGAGAACCGGGGTCACACCAGCACGGCGACGAGGACCGCCAGGCCGAGCGGGACATCGAGCGCCACGCACGCCTCCGCCAAGGAGGGGGAGACGAGGTCGCGGTGCCGGCGCAGGTGCCAGAGGTCCCAGATCCCGTGCGCGACCAGCGTCGCGGCGACCACGACCAGGCCGGCCGTCGGGGCGAGCAGCAGCGCGCCCACCGCGACCGCCCCGTAGAGCAGCAGCCCGGCGATCTCCAGGGTCAACGCCGGCCGGGAAGCGCCCCGCAGGAACCCGACGACGACGAGCAGGGCGGCGGCACCGACCGTCACCACGAGCGGGTCGAGCTCGACCAGCGCACCCGCGAGGACGATCACGAACGACAAGGGGATCCAGGCCCACGCCATCCGGGGCAGGGAGAACGCCGCCGCGGCCACGTAGCAGGTCGCGGCGATCGCGACCACGAGAGCGACCGAGGCGCGGTCCACCCCGGCGAGGAACAGGCCCGCAGCGGCGAGCAGCCCGACGGCGCTGGGCCAGCGGTGGACCAGCGAGGCAAACCGGACGGACGGACGGGGCGAGCTGGTGTGCGTGGTCATGGCCATGAGCATCGTGCGGACTCGTACCCTGAGGGGGTATTGCTCGGCCACCGGTCCGGAATCCTGCGAGACCGGTCCGTTCCGGACCCCCTGCGTCGTATCGTCCCTGACGTGGCTGTTGCCGTCGCGGTCGTCGGCTACGACGACGCCGAGCTCCTCGACATCGCGTGCGTCACCACGACACTGGCGATGGCCACTCGCTTCCTGGCCGGGCGGTACAGCACCCACTCCGAGCCCCCATCCGACGACGCGTCCGTGGGCGCCCTCCCCGGTTACGACGTCCGCCTGCTCTCCCCCGGCGGACGGCCGGTGACCGCGCGGCCGGGACTGCGGCTGGAGGCGCACGGCGCGCTGGAGCGTGAGACGGGTCCGGTCGACACGCTCGTCGTGGTCGGCGGATACGGCCACCTGCGCGCGGCGCAGGACCCCGTGCTCGTCGCCCATGTGCGCCGACTCGCCCGGCAGGCCCGCCGCGTCGCGTCGGTGTGCACCGGGGTGAGCGTGCTCGCCGCCTGCGGCCTGCTCGACGGGCGGCGCGCCACCACGCACTGGGCGTTCGCCGGCACCCTCGCGCGCGACCATCCGGCGGTCACCGTGGACCCCGACCCGATCTTCATCCGCGACGGCCGGGTCGCGACGTCGGCCGGCGTGACCAGCGCGCTGGACCTGACCCTCTCGTTCGTCGACGAGGACCACGGCCCCGACCTCGCCCGACAGGTGGCGCGCGCGTTGGTCACCTATCTGCAGCGGCCGGGCACGCAGGCCCAGATGAGCATGCACGTCGCCGCGCCCGCCCCGGCGAACGACGTCGTGCGCGACGTCGTCGACCACGTCGTCACACACCTCGACGGCGATCTGTCCGCGGCTGTGCTCGCCGAGCGCGCGGGGGTCAGCGAACGCCACCTGGTGCGCCTGTTCCGCACGCACCTGGGACGCAGCCCGGCCGAGCACGTCCGCCGGGCCCGCACCGAGGCCGCCGCCGCCCTGCTCGCCGCGACGGACCTCCCGCTGGCGCGGGTGGCCGACCGGTGCGGCTTCGGATCGTCGGAGACGATGCGCCGGGCATTCCTCGACCTCTACGGCCGAACGCCTTCGGAGCACCGCCGTGCCCTCCGCGTCCCGGCGCGCGCCGACGATCGCGTTCGGTGAGGCCGGCGACCCGGAGCGCCACCGAGGGCATTCCGAGCGCGTTCGCAGCCACCGGCGCGCTCGGCGCCACCGCCACGGTATGACAATTCAGCCGCGGCCGTTGTCGGCACCCCCGCGGGAACCACGCAATAGCGAAATAATCAGCGCTACGCACCTCTTCCGGGTGGCGAGTTTGCCGGTGCTGCTCATGATAGGCATAATCGGAGGGGACGGAAGACGCCTGACTGAAACGGAAGCATGTATGGCGCAGCAAGTGAACGTGAAATTCGTCGACGACCTCGACGGATCGGTTGCGACGGGCACGGTCTCGTTCGCGCTCGACGGCCGGGCATATGAGATCGACCTGTCCGAGGACAACGCCGCCCGCCTGCGCGAGTCGCTGGCGTCGTTTGTCGCCGCGGCCCGCAGGAGCGGCGGATCCGCGGCGGTCGGTCGCCGGGCCCCGAAGATGACCACGAGCTCGGTCCGGAAGCCGCAGCCGTTGGACCGGGAACAGACCGCCGCGATCCGGGCGTGGGCCCGGCAGAACGGCCACCAGGTCTCCGAGCGCGGCCGGATCCCGAAGACCGTTGTGGACGCGTTCCACGCCGCCCACTGACCCGGACCCGCCGCCCGAGGGGGGCCGGAGCGTCCCGCTCCGGCCCCCCTGTGCTGCGCGCACCGCGCCACCTCGCCGAGCATGCCCGTGCTCGGCCCGGGATCTCGCCGCGTCCACGGTCCCGCGCCTGCGGTCGGGACGGCGGCCAGTGCAGGTGGCAGCGCGTCTCCGCGACCGGGGTCCGCAGGAATCTCGGTAGTCACCACCGATGCCGACGACCCCGGAAACCGGCTCAATGGCGATCATGAGACTTCTGTTCACCGCCTGCCCGCTCGTCGGGCACGTCTTCCCGATGCTCCCCCTGCTGGACGCCGCCCGCGACGCCGGGCACGAGGTCGTGCTGGCCACCGGCGCGGAGCTGGTGCCGGACCTGCAGCGCCATGGCTTCACGACGTGGACCGTGGGGCCGCCGCTGGGCGAGGCCGTCGCCGGACTCGCCGCGGCGAGCGCCGTGCCCGCCGCCACTCAGGAGGAGCAACTCGGCCGCGACGCCGTCCACCTGTTCGCCCGTCCCGCGGTCCGGCGCGCCCTGGACCTGCTCCCTCGGGCCACCGCCTGGCGCCCGGAGATCGTGATCAGCGAGATCACCGAGCTGGCCGGCCGGGAGGCCGCCTGTGCGACCGGGGCGCTGCACGTCACGCACGGCTTCGGCACGCACGTCCCCGGCACCCTGGCGCTGGCACGTGTGATGTTCGACCATGTCAGCTCCGAGCTCGGCACCCCGGACCGGCGGCACGCCTTCGAGACCGGCCTCTACGTCGACCCGTGCCCGCCGGGTCTGCAGTCCCCCCAGTTCGCCGACATGGACATCTGGCCGGTCCGACCGGTGTCCGGCCGGATCACCCCCGAGGATCGGCTCCCACCGCAGTTCCTCGAGCTTCCCGAGGCGCCGCTCGTCTACCTCACCCTGGGCACGGTCTTCAACGATCTCGACCTGGTGCGCGGCATGCTGGACGCCATCCAGGACCTGCCGATCTCGATCGCCGTCACGACCGGGCCGGGAACCGACCCTGCACTCCTCGGCCGGCGTCCGGCCAACGTCGCGGCGGCCTCGTTCGTCCCGCAGGCGCTGCTGCTGCCCATGGCGTCCGCCGTCGTGTCCCACACCGGTTCGGGCACCATGCTCGGCGCCCTGGCATCCGGGCTGCCGCAGGTCTGCCTGCCCCGCGGCGCCGACCAGTTCGCCAACGCCGAGCACGTGCACGCCACCGGTGCGGGCATCCGGCTGCTGCCCGACGACGTCACCCCGGATCGTCTCCGCGCCGCTGTGTCGTCGGTTCTCGACGATCCCGCCTACGCGAGAGCTGCCGCCGCGCTGAAGTCCGAGATCGCCGCCATGCCGCCGGCCGCCGATGTGCTCGACGACCTCGTCAACCTTGCGCACTCCGCCCGCCGGACCGCCTGACGTTCGGCAGCCCGGCGACGTCGCAGCATTCCGGTTCGCCGTGCAGGCAACCATTCCCCGGCCCGGCCGCAGCCGGACCGGCCGCCACGCAGCAGACCGCCGAGCCCCATGCACCGGCACCTGAGTCGCCGGCCTTGACGGTGCCCGCGGCTGAACCCTACTGTCGTGGTGTGTTCAGCCCTCCGCACAACCTCCCGTGTTGTCGCTCGTGTTCCGCCGGCTGAACAGAATCGGTGGCGGCAGGGCCGCCCTGACGGTGGAAACGAGATGACCGGGAACCGGCCTTCGGCGACGCCGGAGTACGCGCTGATGCGTATCGCGCATTGGCGCAGCCTTCCAGGAATGCGCTGTCGCGTTTCCTGACGACACCTCGCTGTGCTGTGCTCCCCGGCTGAGTTCGCCCGGTCACTCGCGGTGACGGGGCCCGGCGAGCTCCGCCCGCGGTTCCCGAAGCCGGTCTGCACGCGACCGTCTGCGGCCCGGCTCCGACGTGGAAGGACTTGCATGACTCAACGCATCGCCAACGACATCACCGAGCTGATCGGCGACACGCCGCTGGTCCGCATCCGGAACCTCCTGCCTGGCGCGGTGGCCGAGGTCGTCGCGAAGCTCGAGTTCTTCAATCCGGCGCACAGCGTGAAGGACCGGATCGGGGTGTCGATGATCGACGCCGCGCAGGAGGCCGGCCTGATCGGGCCGGACACCGTCGTGCTGGAGCCGACCAGTGGCAACACCGGGATCGCGCTGGCGATGGTGTGCGCCGCCCGCGGAATTCCCTGCGTGCTCACGATGCCGGAGACGATGAGCGTCGAGCGTCGGCTGCTGCTGCGGGCGTACGGGGCCGAGCTGATCCTGACCCCCGGTCCGGACGGGATGGCCGGTGCGATCGCGGTGGCCGAGGAGCTGGCGAAGACCGACGCGAAATACTTCATCCCGCAGCAGTTCGCGAACCCGGCCAATCCCGAGATCCACCGGCGCACCACGGCCGAGGAGATCTGGCGGGACACCGACGGTCGGGTCGACATCGTGGTCAGCGGCGTCGGAACCGGAGGCACCATCACCGGCGTCGGGCAGGTGCTCAAGGAGCGCAGGCCCTCGGTGCAGATGGTGGCCGTCGAGCCGGCCGCCTCGCCGGTGTTGTCGGGGGGAGTGAAGGGCCCGCACCCCATTCAGGGCATCGGCGCCGGCTTCGTCCCCGAGATCCTCGACACGTCCGTGTACGACGAGGTCATCCAGGTGAAGAACGAGGACGCCATCGCACTGGCTCGCCGTTCAGCCGTCGAGGAAGGCCTGCTCGTGGGGATCTCGTCGGGCGCGGCGCTGTGGGCGGCAGGTGTGGTCGCGAGCCGGCCGGAGAATGCCGGGAAGCTCGTCGTCGTCATCATCCCGTCGTTCGGCGAGCGGTACCTGAGCACAGCGCTGTTCGCCCACCTGGCCGACTGACGACGCGGACGAGGTGATGAGGTGGCCTTCGGCGGCTTGCGTGCCGAGCTCGACTCGGTGCTGGCCCGCGACCCGGCGGCCCGCGGCCGGGGGGAGGTCGTCCTGTGCTACCCGGGGCTGCACGCGGTGTGGGCACACCGGATCAGCCACCGCCTGTGGAGGCGGGGGTGGCGCCTTCCGGCCAGGGCGCTGTCGCAGCTGACCCGGTGGGCCACGGGCATCGAGATCCACCCCGGGGCGAGCATCGGCCGCCGCCTGTTCATCGACCACGGCTCCGGCGTCGTGATCGGGGAGACTGCTGAGATCGGCGACGACGTGACCCTCTACCACGGGGTCACCCTCGGTGGCGTCAGCACCGAGCACGTGAAGCGGCACCCCACCGTGCGGGACCGGGTCGTCGTCGGTGCGGGAGCCAAGATCCTGGGACCGGTGACGGTCGGCACGGAGAGCCGGATCGGTGCGAACGCCGTGGTGCTGCGGTCCGTTCCGGACGGGTCGGTCGTGGTCGGCGTGCCCGGGCAGGTGATCGCGGTCAGGAGAGCGGCAGACGACGCGCGGGTGAACGACGCGTCCCTGTCCGACCCGGTGGGGGTCGCCGTCAAGTCGCTGCTGTCGCGGGTGAACCGGCTCGAGGAGGAGGTCACCGGGCAGGTCGAGCACCAGCCGCTGCAGATGCCGGCTCTCGGGATGTGGGAGACCGACGACTACTCCATCTGACCGGACTCCGTCGTCCGGCACGCCACCGACC
>JAEUJO010000135.1 GCA_016794615.1 Pseudonocardia sp. | reverse complement strand
GCGCTCGACGAGGGCAGGAAGCTCGCCGAGCGCCACGACCGCCCCGACCTGGGAACCCATCTGGAACAGGCCCGCAAGCGGCTCGGCGAGCAGGTGCTGAGCGTCGCCGTCGTCGGGGAGTTCAAGCGCGGCAAGAGCACGCTGGTCAACGCGCTGCTGCAGACCGACGTCTGCCCGACCGACGCCGACATCGTCACCGCCGTACCCACCGTCGTCCGCTACGGCGCGGAGCCCTCGGCCGCGGCACAGCTGGAGCCGGTCGAGCGGCCGCCCGCCGACTCCCCGGACAGCGGCACCGTCGAGGAACCCGTCGACGTGGACCGGCTCGCCGACCTCGTCTCCGAGGCCGCGGACCCGAGCTGGCGGCGCCGCCTGCGCTCCGTCGAGGTCCGGCTCCCCCACCGCCTGCTGAAGACCGGGCTGAGCCTCGTCGACACCCCCGGCGTCGGCGGGCTGGAGTCCGCGCACGGGATCGTCACCCTCGGCGCGCTGCGGGCCACAGCCGGCGTGATCTTCGTCACCGACGCGTCGCAGGAGCTGACCGGCCCCGAGGTCGACTTCCTCCGCCAGGCGCTGGAGCGCTGCTCCGCCGCGGTGTGCGTCGTGACCAAGACCGACCTGTACCCGGCGTGGCGCCGGATCGTCGAGCTGGACCGGCAGCACCTGGCCACGGTGGGCATCGACCTGCCGATGATCCCCGTGTCGTCGTTCCTGCGGCTGCGCGCGTGGCGCTCCCCCGCCCTGAACGAGGAGTCGGGGTTCGCACCGCTGTTCGACTGGCTGCGCGCCGCGGTGCTGGAGGCCGCGGCCGAGCAGGCCGTCGCCGCCGCGTCCCGGGACCTCGGCTTCGCCAAGGAGCAGCTGCGCCTGGAGGTGGCGTCCGAGCAGCAGGTGTTGGCCAAGCCGGAGGCGTCCGAGGAGGTCGTCGGGGCGCTGCGGCGCCGCTCGGAACGCACGCGCAAGCTCGTCGAACGCGGCAACGGCTGGCAACAGTTCCTGTTCGACGGCATCGACCAGCTGATCGCCGACGTCAAGCACGACCTCTCCGGGCGTATGCGGACCGTCGTGCGCGACGTCGAGGCCGTCATCGACCAGGGCGACCCCAAGGAGTCCTGGTCGGACATCGAGGTGTGGCTGCAGCGCCAGGTGGTGCGGGCCGCGAACGAGAACCACGAGCTGCTCAACGAGCGGGCGGCGACACTGGCCGCCGAGGTGGCGGAGACGTTCGCGCTGGAGTCCGACGAGCCGTTGCAGCTGGGGCTGACCGCCCCGGTCGACGTGCTCCGCGGCTTGACCTTCGACCCCGCCCAGATGGCGGCGCCGGACAGCCAGAAGCTGGTCCGGATGATCTTCGCGGGCCGGGCCGCGCTCATCCCCGCGACGGTGGCCGGTTCCGTGGCCAGCGCGGTGGGCGGCCCGCTCCTGCTGATCGCCGCCGCGCCGATCCTCCTCGGTGTGGGTTTCATCGGCCGCAAGCTCATCCGCGACGAGCGCCAGCGGCAGCTGACCTACCGCCGCCAGCAGGCGAAGATGTCCTGCCGGCGCTACCTCGACGAGGCCAACTTCGTGATCGAGAAGGACTGTCTGGACTCGCTGCGGCGCACCCGCCGGGAGCTGCGCGACGAGTTCCAGGCCCGGGCGGGTGTCCTGCACGCCTCGTCGCAGCGTGCGCTGTCCTCCGCCGAGCGCGCAGCCTCGCTCAGCCCGCAGGAACGCGACCGGCGGACCGCGGAGCTGGCCGCTCGCCGGGCCGAGATCGAACGGCTCGGGAAGGCGCCCGCGGCGTCCCGGGGAGCGGCATGAATCCGCCTTTCCCGCAGGACGACCCGCTGACCGCCGCGGTCCGCGAGCTGGTCAGCGCGGCCCGGGACCGGGCGCTCGACCCGAACTCCCGGGACCAGCTTGCCGACGCCGTCGAGCGGCTGTCCGGGCCCCTGCGGCTGGCGATCGCCGGACGGGTGAAAGCAGGCAAGTCGACGCTGCTCAACGCCCTGGTCGGGGAGGAGCTGGCCCCCACCGACGCCGGCGAGTGCACCAAGCTCGTCACCTGGTACATCGGCGGTCACGCCGCGAAGGCCACCGCGGTACACAAGAACGGGCGACGCGAGCAGCGCCCGTTCAGCCGCGAGGGCGGGGCGCTGGAGGTCGACCTGGGCGGCCCCGCCGAGGCGTTCGACCACCTCGAGGTGAGCTGGCCGTCGTCCCGGTTGCGCGACGTCACGCTGGTCGACACACCGGGGATCGCGTCGCTGTCGACGGAGGTGTCGGAGCGGACGTCGACGCTGCTGTCCGCCGAGGACGACCGGCCACCGGTCGTCGACGCCGTGCTGTACCTGTTCCGGCACAGCCACGCCAGCGACGTCCGGTTCCTGGAGGCGTTCCACGACGATGAGCTGGGGCGCGGCACTCCGCTCAACGCCGTCGGGGTGCTGTCGCGGCCCGACGAGATCGGGTCGTGCCGGCTCGACGCGCTGACGGTCGCCGCACGCGTCGCCGACCGCTACGAACGCGACTCGCGCATCCACCGCCTCTGCCCGCTGGTGCTGCCGGTCGCGGGGCTGCTCGGCCAGGCCGGGACGACGTTGCGCGAGGAGGAGTACCGGGCGCTGGCGACGATCGCCGCGCTGCCCGACGCCGAGCGCAACGAGCTGCTGCTCACCGCGGACCGGCTGCTGGCCGACGACACCGACGTCCGGCTGACCCCGCTCGAACGCGGGCACCTCGCGGACCGGCTGGGCCTGTTCGGCGTGCGGCTGTCGGTGACGCTGATCCGGGACGGCACCGTCGGGTCGGCGACGGACCTGGCGAAACGGCTGGCCACCGACAGCAAGCTGGAGGAGCTGCGGGGCGTGCTCGTGCGGCAGTTCCTGGAGCGCAGCAAGCTGCTGCGGGCGCGCTCGGCGCTGGCCGTGGTGCGGGCGGTGCTGCGGCGGGGCGGGTGTGCGGACGCCGATCTGATCGACGCGCGCGTCGAGGAGGTGATGGGGGCGGCGCACGAGTTCGTGGAGGTCCGGCTGCTCACCGGCCTGCGGACGGGCACGGTCGGCATCGCCGAACGCCTGGAGGAGGAGATGGACCGGCTGCTGGGCGGGTCCGGGCACAGCATCGCGCGCCGGCTGGGGCTGCCGGAGAACTCGTCGGTTCCGCAGTTGCTCGACGCCGCGTACACGGCGTTGGACCGGTGGCGGCGGGTGGAGTCGTCACCGCTGACCAGCCGCGAGGCCCGGATCGCGGCGCGCGGTGTGGTCCGCACCTGCGAGGGGATCGTGGCGAGCCTCGTACCTGCCCGGGTCTGAGCGGACCTGCAGCGGTCAGGGCAGCAGGTGGGTGTCCAGGGCAGAGCCACCCGGGACGTCCGGCAGGTTCGCGCCTCCCGGGGCATCCAAGCCCCCCGGCACGCCCATGCCTCCGGGGACGCCCATGCCTCCGGGGACGCCCATGGCCCCCGGAGCTCCCGGCATGCCGGGGACACCCGGGGGACCCAGCAGGTCGTGCTCGACGGCGAAACCGTCGGTGATGCCGTCGTTGTTGCTGTCGACCAGGAGCGGGTTCAGTCCGTGCGCCACCTCGACGCCGTCGGGCACTCCGTCGTGGTCGGTATCCGCGTTGAACGGGTCGGTGCCGAGCCTCTGCTCCTCGGCGTCGCTCAGCCCGTCGCCGTCGGAGTCCATGGTGGCCAGACCTCCGAAGCCCGCGGCTCGCGCGGCCGCCGGGATGTCCGCGTGCCCGGGGTCCTTGCCCTGCGCGATCTCGACGGCGTCGGTGATCCCGTCGTGGTTGGTGTCGGCCGACAATGGGTCGGTGTGGCTGACCGTCGTCTCGTAGGCGTCGGACAGGCCGTCGCCGTCGGTGTCGGCCTTCGTCGGATCCGTACCGAGAAGCCGCTCCATGTCGTCGGTGAGCCCGTCGCCGTCGGTGTCGGTGACGGCAGAGGGCTGCGGGACCTGCGCCATCGCGAACGGGTCGGCGGTGCCGTTGGCGGCGAACGCGGCCCCGGGACCGTACGGCCCGGCGCCGACGGTACCCATGCCGTAGGCGCCGGCGCCGTATGCACCCGCGCC
>JAEUJO010000115.1 GCA_016794615.1 Pseudonocardia sp. | reverse complement strand
CATCGCAGCCCGGTCACGGACCTGCCCGAGGAGCTGCTCGCGGTGCCCTGCGACGTCACCGACGCCTCCGCCGTGGACGCCGCGTTCGGCACGGTCGAGGCCGCGCACGGGCCGGTGCAGGTGCTGGTGTCCAACGCCGGGATCACCGACGACGGGCTGCTGATGCGGATGAGCGAGGAGTCGTTCGGCCGGGTCGTCGACGCGAACCTCACCGCGGCCTACCGGGTCGCCAAGCGCGCGTCGCGCGGGATGCTGAAGGCCCGCGGAGGCCGGATGATCTTCGTGTCGTCGGTCGTGGGGCTGACCGGGTCGGCCGGGCAGGTCAACTATGCGGCGTCGAAGTCGGGCCTGATCGGGCTGGCCCGGTCGGTGGCCCGGGAGCTGGGGTCGCGGGGGATCACCGCGAACGTCGTCGCGCCCGGGTTCGTCGACACGGACATGACCCGCGCCCTGCCCGACGCCCGCCGCGCGGAGATCCTGGCGCAGGTGCCGCTGGGCCGCTACGCCACGGCCGACGAGGTCGCCGGGGCCGTGACGTGGCTGGGATCGGACGCTGCGGGGTACGTGACGGGTGCGATCATCCCCGTCGACGGCGGCCTGGGCATGGGCCACTGACGGCCCGCGGAACAGGGAGAGACATGGGACTGCTCGACGGCAAGCGCCTGCTGGTCACCGGCGTGATCACCGACGCCTCACTGGCGTTTCACGCTGCGAAGACCGCGCAGGAGCAGGGCGCGCAGGTCGTGCTCACCGGGTACGGGCGGCTGCGGCTGGTCGAGCGGATCGCCCAGCGGCTCCCGAAGCCCGCGCCGGTCGTCGAGCTGGACGTCTCGAATCAGGAGCAGCTCGACAGCCTGGCGGGCCGGCTGGTCGAGCATCTGGGCGAGGATCCCGGGCTGGACGGTGTCCTGCACTCGATCGGGTTCGCCCCGCAGACGTGCCTGGGCGAGGGTGCGTTCCTGAACGCCCCGTGGGCGGACGTGGCGACGACCATCCAGGTCAGTGCCTACTCGTTGAAGTCGCTGGCCACGGCGACGCTGCCGCTGCTGAGCGCGGGCGCATCGATCGTCGGCATGGACTTCGACAACCGCCAGGCATGGCCTGCCTACGACTGGATGGGTGTGGCGAAGTCGACGCTGGAGTCGGTCACCCGGTACCTGGCCCGTGAGCTGGGGCCGAAGGGGATCCGCGTGAACCTCGTCGCGGCGGGCCCGGTGCGGACGATGGCCGCGAAGTCGATCCCCGGGTTCTCGGCCTTCGAGGACGCGTGGGACGCCCGGGCGCCGCTGGGCTGGGATGTCAACGACCCGGTCCCGGTGGCGAAGACGGTGTGCGCCCTGCTGAGCGACTGGCTGCCGGCGACGACCGGGTCGATGGTGTGGGCGGACGGCGGGTTCCACGCGGTCGGGGTCTGACCGGGGGATGCGGCCGGCGGCCGCATCCTGCCGGGAGCGGCGGGCGCGGGTGGGACGGCGCGGGTGGGACGGCGCGGTGTTGAATCGGGGGTGTGCTCGATCCTGTGCCGTTCTCGCAGGGCCCCGTGGACGCCCTGCTCGTCCTGTCGTTCGGCGGCCCGGAAGGGCCCGACGAGGTGCGCCCGTTCCTGGAGAACGTCGTCCGGGGCCGCGGCGTGCCGCCGGAGCGGCTCGACGCCGTCGAGGAGCACTACCGGCACTTCGGCGGGGTGAGCCCGCTCAACGCCCGCAACCGGGACCTGATCGCGGCGGTCCGGCAGCGCACGGACCTGCCGGTGTACTTCGGCAACCGGAACTGGCACCCGCTGGCCGAGGACACCGTCGCGCAGATGGCCTGCGACGGGGTGCGGCGTGCGCTGGTGTTCGCCACCAGCGCCTACGGCGGCTACTCCGCGTGCCGGCAGTACCACGAAGACATCGCGCGGGCCCGCAAGGCGGTCGGGGACCGCGCGCCCGAGCTGGTCAGGCTGCGGCACTTCTTCGACCACCCGGCGTTCGTCGCGGCGAACGCGGACGCGGTGCGCGCCGGCCGAGCCACCCTGCCCGCCGCGGTCCGCGACCGGGCGCGCGTGGTGTTCACCGCCCACTCGGTGCCCACCGCCGCGGACGCCGCCGCGGGCACGCCGTCCGACGGGGGCCACCGCTACTCGCGGCAGGTCGCGGAGGCCGCGCGGTTGGTCGCCGAGGAGCTCGGCCTGTCCGAGTGGGACGTGGTGTGGCAGTCGCGGTCGGGTCCGCCGCAGGTGCCGTGGCTCGAGCCCGACATCGTCGACCATCTCCAGACGCTGGTGGGTGTCCCGGCCGTGGTCGTCGCACCGGTCGGGTTCGTCTCCGACCACATCGAGGTGATCTGGGACCTCGACGCCGAGGCGCGGCAGTGCGCCGAGGAGCTGGGCATGGCGTTCGCCCGGGCCGCGACGGCCGGCCCGGACCCCCGGTTCGCCGACATGGTCGTCGAGCTGGTCGCCGAGCACACCGCCGCGGTGGCCCCCCGCGCGCTGTCGGCGGACGTGCCGTCGGCGGGGTGCACGGTGAACGGGTTGCCGTGCGCGGCCGACTGCTGCACACCGACCCGTCGCCCCACAAGAGTCCCTCGCCACCGTGACCGACGGGCGTTGCCGGGTTAGGGTCGGGTGACCAGGATCGCGCGCCGGCGCGCGAGAGTCCGGGGAACGAGGCCGGACGGCGGCGGCGACGCATAAAGCGCGGAGAGGATACCGGGACATGAGTGCACGGGACGTCGTGGTGCTGTCGGCCGTACGGTCGCCGGTCGGGACCTTCCTCGGCGGGCTGTCGGACATCGAGCCTCACGAGCTGGGTGGCACCGTGATGAAGGAGGCCGTGGTGCGGTCGGGCATCGACCCGGCCCAGATCAACTACGTGACGGTGGGCAACTGTATCCCCACCGACGCGCGCTACCCCTATGTCGCCCGGGTCGCGGCGATCCAGGCCGGGCTGCCGATGGAGTCCGTGGCGATGGCCGTGAACCGGCTGTGCTCCTCGGGCCTGCAGGGGATCGTCACCACGGCGCAGAACATCCTGCTCGGTGACTGCGACCTCGGCATCGGCGGCGGCGCCGAGGTGATGTCGCGCGCGGTCTACATGTCGACGGCGATGCGCACCGGTGTCCGCATGGGCAACACGCAGGTGCTCGACTCGATGGTGTCGGCGCTGAGTGACCCGTTCGGCGTCGGGCACATGGGCATCACCGCGGAGAACCTGGCCGAGAAGTGGGGGATCAGCCGCGAGGAGCAGGACGAGCTGGCCGCGGAGTCGCACCGCCGGGCTGCGGCGGCGATGGCCGAGGGCCGCTTCAAGGACCAGATCGTCCCGATCGTGAAGAAGACCCGCAAGGGTGAGGTCACGGTCGACACCGACGAGCACGTCAAGCCCAACACCACCGCCGAGATTCTCGCGAAGATGCGCCCGGCGTTCAAGAAGGACGGCACGGTCACCGCGGGCAACGCCTCGGGCGTCAACGACGGTGCGGCGTTCCTCGTGCTGGCCGACGCCAAGGTGGCCCAGAAGGCGGGCGCGAAGCCGATGGCCCGGCTGGTGTCGTACGCGGTGGCGGGCGTGCCGAACCACATCATGGGTGAGGGCCCGATCCCGTCGACGAAGAAGGCGCTCGAGAAGGCGGGCATGGGGCTGGACTCGATGGACGTGATCGAGTCGAACGAGGCCTTCGCCGCGCAGGCGATCGCCGTGTCCCGCGGGCTCGAGCTGGACGCGAAGAAGACGAACCCGAACGGTGGCGCGATCGCGCTGGGCCACCCCGTCGGCGCGTCCGGCGCGGTGCTGACCGTCAAGGCGCTCTACGAGCTGCAGCGCACCGGTGGTCGCTACGCGCTGGTGACGATGTGCATCGGCGGCGGCCAGGGCATCGCCGCGATCTTCGAGCGGCTCTGACCTGCATCTCGGCCTGTGTGTCGCCGACCCCGCCACGGCCACGCCGTGGCGGGGTCGGTGTGTTCCGTTCCCCGTCCTCGGAGATCCGGGTGGTCTCAGAGCCTGTTGGTGAGCTGATCACGGTTCGGGCGAGCACCACGAGGCCATGCCGCTCCGGGCCACCACCATGATCATGACCCGACAGCTGGTCCGCCAGCAGGCCGGCGAACCACCCCACCCGCGCTGGGGCATCCAACGCACCCGACCACGGCCACCCGAGGAACATCCAGAAGCGGCCTGAAACCGATCACCCACAGGCTTCTCGGCCTGTGGTCGCGGTGTCCGGGTCGATCCGGGGCAGGCGGTGTTCCAGCTCGGTGATCCGCGCCCGGGCGGCCTGCAGCTGGTCCTGCAGGGCGACGATGCGGGCGGCGGCGTCGAGGTTCAGCCCGTCGTCGAACAGGGCGCGCATCCGGGCGGCCGTCGCGAGCTGGCGGCGGGAGTAGCGGCGGTGCCCTCCGCCGGACCGGTGCGGGGTGACGACGCCGGCGGCGTCGAGGCTGCGCAGGAATGCGGGCTGCACCTCGAGGAGTTCGGCCGCCTGACCCATCGTCACGGCCGGGAAGTTCTCGTCGTCGAGCTGGGACACGCCTCCGGTCACCTGTCGCGTCGCTCCTCCGACGAAGTAGAGGGCCCGGCCGAGGTGGCCGGGCCCGTCGTCATGACAGTTGTTCCGATGATGATCTCGATGCGCTGTACTCAGTCAGGCGATCACCTCCGCCGCGTCATGAAACGGTCCGGAACTGCAGCTCTACTTGTAGTCCGCACTGCAGATCCTGTCAAGGCCCTGATCGAGAGACCTGCTGGTCGGTGCTGAGCGATTCGGCGATGGCGGCGGCGACCAGGTCCGCGGCGGTGGTGGCCCGGGTGCGCAGGCCCCGGTCGTAGTGCTGGGTGGTGGCGATCGAGGCGTGCCCGACGTCGGCCTGCACGTGGTGGATGCGGGCGTCCTGCTCGAGCGCGATGGTCACGTAGGCGTGGCGCAGGGCGTGCGGATGGACCCGGTCCGCGACACCGTCCAGCTCGGGCCCGGCGTGCGCCGCGATCCGGCGCAACAGCGTGTAGAGGTCGGCGCGGGCGCAGCGGCCACCGTCGCGGGTGGCGACCAGGGGGCTCGCCACCGCGGCGGTGCGGCCCCGCCGCGCCGGGGCCGCCGCACCGGCGACCCGGTCGCGCTCGGCCAGGTACTCGGCCAGGGCCGCCGCAACGAGCTCGGTGACGTAGACCTCGCGGTGGTGCCCACCCTTGCCGAGCACGCGCAGCACGTCGTCGCCGCCGCTGTGGTACAGGTCGCCGCGGTCCAGCCCGACCAGCTCGGAGATCCGCAGGCCGAGGGTCAGCAGGGCGACGAACGCCACCGCGCGGGTGGCGTAGAGGCGGCGCAGCCGGGGGTCCCGGGTGTGCGGCAGTCCGCCGGCCGCGCGCAGCAGCGCACCGAGCTGGGCGGCGGTGAGCCGGACGGTGGGGGAGGCGTCGCGGGCGGTGCTGGACAGGCCGAGCCGGCCGCGGTGCAGCGCCGCGGGGTTCGCCGCGACCGCGCCGGTCTCGGTGAGGTGGCCGTAGAGAGCCGAGAGGGTGGAGAGCATCCGCTGGCGGGTCCGGCGGCTCGCGCCGGTGGCGTCGAGGGCGTGCAGCCAGGCCTTGACGTCGCGTCCGGTGGCCGCGCGGGGGTCGAGGGCGCGCGCGGCGCACCAGCGGAACCACGCGAGGTGGTGCAGCGGGCCGCGGGGCGCGGGGGGCGGGGCGGCGGCGGTCCTCGTCGGGGCGGGGACCCCGCCGATCAGGTCGACCCACGCGACCGGAAGGCCCAGCGCGTAGGCATAGGTGCGCCGGGTGCCGGCGTTGGCGTACTGGGCGAGCCAGTCGGCGAGCTGGG
>JAEUJO010000114.1 GCA_016794615.1 Pseudonocardia sp. | reverse complement strand
CGGGGAACGCCCCGGCGCGCTCCGCCGAAGACCACGGGCGATGCCGTCCCGGAGGCCGTGGCCGGCCGCCCCGATGCGGCGGTCGTCCTCCGGTTGCAGCGGTCCGCAGGCAACGGAGCGGTCTCGGCGCTGATGTCCGTGCAGCGAACTCCCGGGTCGAAGGCCGAGGAGCTGGGCATCGGCCCCGGGTCGCCGCTCGACACCCCGCGTGGCCGCGCGAACCGGGCCGAGCAGATGCGCCGCGCGGCGGAGTACTCCGTCGACGAGCACTCGATGCAGGGCGGCAGGCAGCCGAGCGGGACCGAGGTGCCGATGCCGCAGCCCGACGCCCGCGCTCGCGCCCGGGCCGCGGACTACGTCTCGGTCTACCTCCGCTGGGACCAGCTCGGCCCCGAGGGCCGACGCGACGAGCTCCGGAACATCATCAACGCGCAGCTCGCTCGCGAGGGGATCCCGCCGGTCCGCGTCGCCTTCTCCAACAGAGCGCCGGGCAGCGCCGTCTTCACCGGTGCCATGTGGACGATGGCACTGAGCCAGGTCTCCGTCGACGGCGCCCGACCGAGCGCCCAGGACTTCGCCACTCTCGTCGACAACGCGGTCCACGAGACCCAGCACACCGTCACCACGTTCCGCGGCGTTCGCGTCGCGATGGAGCGCAAGCAGTTCGACAAGAGGTCGTACGTCCAGGATGACATCGTCGAGCAGGCGAAAGCCGCGAACAGGCGCCGCTCCCCCTCCCGCGAGCTGGACCAGCACGCTCAGGACGAGGCGTTCGAGATCTACCAGCTGTCTGTCGCATCGGTACCCGTGGACGACAGCAAGCTGAGCCCCGGCCAGGCGCGTCGTGAGGAGGTGCTGGGCCGACGGGACGCGGCTCTCGCCGCGTTCAAGGCCGCCCGATCGGAGGCCGACCGGGAGCGGGCGCGGCTGGCGTACGCGGCGGCTCACAACGACTACATGTCCCTGCCGGAGGAGACGTTCTCGTGGCGGAGCGGCGGCCAGGCGAAGAGCGCGGTCATCGAGCGGATCACGCTCGAGGAGCAGCTGAGCGCGGCACGTGCGCGCGCCCTGGCGCTGGCGACCGAGCGGCGTGCCCGACAGCAAGCCGGCGATCAGCGGGGCGTCGCCGATGCCGTCCGGCAGAGCCAGGAGGAACTCCGCACCGTCACGCAGCTCCGCGCGCAGCTCGTGCAACTGACCAGCAGGGAGGCCAAGCTGGTCGGTGGACGTCTCGATCGGCGCGGCGTTCCCCTGACGCCGGCGGAGATCCGGAACGCACCCCGTGCGGCGGCACTCGATCCCAGCGACGCCGGGCGGCCGGCCGGCGTCAGGTCACCCCGTCCGACGGAGTCGACGCCGGTCGGGCCCGTGCTGGCGGAACCGGGCGGCAAGGACGCCGCGAAGGCGGCCGCGGTCGTCACGCCCGGGCCGCAACCCCAGGGGACGAAGCGGAACGTCGTCGCCGCTCCCGGTGGCGGAATCGGCACCGAGTGGGTCAAGGAGCACGAGACCACGGCGGGCGGCACGACGCGCAAGACCGAGAAGGGAGGCGGGTTCACCGTCGGTGGCGACACCATCGCCGGCGTGTCCGGGCGGAGCTCCGGGACCACGGTGGCCGGGGACACGTCGACGACTGTGGGCACGACCGGTGGCGTGGGGCTCACCAAACACGGGTTGGAGGCCAAGGTCGGCAAGACCGAGGAGGTCACCCACGGGGTGGACGCCCAGGGCCTGCCGATCACGTCCTCGAAGTCGACCTCCGGTGGCGTGACGCTCACCGACCAGGGGCTGGGCGCGAACGTGGGACACTCGAGGACCGATCAGGCGGGCACCACGCGCAGCGTGACGGGCGGCGTCACCGTCGACGCGAAGGGCAACAGCTCCGTCGAGGCCGGCTACGGGATGTCCGGCAAGAGCGGCTCCGGTGTGAAGACGACGTTCCGGGCCGGCCATCAGGTGGACGCCGGTGACCCGGTCGAGGTGTCGCCCGGGGTCTTCGAAGTCACCTACTCCGTCAGCGACACCCGTGGCGTCGGGGTCGGCGGTTCCGCGAGCCGGACGCCCACGGGGCCGAGCGTCGGAGCCACCGTCGGCACGAGCACGGCGACCACCCAGACCGGCGTGCGGAGGTTCACGTCCAAGGCCGAGGCGGTGCGGTTCACGGAGAACGCTGCGGCCCTGATCGCGCTCGGGGGCAGTGCGCAGGCACCGACGTCGGTCGAGGGCGCCCTCGCCATCCCCGTCGGGGAGACGCGCGGATCCGGTGAGAGCGAGGGCAGCAACTGGGGCGTCTCGGCGTCGTACGGCGCCACCGTCGGCTACGGGCAGCAGAAGAGTACGAGCCACCAGCTGGCCGTCCGCCGGGTGTCGAAGCGGATCGTCGACGTGACCGCGGTCGTCTCGCGCGACAAGGTGAAGGACTGGTCGATCGCCGGTGGCATCACCAACGTCAAGGGTTCGTCGACGAGCTCGGCGCTGTCGGTCACCCTCCGGTTCGATCTGGGCACCGAGGAGGGGCGGGCCGCCTTCGAGACCTACACGAAGACGGGGGTCCCGCTGCCCGGCAGCCGGCTCATGAGCGTGACGGAGAGCAAGAGCGCCGAGGAGCACGACCGGGTCGAGGTCGGCCCGCTCGGGCAGGCCCAGTGGACCGGGCGGACCTTCGAGTCGAAGACGTCGAGCGACAGCGGGGTCAGCACGGTGTTCGGCGGCGAGCAGGCCCACGACCAGACACCGGGACGCGTCGGGCGCTGGCTCGGTGAGGACGAGCTGCACTCCAGCGCCGTGCTGAACGCCCGACAGGAGAACGGGCGGGAGACCGGGTACGACGTCGTGGTCAAGATTCGGTCCGACTCGGGCGAGTACAACCGCGAGCAGTTCGGCCAGATCTTCATGGGCGCCCAGAAGGGCAAGTCGACCGCCACACCCTCCGGCGAATGGACCCTCAGCGCCGAGATCAGCAAGGAGGTCGTCCACGAGCTGGAGGCGAACTCCAGCCGGTTCCGGAAGGCGGCGAGTACCGACGAGCGCATGCGCATCCTCAGCGAGGTCTTCAAGGAGAACGGAGCCCGCGCCGCCGGTGGCATGGTCCGCTCAGGAGGCCGCTCAGCGCTCGCGTGGACCCTCGAGCTGAAGGGTGACGCGAACTTCCCCGGGGCTGCCGGGCGGCAGCGGCTCAAGGACCAGCAGAAGAAGCTCGACGGGCTGCTCCTGACGAGCCCGGACGCTGCCGACGATGTCGTCCGCGAGGCCAAGGAGACGATGGACAAGCTGCAGGCGCGGCGCCGTGAGGTGAGCCGTCAGGACAAGTACACCGATCTGCCCGGAGAGCTGCGGCAGCAGCAGATCGCGCTGATCGACGACCACCTGCGCGACTTCCGGGGGATCCACGAACGAGCGCTCAAGGCCGCGCTCAAGACCGGCCGCGGTGAGAGTGCCGACGCGACGCGGGCCAAGCTCGCCGACCCGCGCTCGTACGCCGACCTGCCACCGGACCGGCGTGCGGCCGACCGGCTGCGTGACCGGACGACGGTGTTGCAGAACGACATCGACACGACGCGAAAGCAGATCTTCGACGGGTCGAAGGCCGTCCACCGAGGCGCGCAGAGCGTGGCGAGCGGAGTGACCTCGAAGCAGCTCAACGAGCAGACGGCAGCGTGGAAGGCGAAGATCGCGGCGGCGTTCGAGCTGGACAAGCGCCAGATGCAGCTCAAGGCGACGTCCGACCAGCTCCGCGAGGCGTGGAACAGCGAGACGACGCCCAAGGGTCGGCTGGAGAAGCTGCGTGCGCTCGCCGCGTGCCTCGACGAGCGGCTGACGCTCATGCGGGTGCAGTTGTTCGACGTGCAGGAGGCCGCCGCCGCCATCAAACCGATCACGACACCTGGTGCGATGGCCGCCGCTCCCGAGTTCTGGGCCTCGATCTCGGGTGACGACCTGTCCGAGGACTGATCGGTTGCACCGACTGCCCGATCGGGCAGTTCTTCCTGCCTCCAGAGGTCCCCCGGTGATCGTTGACCCCTTCTCCCGCGCGTGAGTTGCTAGGTGTCATGGTCGAGCGTTGCGCGCCCGACGCGAAGCCCGAAGGCGTGGAAAGGGCCTCACGAGGGCGGGAACCGCACACCGAGACGGACACGTCCCGGGCGAGCAGCCCGCTGCGCCGCCATGTGGGGCCGCCGCACCCGCTGCTCGGTCTGCAACGCTCGGTCGGCAACGCCGCGGTCGCATCGATGCTCGCCGGCCGCCGCCCGGCCAGCCGCCCGGCCGAGAAGCCGGAAGGCATCCTGCAGGCCACCCCGTTCGAGGTCGCCGGTCCGCCCACCGAGCTCAGCTCGGAGCACGTCGTCCCGGCCGAGGTCGCCGCCGCCGGTGGTGCCGACGCCGCGGCGCCACCTGGCGTCGACCCGGACGAGCCGGGCTTCCGGTCGGTCGACGGCCTCGACCTTCTCGACGCCCCCGAACCCGTCGACGGCCCGGGTGATGATCATCACGACCCGGTGCTCGCGCCGGATGTGGAAAGTTCCCTCGGCGGCGAGGACCGCCCGGTCGCCCAGCGCCTGAGCCTGTCCGACCTCCCCGGCGCCGGGCTGGTGCGGGGCGCGGTCGACGCAGTCGGGGACCTCGCCGGAGAGGCGCTCGGCGCGGCCAAGGGCAAGATCGCCTCGTTGACCGGCGCACTGCGTTCGGGATGGGGTGCGGTGCAGGCGACGGCCGGCAGCGCGCTGTCCGGCCTCGGTGACCAGATCCGCGGTGGCGTGGCGGCCGTCGGCCGGCTCGGATCGTCGATCTCGGCGGGCATCTCCCAGGGTTTCGCCGGCGCGACCCGCACGATGGGGACGTTGACGTCGGGTTTCACCCGGACGATGAGCCGCGGACTCGACACCGTGAAGAGCGCGGCCGGGTCGCTGGGTCGGGCTCTGACCGCGATGGACGCCGACGGACTGCGCGCGGCGTACGGGGCGATCACGGCAACGGTGGGCCGCGTCTTCGGGAGCCTGACGGCTGCGGCGAAGGCGGTGACCGCGCAGGGCCAGGCTCTCTGGGACGGCCTGACGGGTCGCCTCGACAAGGCCCTCGGCAACCTGGGCACCTTCGCCTCGGGCCTGGTCGGCCGCCTCCAGGCGGCCGCCGCGGGTGCACTTGCACAGGTGAACGGTCTGTGGGGACGCCTGCGCGGGACGGCGTCGAGCATCGACGGAGTCGGCGGAACGCTGGCCCGTGCCGCGGCTGCGGTGATCGACCGCCTGCTCGCCGGGTTGCGCTCGCTGTGGGACGGGATCTCGTCGGCGTGGAACGCGGTGCAGCGGTCCCTGTCGACGGTGTCCGCGAGCGTGACGGCGAAGCTGTCCGCGGCGCGGGAGGTGATCGAGCGGCAGGCACGGTCGCTGCTCGACCGGTTCCGCGGGGCCTGGAAGTCGGTCACCGACCGGGCCGCCGCCCTCACCCGCGACGCGCTCGGGGGTGTCAGCAGCTTCGTCGGCCGCTTTGCCGGCCTCAGCCTCGACAAGGTGATCACCCAGGTCTCGGGGATCTCCCGGCTCCTGAAGTGGATCTCGTCGGCCCGCGCGGAGGCGGAAGCGGCGCTCGACGCCCGGGCCACGCAGATCGCCGCCATGATCGACGGAGGGATGCCGCAGGCTGCGCGGGAGCAGGTGGTTCAGCACATGCCCGGCGGTGCCGGTCGCGGGCCTGCGACCGGGCAGGCACCGTCCGGGTCGGGCCCGGCCCCGGTCCTGCAGCGGCTGGAGACCGGCCCCGGCCCGGTTCGGTCGTCCCTCGGGTTCGGCGACGCCCTCTCGCGCGTCTGGACGGCCACAGTCAATAAGTGGAAGGCGCTCAGCGCCAAGCAGGTCGTCCTCGACATGCTCAAGACGATGCTCTGGCCGTGGCCGGCGGTCGGCCACGAGTTCGTCGCCCTGTGGGCCGACTGGAAGTCGGCCGCGAACCGCCTGTTCGCACCGCGCACCGACTCCGTCGGTACGTTCTTCCAGGACCTGTGGACCGACCTCCTGACGCTGCCGGACTTCATCCTCGCGGTCCTGCGCCATGTGGTGAACATGGTCGGCGCGCTGATGGGCTGGGTGACGATCATCCTCACCGTCGGGGGTGCGGTCTTCCTCGGCCTGGTCGGCTCGATCTTCGGCCCCGAGGGCACGGTGGTCGGCGCGATCGCGGGCGGTGCCGCCGGGTTCGCGGTCGCCGGCGCCGGGGGCCTCGCCGTCCTCGCCCTCTTCGTCTCCCTCCAGGGGACCGACCTCGTCCGGCGGCTCGCCGGCCTCGTCACCGGCAACCTCACCCCCGCGGAGCAGAAGGAGGACGTCGACCGGTGCTCCGACATCGCGATCGCCCTCGGCGTCGCGATCATCATCGCCGCGCTCGCGTGGATCGCGAGCCAGATCGCCGGCGGCTTCCTCGAGTTCGTTCGCAAGACCAAGACCGCAGTGCCGGAGGAGGCGCCCCCACCGGAGACCCCCGGCGGCAAGAAGGCGGGGGACGCGCCCAAGGAGCAGCCGCCCGCGACACCGGCCCGGCCCGTGCGCTCGAACGGGCAGCCGGTCAGCGACGCGGCGATGGAGGTGCTGAACAAGGCGACCGCCGACCGCCAGGCGATCTTCCGTCGCCTCCCGGACTTCCTCGAGCGCTTCGCCAAGCTGGCCGTCGACGACCAGGCCTTCCTGAACGGCATCTCGGACCCGGCGCTGGAGGCGTTCGGGAACCTTTCCGAAGCGTTGCAGGACCGGTTCCTGAACCTGAGCAAGCACGTCTTCACACCGAAGGACGGCCGGGGGCCGATCCGATTCCGCGACAACTACAACGCGCTGCCGTCGGGCCGCCAGGTGGCACTGCTCACCGAGGCGGAGATCGCCGCGGGCGAGCGCACCGCGGCCATGGACACCTCCTACGAGAACGAGAACGCCGTGACCAAGCAGGGGCACGGCTTCGGGGAGCACGGCGCCTTCCGCAGCGACGCCGAGCTGTTCGCCCGGGCCAAAGCCATGAACAAGCCGGTGTCGCGCTACAACAGCTCGGCGCAGCAAGAGGCCCAGGCGGCCAAGTTCCGCCGCATCCTCGAGGACCCGAACACCCCGGCGGGTGACGACTCACCGATCAACAAGAACGGCCGCAAGGCCATCCAGAAGGGCACCAAGACCGCTCAGCAGATACTGAACGACCGGCCCAACAACATGGAGTTCCTCAAGTCGAAGGTGACATACAAGGAGCGTCCGGCCGGAGAGGTGATCGGCACCGAGTTCGACCCGGACGGCGTCACGACCCGCCCCGTGGACCAGGCCACCGTCGTCTTCGAGCTGGACAAGAACGGCAACTACCAGATCGTCACGAACTTCCCCGAGCTCTAGGAACGCCGCATGCACCTCATGACCGACCGCCCCGTCCGGCTCGATCGCCTCGCGCTCGCCCTCACCAGCTTCATCGAGCTGAACTACGCCTACCTCCCCTCGGGCGGCTCGCTGTTCGACCCGGAGCGGGAGGAGCCGCGCGAGGAGGCGGTCGACAGCTTCCGGACCTGGCTCGACGACGCCGAGGACGACGACGTGGCGGAGGTGCTGCGCGCGCTCGCGTGGGTGCTCAACCTGCCACCGGCACGCTTCGCCGAGACGGCTGCCCGGCTGCACGTCCCCTTCCCGCGGTTCGACGCGCCCGAGGTCCGCCGGTTCCTGGAGCTGCTGTGGACGCGGACCGCACCCGGCGACTGGCGGATCGCGGGATTCCAGCCGGACTCCTACGAGCTCACCTGGTGATCACCCGCACCGCGATGGGGTCGATGGCCGCGTTCAGCCCCGATCATGTGCAACCGGGCATCGCGGTCGCGCAGGGTTGCTCCGGCGTTCCGGGACGGACGGCGGTATCGATGCACGGTCGAACCGCGGGACGTCGCCGTTCCCGACACTCCGGCCGACCGCTGAAGCGATTGTGAGATGCGTGCTGCACTCGCTGGAGATCGCCCCGGCCCGGATCTAGCGTCGCCGCAGACCCCAGCGTTGTGATCGGAGTGCCATGTCGAGCGTCGCCCTCGCCCCACCCCGCCGTGTTCTGGCTGACGTCGTTCCCGGCGGAGCAGTGCGCGACATCGCGCTCGTCGCCGGATCTGCGGCCTTCGTCGGCCTCGCAGCGCAGGTCGCCATCCCGCTGCCGTTCACGCCCGTCCCGCTCAGCGGCCAGACGTTCGCCGTTCTCCTGTCGGCGGCCGCACTGGGCCCCGTCCGGGGCGCGCTGGGCATGCTGCTCTATGCCGTCGCCGGCGTGGCTGGGCTGCCGTGGTTCGCGGGCCAGCAGTCCGGATGGTCCATCCCGTCGTTCGGCTACGTGCTGGGCTTCGTGCTCGCGGCCGTGGTCGTCGGCGCTCTGGCCCGGCGCGGCGCGGACCGGACCGTTGCGCGCACGGCCGGCCTCATGGTCGTCGGGAACCTGTGCATCTACGCGGTCGGCGTGCCCTGGCTGATGGCGAGCGTCGGCATCGGCCTCGGGCACGCCCTGGTGCTGGGCGTCGCACCGTTCCTCGTCGGGGACGCCGTGAAGATCCTGCTCGCGAGCCTGCTGCTGCCGGCGGCGTGGCGGCTCGTGCAGTCGTAGGGGTACCCGGCGGGAGTCGGTCGGTCGGCGCTGCGGCCCCGCCCGGGTCAGAGCGGGCACCAGGTCGTCGACGCCCGCGGCAGGGTGGTGTCGTCGTAGGTCACGAGCGAGAGGTCGGCCACGGAGAGCGGCACGTACACCGGTGCCGCCGCCAGCTCGTGCCGGATCACCGGCGCGACGTGTGCGGCCGGAGCGCCGGTCACCTCGCCGAGAACCAGGTAGACGTCGGGATCGTCCCCGTAGCTGTGGATGACGCCGAACTCGGCACAGCGCAGCCGCAGCTCGGCGAGGATGCGCTGCGGCTCGTCACCGACGACGGGCCAGCCGATGAGCACGACCTTGCTGCCGTAGACGCCGACCATCCGCTCGTGCATCGGCAACCCGCGGCTGCGCCACCGCCGGTCGCCGGGGGCGAAGCCGCCGAACCGGATCGTCCACGGCGGCGACAGCGCCTCGCGCAGGTGCGCGGCCAGCGGTGCGGGGTCGAACGGGGCGGGCGCGCTTTCGAGGCCGATCAGGGTGGCGTGCACCTGGGTGGGGTCGCGGGGGGTGAACGTGTCGCCGAGCAGCCGGCCTGCGCGGCCCTGGACGAACTCGACCAGCAGCGCGAGCTCGCAGGGCAGTGTCTCGTACCAGGCGACGACGGTGCTGCGGGACGGGTCGTCGATCATGCTCGGACGCCGACGACGGCGGTGCCGTCGAGCTCCTCGGACCGCTCCACCCGCGGCGCCAGCCCGGCGGCTGCGATCGCGGCGGCCGTCGACGGGGCCTGCCGCTCGCTGGTCTCGATCAGCAGGCTGCCTCCGGGCGCGAGCCAGCGGGGCGCCGCGGCGGCCACCCGCCGCTGGACGTCGAGCCCGTCCGGACCGCCGTCGAGGGCCACCCGCGGTTCATGGTCGCGGGCCTCGGGTGGCATCAGCGCGATCGCGTTGGTCGGCACGTAGGGCGCGTTGACGGCCACGACGGCGACCTTGCCCTGCAGCGATGCGGGCAGGGGCGCGTCGAGGTCTCCCCCGTACACCCGGCCGTCGCCGAGGTTGCGGCGGGCGCACGCCACCGCAGCCGGTTCGATGTCGACGGCGTGCGGCACGATCCCGGGCACGGCCGCAACCAGGGCGGTGGCCACCGCGGCGGCACCGCAGCACAGCTCGACCACGACGTCGCCCGGCCGCAGCAGCGGTGTCGCCAGCCGGACCAGCAGCTCGGTCCGCCGCCGCGGCACGAAGACCCCGGGGCCGACGGCGATCCGCAGGCCGCAGAACTCCGCCCAGCCCAGCAGGTGCTCCAGAGGCTCGCCGGCGACCCGGCGCGCGACGCGGGCGGCCAGGTCGGCGGGGGAGCGGGCGGCGCCGACGAGCAGGCGCGCCTCGTCCTCGGCGAAGACGCAGCCCGCCGCACGCAGGGCGGCGGCGACGTCGGCGAGCGGGAGGGTCGGCAAGGGCCCGACGCTACTCGGCGGCGCTGTGCGTGGGCCGAGTAGCGTCGCGACGTGCTCGCTGCCCACCGCCAGGCCGCGTCCGCGCTCCGGCTGGAGTGGGGGCCCACCGGTGCGGCAGCGATCGGCCCCGGCTGCGCCGCCGCGGTGGTCGTCGACGTCCTCAGCTTCACCACGACGGTGACGGTCGCGGCCGATCGCGGCATCGCCGTGCTGCCGCACCGCTGGGCGAACGACGCCGCCGCGCGTGTCGCCGCCGCGGCGAACGACGCCGTCCTGGCCGTCGGGCGGTCCCGCGCGCGGCCCGGCCAGGTGAGCCTCTCGCCGGGCACCGTGCGGCGGGCCCAGGACCTGCGTCGGCTGGTGCTGCCGTCGCCGAACGGGTCGGCGATCAGCGCCGGGCTCGCCCGCGAGGCCCCCGTGGTCGTCGCGGTGAGCCTGCGCAACCGACACGCGGTGGGGGCGTGGCTGCTCGACCGGTACACCGCGGGCGACGCGCACGTGGCCGTCATCTGTTCCGGCGAGCGCTGGCCCGACGGCACCCTGCGGCCCGCCGTCGAGGACCTCTGGGGTGCCGGCGCACTCGTCGACGTGCTGCTCGCGGGCGGGTGGCGCGATGTCGCCCCCGAGGCGGTCGCGGCGGCGGCCGCCTTCCGGGCCGTGCAGGGCGACGTCGGCGCGGCGTTGCGGGCGTGTGCGAGCGGGCGTGAGTTGATCGACGCCGACTACCCCGACGACGTCGAGATCGCGGCCGAGCTGGACCGCAGCGCGTCGGTGCCCGTGCTCCGCGACGGGGCGTTCCGGGTGTGAGTCAGCGGCGGCCGCGGGTCTGGACATGGCCCCAGCCCGGGGTGTCGACGGTATGCCGGCGGGTGCGGGCGTTCCACGACCAGCGACCCAGCTGCACGCCCCACGAGCTGAACCCACGCTCGGTGAGGTGGATGCGGATCGGGCCGAGGCGCAGCGTGCGGTGCAGGCGGAACGTCACGACCCCTCCAGATCGGTCATCCGGAGAACGTGTGGGGCACAGCGTCGGGTTCCCGACGAGCGTCGGCGCGGAGGGCGGGCCCATCCGGTGGCGGCTACGCTCGCGATCATGCAGGAGAGCGTCGACGCGGGCACGGCGGATCGGCTCAACGCACTGACCGGCGGCCACTTTCCGGGACTGATCGGGTTCACCGTCGTCGAGGCGCACGACGACGGGCTGACGGCGCGCATGCCCGTTCGCCCCGATCTGCTCGCCCCCAACGGCTACCTGCACGCGGCGACCGTGGTCGGGCTCGCGGACACGGCCTGTGGCTTCGGCTGCCGCCTGGTACTGCCGGAGGGGGCGACGGGGTTCACGACGATCGAGCTCAAGGCGAACTTCCTCGGCACGATGCGGGAGGGCGCGGTCGTCTGCCGGGCCCGGCTCGCGCACGGCGGCCGGACCACGCAGGTGTGGGACGCGACCGTGACCGCCGAGGAGACCGGCCGCACGCTGGCGCTCTTCCGGTGCACCCAGGCGATCCTCTGGCCGCGCTGAGCGCGGCCCTCAGAGCGCCTGTACCCGGCGCACGTCGAGGTCGTGGAAGACAGCTTCGCCCCCGCAGAGCGCACCGGGTTGCTCGGCGAACCGGCTCGTCGACTGCTCTTGCTCAGCCATGGAGCAGCGCCCGACCCGAATGAAGCGAAAGCGGCTTTCAGTGCGTTCACTGCACCCAAAGCCGCTTTCGCTTCATCTCGGCATCAGTCGGGCCGGGCGGACGATCAGGACTGCAGGTCGTACACCGTCTGCCCGCCCACCGTCGTCGCGGTGTAGTTCGCCGCCACCCACTCGGCGATCTGGCTGCTCGTGCTGTCCGAGCCACCCCCCGGGCCGCCCCCCTGGCCACCCCCCGGGCCGCCGCCCTGGCCACCGCCGACGTAGTAGGAGATCTGCCCGGCGGCGACGTCGGCCTGGAACTGTTCCAGGGTCACCGCACTGTCCGAGCCGCTCCAGCCACCGGTCGACATCACGGCCGTGCCGGTCGCGAGCTCCAGCGACGCCGCGGTCTGCGAGGTCGTGACCGCAGCGGACCACGTGCCGTCCGTGGCCGTGAGCAGCGCGGTCAGCTCGCTGTTCGTACTCACGCCCATCCCGCCACCCGTACCCTGCGGCGGAGCGCCGGCGTCACCGGTGCTCGAAGCGGTCGAGATGCCGGACGCGCCGGGGACACCCGCGGGCCGGCCACCCGACGGCGCGCCACCACCCGGCCCGCCGCCCATCGCGCTGCTCGTCGTGCCGACGGTCGGGATGCTCCCCGTGTGCGCCACCGACGCCGTCGCGACCGCGTACGCTCCGCTGCCCACCAGCCCGGTCAACAGCGCGGCGACGGCACCCACCAGCGCGGCTCGCCGCAGCCGGCCCGCGCCGACCAGCAGCCCCGCGACAGCCGGAACGGCGAGGCCGATGACGACCCAGCGGAGCCCCGCGAACGACTCGGCCGAGCCGGTCAGCAGCACGAAGCTCCACGCCGCGGTCGCTGCGACCATGAGCGCCAGCCCGCCGCGGGCGGCGAGCGATTCCCGGCGAGCCCACAGCGCGGTCGACCCGATGCCCACCAGCGCGGCGATCCCCGGCGCGAGGGCCACCGTGTAGTACGGGTGCATCGTCCCGCTCATGAAGCTGAAGACCGACCCGGTCACCAGCGTCCAGCCGCCCCAC
>JAEUJO010000091.1 GCA_016794615.1 Pseudonocardia sp. | reverse complement strand
TCGAAGCCGAACCCGGCGTAGAGGGCGTGCGCCGCCGTCATCCCCGGCAGCGACGACAGCACCAGCTCGCCGAGCCCGAGCCGGCGTGCCTCGGCCAGGCAGTGCCGGACCAGCGCACGGGCGACGCCGCGGCGGCGGGCGGCAGGTGCCACCGCCAGCATCCGGAACTCGCCCTGGTCGAGACCCGTGGCCAGCTCGCGCAGCCCCGACCCTGGCGGGCACCAGGTGAGGGTGCCCAGCAGCCGTCCGCCGGGATCGGCGGCCACGAGCAGCTCGGCCGCCGCGGCCCGGGCCGCCGCGTCGAGCAGCTCGGCCTCGTAGTGGTCGGTGCCGCCGCTGCGGCTCAACAGCCCGTCGGCCCGGTAGCCGTCGGCGGTCAACGCGCCGACCGCTGCGAACTCGTCCGGCCGTGCCGGTCGTACCTCGTCGTCGATCATCGTCGTCACCTCGCAGTACAGCCGCGTCGTAGTACGGCTGCGTCGTAGTACGGCTGCGTCGTAGTACGGCTGCGTCGTAGTACGGCCGCGTCGTGGTACGGCCGCGTACAGGCAACCGTCGTCGGCCCTTCCGGTCCGGCCCATCCCTCGATCGAGGGGTCTGTGACCCCGCGTCAGCCGTCGCCGCTGACGCGGAGGCCGGCGAAGTGGGCGGGCTCGAGGTGATCGAGGTAGAGGGTGGCGACGAGCTCGCCGCGGCTTCTCACCCCCACCTTGCTCAGGATCGACTTGACGTGGTCGCGGACGGTGTGCGGGGACAGGAACAGGGCGTTGGCGATCTCGTTGGTGCCGGCGCCGCGGGCGATCTGCGCGGTGATCTCCTGCTCCCGCTCGGTGAGCCCGTAGGCCTCGGCGATGACGGGGGCCATCACCGCAGGGCCGGCCGGTTCGACCACCACCGCGGTGCCGGCCGGCGAGCCGTCCGGGCCACGCGTCGTCGTGGCGTGGCCGACGAGCCAGCGGCCCCGGCGCGACCGGACCCGGGTCCGGGCGATGCCGTCACCACCGGTGAGGAGCGAGCCGCGGGCCCGGGCGGCGGTCACCAGCAACCACACCGGCACCGGCAGGCCGAACGAGGTCGGCACCAGCTCCTGCTGCGGGAGCTCGTCGAGCCAGGCGGCAGCGTGCTCGTTGACCGAGACCAGCCGGTCCTGCTCGTCGAACATCAGCAGGCCGGGCCGGTCCCCGCCCCCTGCGACGTCGGCCGGGTGGTCCTCGCGTACACATCGCTGCAACGCCCCGGTCAGCGGCACCGACAGCCCGGCGACCAGCTCGGCCTCGGCTGCCGAGAACGCGGGGCGGCCCTCCCTGCGCCAGAGCGTCACCATGGCCCACGGCCGCTCGCCGGCGCGCATCACCGCCCGGAGCTCGTCGGCGAAGCCGAGCGGCCGGACGAACCAGCGGTACCGGGAGCTGCGCTCGGGGTCGACCACGGTGGCGCGCAGCGCGGCGGCGGGACTGTCGGCGCGGGCGAGCTGCCGGAAGCCGTTGACGTCGTTCTCGACGAACTCGCGATTCCAGTGCTCGGTGCACACCGCGGCCGGCGCGGTGAAGCCGTCCAGCAGGCTCGGCGCGCCCGGCAGCCCCGTCGCGGGATCGGCCATCAGCCACGCCGCGGCGTCGTGCGCAACCAGGTCGTGCAGCCGCCGCGACGCCACCTCGAACACGTCCGTGACGCTCCCCGCCTCGGACAGCCGACGCACCAGCTCAGCACGCCGACGACGCACCACGGCGGGCGGCAACACGGCGGGCGGCAACACGGCCGTCATCTGTGCCGTCATCCGTTCAGGGTTCCGCACCCCGGCAACCGTCAAACCGAATGAACCGGCCACATCCCCCTCAATCGAGGGATGGGCCACGGCCGCGCGGTCGGTGACGGTGGTGAACGGCAGGACGCCGACGCCGGAGGCCTCGATCGGCCCGGAGCGGTCGGCACTACCGGATGCAAGGAGTGACGATGGTGAGGATGCAGCTGGCCGCCGGTGCGGCGACCGCGGCGATGGTGGTGGTCGGCCTCGGTTCGACCACCGCCACGCCCGCCTTCGCCGACGGTGCCGCAGCCCCCGCACGATGCACGCCGATCGAGGCGCTGGAGGGCGTGAACGTCCACGTCACCGACGACGGCAGGCCGCCGGACGCCGCCGGCCCTGCGCCACCGAAGAACGATTCGGAGAGGAACAGGGACCGGGTGGTCGGGGTGCTGCAGAAGGGCGAGAAGGCCTGCACGGCGGGGCGGGCCGGGCAGGGGGCGACCTACGACGTCGGAGGCGCCTGCACCGACGGGAAGAGCAGCCGTTGGACCCCGATCCGCTTCGACGGCCACGAGGGGTGGATCCCGACCTCGTGCGTCCGGTGAGCCCGTGCCGAGACGACAGGGGGCCTTCATGACCTCCGCGCGTTCCTTCCCGGCGGTCCACGTGATCCGCTGCGTGGTGCTGATCTGCGTGGTGGCGGCCGGGCTGATCGCCGTCCCCGGCCCCGCCGCGGCGAAGGAGATCACGTGCGACGACAGGGTCAGCGGCGCAGGGGCGGACTTCTACGACGGCCCATCGGCCTCGGACCGCTACGACGGCCTCTTCGCGAAGGGCCACGCCGTGCCGCACCTGGACACCCACGTGCCGCAGGGAATGGCCACCTGGTCGAACTGGAGAGGCGACGAGGACCTGCTGCTGATCACGTCCTACGCACCGGGCAGCACCGCCAACGCCTTGATCATCGCGCTCGATGCGGGGACCGGGAAGCGCGTGGGCACGGCCGAGGTGAACGCGTCGCACGTCGGTGGTATCGCGGTCTTCGAGAGGCAGGGCTGGGCGTTCGTGTCGGACGAGGAGGCCGGGAAGGTCCGCCGGTACCCGCTCGACCGGTTGCGGCAGGCCGTCGAGAGCTCGTCCCACCTCGCGGAGACCGAGCCCGCCCAGCCGGTCTACGGAGCGTCGTTCCTCACCAGCCACGGACCGACGGACACCTTGTGGGCAGGCCGGTTCAGCAGCACCGGCCGCGAGCGAATGCGCTCCTACACCGTCGCCGGTGACGGCACGGTGGAGCCACGCGACGGGACGTTCGAGGTGCCGCGCAAGACCCAGGGCGTCGTCGTCACCGACGACCTGTTCGTCTACAGCACCTCGTTCGGCCGGCCGAACCGCAGCAACATCTACGTCGTGCAGCGCGGCGAGGGCTCGTCCGACCTCGACACGGCCAGGTTGTTCTGCTTCCGCGCCCCGTCCATGGCCGAGGGGATGGCGGTCCACGGCGCCGACGTGCACCTCGTCTACGAGTCCGGGGCGGCGTACTACGCGCAGGACGCCGAGCAGCCGATCAACATCATCAAGGAGCTGCACCAGGCACCGCTCGCGGAGCTGGCCCGGCTCCCGCGATGACCCCGACCCGCTGCGCGAGTGGCACACCGGCGATGGGCGGGC
>JAEUJO010000039.1 GCA_016794615.1 Pseudonocardia sp. | reverse complement strand
GCGGTGAACAACACCGTCCCGATCACCGCCCCCGAGCTGCCCAGCACGTTCGTCACCGCAGGCCCCGACCCCAACGACGGCAGCACGTGCCAGAGCCCGAACAGCCCCGACGACACCAGCGTCGCCCGCCACCAGCCACCCCCGACCAGCGCCGGCAGCACGCCTCGGAAGGCCAGCTCCTCCAGCACGACGGTGCCCAGCGGGATCCGCACGAGCGCGACGAACAGCACCGCGGCCAGCGAGACGGTGCCGCGGTCGTCGACGAAGGCCGTCCGCAGGGTGGGCACCGCCACGGCCGCGGCGTAGACCAGCGCGACCGCGGCGACGGCGAGCGCACCGATCGTCAGCCCCCGCCGCAGCCGCACCCCGTGCAACCCGAGGTCCGCCCACGTCAGGCCACCGGTCCGGGCCACGACGATCAGCACCCCGGCCATGCCGAGGTTCCACACCAGGTAGCCCTGCGGCCAGAGCCGGTTGCTGACGACGTTCGAGACCGCCAGCAGCGTGACCGCCGCGAAGAGCGCGAGACGGATCCGCAGCGGTCCCCTGGTCCGGGCGGGCAGGGGCGGCGCAGGCGTCGTCACCCACCCATCGTGCGCGACATCGCTGTGTGCCGCCCGTGTGGGGGTCGGTCGGCTCGGCCCGGCCCCTGACCGGCCGCCGCCCGTTAGGGTGATCACCGGGCGGAGGTGGGCATGGCAAGCTTGGAGTTCCTGCTCGGCGTCGCGGCCACGGTGGTGCTGCTCGGCGTGCTCGCCGTCCGGATCTCCGTGCGCCTGGGGCTGCCTTCCCTGCTGCTCTACCTGGCGATCGGCGTCCTGCTGGGCGAGTCGGTGCTCGGCATCCAGTTCTCCGACGCCGGTGTGACCGAGGCGACCGGCCTCGGGGCGCTCGTCCTCATCCTCACCGAGGGCGGCATCACCACGCGGTGGACCGCGGTCCGGCCGGCGCTGCGCGTGGGGATCGCGTTGTCGACGGTCGCGGTCGTCGTGAGCATCCTCGTCGTCGGCACCGCCCTGCACGCCATCCTCGACCTGGACTGGCGAACGGCGTTCCTCTGGGGCGCGGTGCTGTCGTCGACCGACGCCGCGGCGGTGTTCAGCGTGCTGCGCGGGGTGGGGGTGAGCAGGCGGCTGCGGGGCGCCCTGGAGCTCGAGTCGGGCATGAACGACGCGCCGGTGGTGCTCGCCGTCGTCGTGCTCGCCTCGGCCGACCCGATCACGTGGCTCACGCCGGTCCTCGTGGTGTACGAGCTCCTGGCGGGTGCGGTCGTCGGGTACGTGCTGGGCCGTGCGGGCGCCTGGGCGCTGCGGCGCGCGGCGCTGCCGTCGACGGGCCTGTACCCGCTGGCCGCGATGGCCTGCTGCCTGCTCGCGTACTCGGCGGGCATGCTCCTGCACTCCTCCGGGCTGCTCGCGACCTACGTCGCCGCCCTGGTGCTCGGCAACTCCAACCTGCCGCACCGCGGCGACGTGCTGTCGTTCGCGGAGGGCACGGGCTGGCTGGCCCAGATCGGGCTGTTCGTGCTGCTCGGGCTCTACGCCTCGCCGGCCCGGCTGGTCGACGCCGCCGTCCCCGCGCTGATCGCCGGGGTGGTCCTCGTGGTGGCCGCACGGCCGCTCTCGGTGATCGTGGCGGCGGCACCGTTCCGGGTGCCGTGGCGTGAGCAGGCATTCTTGTCCTGGTCCGGGCTGCGCGGTGCGGTGCCGATCGTGCTGGCGCTCGTGGCGCTGCAGGAGGGGGCGACGAACGGGCAGCGGCTGGTCGACGCCGTCTTCGTGCTCGTCGTCGTCCTCACTCTCCTGCAGGGCACGACGCTGCCGTTCGTGGCGCGCCGGCTCGGCGTGGTGGCGGACGAGCCCCAGGAGATCGAGGTCGACGCCGCCCCACTGGACGAGCTGGGTGCGGACCTGCTGCAGGTCCGCGTGCCGGTGGGCTCCCGGCTGCGCGGGGTCTACCTGCGCGAGCTCAGGCTGCCGCGGGGCGCGACGGTGAGCCTCGTCGTCCGCGACGAGGAGGCGTTCACCCCGACGGTCGACACCCGGCTGCGCGTGGGTGACCAGATCCTGGTCGTCACCACGGCCGCGGCGCGGGCGGCCACCGAGCGGCGGATCCGCGCGGTCGACCGGGCCGGGCGGCTGGCCGGCTGGCACGGGGAGTCCGGCCGGTAGGTCCGGTGAGGGATGATGGGGCCGTGAGTGTCGCCGACGCCCCCGGACAGCCGCCCGCCGCTGCGCGGTCCCGCGTTCCGCTGCTCGTCGGGATCGCCGCGCTCGTCCTCGTCCTGGACGTGGTGACCAAGGTCCTGGCGGTCGCCCGGCTCGAGGGCAGCGAGCCGGTCGAGCTGCTGGGCGGCGCGGTGTACCTCGTGCTCGTGCGCAATGCCGGTGCGGCGTTCTCGCTGGCCACCGGCTACACGTGGGTGCTGTCGCTGGTCGCGGTCGCGGTGGTGGTGGTGATCGCGCGCATCGCGCGGCGGCTGCGGTCGACGGGCTGGGCGGTGGCGCTGGGCCTGGTGCTCGGCGGGGCGTTGGGCAACCTCGTGGACCGGATCTTCCGCGCCCCGGGTCCGCTGCAGGGCCACGTGGTGGACATCGTCTCGCTGTTCGCCCCGGACGGCAGCGTGTGGCCGGTGTTCAACCTCGCCGACTCCTCGATCGTCACCGGGGGGGTGCTGCTCGTGCTGCTGGCGCTGACCGGACGCGAGCTCGACGGCACCCGCGTCGTCCGCCAGCACGCGGCGAAGGGCGGGGCGGCGGGGTGCGGGCCACCGAGCACCGGCCCGCACGGGCAGGCGATGCCACGCCCGGCGACCCCGGACGAGACGCCGCAGGGCACGACGCCGAGGTCCGACCGTGGGTGACACGCGCCGGCTCCCTGTACCGGACGGCCTCGACGGGATGCGGGTGGACGCCGGGCTGTCGCGCCTGCTCGGCCTCTCCCGCACCGCGGTCGCGACCCTCGCCGAGGAGGGCCGGGTCGCGGTCGACGGCCAGGCGGCCGGCAAGTCGGACCGGCTCGTCGCCGGCAGTTGGCTCGAGGTCGACCTGCCCGAGCGGGACGGGCCGACCACCATCGCCGCGCCGCCCGAGGTCGTCGCCGGGCTCACGATCCTCCACGAGGACGACGACGTCGTGGTGGTCGACAAGCCCGTCGGGGTCGCGGCGCACCCCAGCCCCGGGTGGACGGGCCCGACGGTCCTTGGCGGCCTCGGCGCGCTCGGCGTGCGCGTGTCCACCGCGGGCGCGGCCGAGCGGCAGGGCATCGTGCACCGCCTCGACGTCGGCACGACCGGGGTCATGGTCGTCGCGAAGTCCGAGCACGCGTACAGCGTGCTGAAGCGGGCGTTCAAGGAGCGCACGGTCGAGAAGCGCTACCACGCCGTCGTGCAGGGACACCCGGACCCGTCGCGCGGCACGGTCGACGCCCCGATCGACCGCCACCCGAAGCACGACCACAAGTGGGCCGTCGTCGCCGGCGGCCGGCCGAGCGTCACCCACTACGACACGATCGAGGCGTTCCGCGCGGCCTCGCTGCTCGACATCCGGCTGGAGACCGGGCGGACCCACCAGATCCGCGTGCACATGGCCGCGCTGCGCCACCCCTGCGTGGGTGATCCGACCTACGGCGCGGACCCGGTGCTGGCCAAGCGGCTGCGGCTGGGGCGGCAGTGGCTGCACGCCCGGGAGCTGGGCTTCGACCACCCGGCCGACTACCGATGGGTGACGTTCACCAGCCCGTACCCGGCGGACCTGGCCCGGGCGCTGGACCTGCTGCGCGAGTGAGCGGCGCGGGCGCGGGCGCGGGCCGGCGCACGGCCGCGGTGCTGGTGGCCTGCGCCGCCGTCACCCTGCTCGTCGCCTGGTACGCCGGGTCCCGGTTCGCGCCGTCCGCCGTGGCTCCTGCGCCCGGCTCGGTGCGGCTCGGTCCGGAGGGGGGCGAGGACGTCGCGACCTACCTCGCCCGGCTGCCCGCGACCCTGCCCCCGGACGGGGTCCGCGCGCCGGCACTGGTGCAGTTGGACGCCGAGGCGGTGCCGCCGGACGCGCTCGCCGCCGTCGCCGGCACCACCGTGCTGACCGCGGTCTTCCGGGTGCCGCTGCCGCGGGTCCAGACCGCGCTGCGGTTCGTCGTGCTGGAGCCCGGTGTGCCCGTGGCGGCGGCGCTGGACAACGCGCGGGTGCGCGCCGAGCGGGAAGCGGCCACGGACGCGAGCCACCTGACGGGCCGGGCGCGCGCGGTCGCCGCGACCGAGGCCGCGGCGCTCGGCCGGCCGGACTGCCGCTGTGTCGTCGCGCTGGTGGTCGACGGCGACCGCGCCGGGCTCGACGCGGTCGCCCGGCGCACTCCGGTGCGGGCCGTGGAGGCCGCGCCGCCGGGAACGACGGACGCGGAGCTGGCGCTCTCGCCGCTGTTGCCGGAGCAGACCGCCCGCGCGGACCCACCGCCCGACGACGGCCCGGTGCCGCCGGCATCCTGATCGGCAGGGCC
>JAEUJO010000010.1 GCA_016794615.1 Pseudonocardia sp. | reverse complement strand
CTGTGCACGAGCCCCCGGGCTCGAGCAGGATGCGTGCCGCTCTCGCTCCGCCGACTGCCCGCAACCGGAGCCCATCACCCGTATACCGCGCGCGAAGCTCTAGTCCTTGCGCCAGATGAAGTTGTGCATGACGCTGCCGTCCTCGACCCTGTTCGTCGAATAGCCGACGATGTACCAGCCGAGTTCCGTCCACTCGTCGATGTGCTGTTGCAGATCCTCGAGCGTAGCGCCGGGCTCTCCTACCGCTGACACCCACAGCGACCCGTACTGCTGTTGCATGATCCCACCACCAACCTGTGCGATGACGTACCGCGGTTCGAGACCCTCACCTGCCCGGATGGGCCATACAGTCGATCACTGCCGCGGTGGCGAGGATCAGGATGTCGTTCTCGCCGGGCGTGACCTCCACCCCGTAGCTGTCACGGATCCGGAACCACCGCTTGGAGACCTCCGCGACCTTGGTCCCGGCTCGCTCGATCGTGTACTCGTGATCGACGATGTTCCCTTGGGCGTGCAGGTCGGGGCCGTCTTCGAGCTTCGCTATCCACCGCTCGCGCAGCGGATCGATCATGGCCTTGTGGACCATGGCCATCCGGTGCCCGTCGGGCCCCTCGATCTCCATGCTCTCCCGCAGGTGCAGCATGCGTTGCTGGATCTTGCACAGTTCGTTGCCGTCCATGTCGTTGAACAGGATGGTCTTGCGGATCCGCAACGCCTTACCGTCCAACTTGAAGACACGCTCGCCTTGATCGTTCTCGATCTCGTAGTCGTCGCCGATGGAGATCATGCGCTGCCGCATCTTGTAGCACGTGGCGGAACTGTCGAACCGCCGCTGCTCCCGTCTCTTCCTGCCGAACAACGCCACGCTCCCGTCATCATCTCGGCACCGCCCGCCGCGGCAACCAGCCGCGCCCACGATTCCGTGACGGCCGGTCCGCGGGACCACCTCATCCAGGTGATCCGCCGAGTACAACCCTCCCGAGGCCCTCGCGCCAGACGTGAACAGCCTGGAGGCCGTCGCCTCCCGGACGACCATCGCAACGGCCCTGGCCGTCCGGGGCGAGCAGCGCGGCCGCTCACCACCCCCGCGGGGTGATTGACGGGGCGGTGGCGAGCGGCGCCCGCTCAGGGTCGTCCGCATCGCGGCAGGCACGCGCCCGGATCGCGGTGAGCCGTACGGCTGCTCTCACCCTCCGGGGACGACGCCGATCAGCGATGCAGCGACGAGCATTCCTGCTCGACCATCCGATGACCGAAAAGGAGCCGCAGATGACCACCCGGACCCCCTCCGAGCCGATCACCAACCCGGGCGTGCAGGAATCCCCGTGGGCGAACGGTCTCACCATCTTCGCAGCAGCGATCATGGTGATTGCCGGCTTCTGGCAGGCGCTCGCCGGCATCGCCGCCCTGATGCAGGACAAGGTCTACGTCACCACACCCGCGTACATCTATTCGTTCGACCTCACCGGATGGGGCTGGATCCACCTGCTGCTGGGAATTCTCGTCGTCTGCGCCGGTGTCGCCGTCTTCTTCGGCCAGATGTGGGCACGCGTGATCGGGATCCTGCTCGCGGGTGTGAGCATGATCGCGAACTTCATGTTCATCCCGTTCTACCCCATCTGGTCGCTGACGATAATCGCGCTCGACGTCGCCGTCATCTGGGCCCTGGCCACGTACCGCCGCGAGGTCTGAGCTGAGCGGGACCGGCTTCCGCCCACGCACCGCCCTCGGACGCGCGCAGCTGTGGCCCGGGCAGGCTCATCCCGCCCGGGTGATGTTCGCGCGGCGGCCGGCTGGCACAGTCCGGTCGGCAGGGCTCATGTTCCGGGGGTGCCGCTGCACCGGCATACGGCTTTCCCGTCGCGGCGCGCCCGACCCTCCCGTCATCAGACCGGATCCGAAGGAGGATCTCTCATGCGCGAGGCCACCGACACGCGGCCTGGCCCATCGGACGGCGACGCGGTCGAGTTGGGACCGGTGGACTATCTCGTCATCGAGTTCCCCGCCGGCCGACGCACCGGTGAAGGCCTGCACCACGTCGTCGATCTCGTGGATCGAGGGCTGATCCGCATCCTCGACCTCACCTTCCTCCGCCGGGACACCGACGGGACGATCACCGAGATCGCGCTGACGGACCTCGACGGTGACGGCGAGCTCGACCTGGCGGTCTTCCAGGGCGCGTCGTCCGGGATCGTGGCGGCGGACGACCTGGACGAGGCGGGCACCGTGCTCGAGCCCGGCTGCTCGGCCGCGCTCGTCGTGTACGAGAACCTCTGGGCGGTGCCCTTGGTGTCCGGGCTGCGGCGTACCGGAGCCCAGCTCGTCGCCGCCGGCCGGATCCCGCACGAGGCCCTGATCGCATCCCTCACCGGAACCGGAACCGAAACCGCCGTCACGACCTGACTGGGAAGAGGAGATCGCATGCCAGGCCTACTCAGGGGCATCGTCCGGACCGCGGCAATCGCGGGCACCGCCACGGCGGTGTCCAACCGCGTGTCCCGCCGCCAGGCAGGGCGGTGGGCCCGCCACGACGCCGAGCAACAGCAGGTCTACGCGCAGCCGCAACAGCAGGTCTACGCACAGCCGCAGCAGCAGGACTATGCACCGGAGGACGCGGGGCCGCCGGCCGACGACATGCTGGACCAGTTGGAGCGGCTCGGCAACCTCAAGGAGCGGGGCGTGCTCAGCGAGGCCGAATTCGCCGAGCAGAAGCAACGCATCCTGAACGGTTGACGAAGCGTGCTACTCGCCGGGGAGCAGGCCGAGCTCGTACATGCGGGAGATCGCCGCTCGGCGCGAGGAGACGCCGAACTTCCGGTAGATCGCGATCGCCTGTGTCTTCACGGTGTTCCGGGTGACGTGGAGCCGCTCGCCGATCTCGCCCAGGGTGAGGTGGGTGGGCAGCAGCGGCAGGAGCCGTAGCTCGGCCGTGGTGAGCGAGGAGGCTCCGTGCATCGCGCCTGGATCACTCGCGAGGATTGTCCGCAGCTCGTCTGCCTGCCTCGGGAGGTCTCCGAGGTCGGGCCGCTGGTGGAAGATGTCCTGCGCTTGGCGCAGCACCGCACGGGCGCCACCGGTGTCACCGAGGCTGAGGTAGCAGCGGCCAGCTCGAGCAGCGTTTGGGCTGATACGACGGGCAACGCGTAGCTGAGCAACGGCCGCAGGCGAGCGGCCCGCGCGACGTACTCCCCGGCGCGCTGCAGGTCGCCTTGGTGCATCGCGCAGCGTGCCACGAACGCGTACACCAGCGCGCTGGTCCAGTACCGGTCCAGGCTGCCGTCCTGCACGAACGCCAGAGCCTGGTCCGCGAAGGCGCGGGCCTCGTGCCAGTCGTCGCGCATGATCGCTACGATGCCGCGCTCGGCGAGGACGACTGGGAGGAACGGCACGGCGCCCGCGCTGGTGGCGACGTCGAAGGCGTGCGCGAGGAGCGGGCCGGCGCGGTCGAGATCACCGTCGAGCAGGTGGGAGACCCCTTCGGCGTGGAGCATGGTCGCCCGGTACGGGCTGGCCGAGCCGAGCCCGGCCATGGCGAGCTGGGCGTCGCGGCGCATCTGCTCGACCCCGTTGCGGCAGAGCAGGGTCTGCAGGTAGGCCAGCGTGGCCGCCGCCGTGTTGCCGTCGGGGAGCTTTCCGGTGCCGGGATCCCGTTCGGCGGCGGCGACCCAGTTCCTCGATCAGTTCTCGGGGGACGAGCGCTCGGTGGCGCGAGTCCGCTCGGGGTGCTATGGCCGTTCGTTCTCGCCGGGGCGGCCGTGCGCGAGCTCCTCGTGCACCAGATGGGCAGTTTCGGCGATGCCGAGTTGGTCGCCGAAGCCGCGCTCGGCGCGGTGCGCCGCACCCAGGACCCTGCGGCGGCCGTCCGGCTGCTCAGCGCGCGCGAGATCCAAGTGCCCCGGCCGGGCCGGCGCCGCATCGTCCGATGTGAATGACCGCGCGACACAAACTGGACGTCACGACCGGATACCACCGGCGTTGGAGCCGAGCCCGCTTCCCGCTCCCCCGTTGATGGGATCACCCGCAGCACACGGCCCGTGCACACCCGCTCCTACCCGTGCACAACACCCACCATGCGCACGAACTACCCGCGATATGCACCGACCACCCCGGCCCCGCCCGCGCACACCCGATCACCCGCGCACACCCGATCACCCACGCACACCCGATCAGCCACGGCACACGGCCCGTGCACACCCGCTCCCGCCCGTGCACAACACCCACCATGCGCACGAACCACCCGCGATATGCACGAACCACCCGCGGTGTGCACGGTGGAGCCGTGCCCGCTCCTGCCCGCCACGTCGCCGTCCTGGGGAGGTGGCGTGCTCGGCGTCTCCACCGCCACCCAGCTCGTGGAGCGTGGCGTGGCCGTCACGCTGATCACCGACGGGACGCTCACGAGCGGGGCCAGGTGCGCCGGGTCGGGCTTCCGGCGCGCCGCACCCGCACCCGCAGTCGCGCGTCGCCTGCCGGCGGCCGGGACATCGACGAGCCGACACCGGGTGGCGGCCGCGCACCGGGCCGGTCACGGATGCGGTTCCGGTGGCGCCAGCAGGTGGGCCTTCTGCTGAGCGAACTCGTCGTCGGTGAGCACGCCGGACGTTCGGGCTTCACCCAGCCGCATGAGTAGGTCGAGCCTGCTGCCCATGGCCGCAAGGTTCTCCCGCGTCGCGGGACGTGCCGGCGGGGACGCCGGAACTCGGGAGGCCGCTGCCCCGCCGGCCGGTGCCCCGGATGCGGGCGGCACCTCGTCGGCCCGGCCGGGAATGGTGACAGGGTCGGCGGCCCGGGACCGCAACCACTCCAGGAGGCCCAGGTAGAGCGCGATCAGGGCGACCACCCAGATCAGCACGGTCAGCGTCGGGGCGGGCCAGATCAGCAGGACCAGCGCTCCCGCCACGACCCCTGCCCATCGCACCGGGGCGAGGTGGCGCCGGACGAACCCACCCGACCTGTCGAGCCAGGAGGACACGCCCACTCCGTCGATGAAGGTCCGGGTGTCGGCTGCCACGCGATGGGTCCACGGCTCCGCAGGCCTGGGGTCGATCCCGTCCACGGCGGCGTCCTGGGCGAGCTCGTGCGCCTCGCGTCGGCTGCGGATCTGCTCGACCGCGGCCCGGTAACCGCGCCCGATGCCCGGGATGACTCCCAACCGGCCCCACAACAGCGTGAACACGAGCACGACCACGGGAATTGCCACGAACCACAGGGTCCAGGCGTGCAGGCTCGCGGTCACACCCTCGTAGACGGCGGTGGCCGCCGCCGCGTTGGCCGGCTTGACGTGGATCAGCACGGGTCCCTGCGCCACCCGCATGGCGATCACAAGGAGCAGGCCGAGCACCGCCGTGGTCACCGACCATGCACGCAGCGAGCGGCGCCGACGCCGGGAGATCACCAGCGCACCGACCAGCGCCGCCAGACCGAGCAGACCGGCCCACAGCCAGAGCGTCTTCAACAGGTCGATCGCGGTGTAGAGCTGGGGCGCCTGCTGCGGGGTCAGCACGGTGAAGCCGACGTCGTCCGGGATCAGGTTGATCACCATGCCCGCCAGGCCCGTGCGGTCCTGCTGCGGGATACGCGCCTTCGCCTGGCCCAGGGTGAAGCGGACCGGTTGGCCGGCGAGCAGCTGGGTCTGGACCGATCTGAGGGCAGACTCGGTCAGAAGGCTGAACCGATCGGAGGTGAGGACCGCATGCACGCCTGACGACAGGAGATCGCGGGCTTCGTCCTCGATGGCGGGCCTGAAGCTCTGCACCCGCGGCGGCAGCCGCGCGACGACCTCGTCCACGGCCCCCTTCACCTCGGGGTTCGCCATGATCGTGTCGACGACCTTGGCGTCGATCGCCGCCTGCACAGCAGGGTCAGCGACGATGGCCTGGCCGCCCGCGACGAACACGTCGGTGTTCACCACATGCCGACGCGTCCACAACGACGTGCTCGACAGCACCAGGCACACCGCGCTGACCACGATCAACAGGCCGACCGTGAACCGGCGCATGACCGCCACCTCCCCGATGTCCTCGTAGGATCGCCTCGCCCTCGAAGCCGAGCCCGATCAGGGCGCCCGATCGTGCCGCCGAGTTCGACCGCCTCATCCCGGGTCAGGTTGATCAGGTGCATCGCCTCGAGGTCTCCGGCCGCGGCCGGGCAGACCGCCAGGGCGGTTTTCGCAGCGTGCCGGCGCGGCAGCGGACCAGCCGCACGCCCAGCCTCATCATGCCGATTGCGGGGTGCCTCACCCACGACGGGTGAACGCGGCGCACCATCGTGGCCGGCGGCGCCAGGTCGGAGACGGGCTCAGTGGTGCCCGTCCCCGCACCCGCTGCATGCAGGTCCGACACACCCGCTTGGGCGGACAATTCACCCATGACAGGGGAGTCGCCGCAGGGTGCTGCACCCGCAGGCTGGCGGCATGACCGCGTCGGGGGTCGACACTGAATCGCGCTCGATGCTGCCGCGTGGCCTGATCGTCGTGCTGAGCATGACCGGGATACTGGTCACGGTCCTGGCGCTGCAGCAGTTCGCAGGCATCATCGCCCCGGTCCTGCTCGCGTTCGTGCTCGTCCTCTGCTTCTACCCGCTGATCGGGATCCTGCGCCGTCGCGGTGCGCCGCAGTGGCTGGCGGTCACCATCACGCTGATCGCCTTGGTCGTGGTGATCATCGGCATGGCCGTCTCGCTGGTGCTGTCGGTGGCCCGGCTGGCCACCATCCTGCCCACCTACCAGGCCCAGTTCACCCACCTGACCGACGATGTGCGGGCCTGGCTGGGCACCATCGGAGTGGGCCCGGACCAGATCCAGGAGGCGTTCAGTAAGATCAACTTCGCCAGCCTGGCCGGAGTGCTGGGCGATCTGCTGGCCGGTCTCGCCGGGGTCTTCTCCAACATCCTGCTGCTGCTGTTCGTGGTGGCGTTCATGGCCCTGGATGCGGTCCGGTTCTCCAGACGCCTCTCCCTGGTCCGGCCGGAGCGACCCGAGGTCGTCGGTGCGCTCGACAGCTTCGTCGCCGGCACCCGGACCTACCTGCTGGTCTCGACGATATTCGGGCTCATCGTGGCGGTCATCGACGCCGGTTTCCTCTGGTGGGTCGGGGTGCCGTTGCCGCTGCTGTGGGGGCTGCTCGCATTCATCACCAACTACATTCCCAACGTAGGATTCATCATCGGTGTCGTGCCGCCTGCGCTGTTGGCGCTACTCCAGGGCGGACCGAAACTCATGATCATAGTGATCATCGGGTATTCATTGATCAACTTCGTCATTCAGTCGATCATCCAGCCGAAGGTCATGGCCGATGCGGTCAACCTCTCCCTGACCCTGACCTTCGTCTCGCTGATCTTCTGGACTTTCGTGATCGGCGCGATGGGTGCGGTGCTGGCCGTACCGCTGACGCTGCTCACCAAGGCGCTGCTTCTCGACGTGGACCCGAACACCCGATGGATATCCAGCCTTGTCACCGGCGGCCCCACCCCACCGGAGGAGGCGGCGGCGGACGCCGCGCCCGAGGTCGTTTCGGAGGACGTCGCCCCGCAGGGCGCCGCGCTGTCCGGCGACGGGCAGGACCCCTCTCCAGGCCGCGCTGGGTGAGGCCCCACCGTCCGGCCCAGCGCGGGAGCTGCGCGTTCTGGGTGCGACGGGGTGCGCGTCGGCCGACGAGGTCGGCGGTCTCATGTCACTGCGGGCCCGTCGGCGGGCTGCGGCCGGTCGAGTGAGATGTGCGGAACGTCCTCGTCGTCGCCGCCCCAGGCGATGCGTCGCGGCACCGACGACACTTCGACAATCGCGGCGTGGTCGCGGTCGAAGTAGTCCCAGGCCCACGTCAGGAACGCGTCGGTCTTGCTGTGAGTCCCGCTCAGGAGCATGGCGTGGACACCGAGCCACGCAGCGAAGGCGAGCGGACCCTCGACCTGGTGCCGATGCTTTCCGACCTCGGCGATGGCGGCGTTGCGGCCGATCATCGCCATGATGCCCTTGTCCTTGTACCGGAAGGGCTTTGCCGGCTTCTGCCCGCGCTCACGCAGGATGTTCTCCGCCGCCCACCGGCCCGACTGCTGGGCCACCGAGCCCAGCTGTGGCAACGTCGGCGCGCCCTCGTCACCCGAGGGGATGTTCGCGACATCACCCACCGCGTAGACACCCGGACAGCCATCGACGGTCAGGTCTGGCCGGACATCGAGGCGCCCGCCGCGGCCGAGGACCGGCCCGAGGGTCTGCGCGACTGCCGAGCCCGATTCCCCACCGCCCCACACCACGGTTCGCGCTGGGATCGTGGTCTTGTCGTCGAACTCGACCCGGTCAGGATGGACGGCCGTGACGCCGACCTCGAGCTTGACGTCCGCACCGGCCTCGACGAGCTTGCCCAGGGCATAGTCGTGCGCCTTGCGGGAGAACGGCCCGAGAAGGCTCGATGAGCGATCGACGATGGTGATCTTCCCGGCGGGGTCGAGGCGGCCGGTGCTCTGCAGAGCCTGCATCAGTTCGGCCAAGGCGCCCGTGGTCTCGACTCCGGTCGGGCCGCCACCCACGACCACCACGTCGAGGGCTCCTGGCTCACCGGTGCCACGCCCGGCCATGGCCTCCTGGAGCAGGCGCTGCAGGTGCAGCCGCAGCCGCTCGGCGTCGGCGACCGAGTACAGCGGGAATGCGTGCTCGGCCGCCCCCGGCACACCGAAGAAGTTCGGCCGGGCACCCGCGGCCAGGACCAGATGCGAGCCCGTCAGGGTCTGCCCGTCCGACAGCACCAGGCCGGGCGGGGAGAGCGTGGCTGCCGACACCTGCGCGGTCACGAGTGTCACTGACGGGTAGTCCGCGAAGATCACCCGATGCGGCCTGGCGATGTCCTCGGCGGGGAGCTGCGAACTCGCCACCTGGTAGAGCAACGGCTGGAATTGGTGGTAGTCGTTGCGGTCGACGAGCACCACGTCGACCCCCTCGTCGCCCAGCCTTCGCGCGCAGGCGACTCCGGCCAGTCCACCGCCCAGGATGAGCACGCGATCGGCCGTCGTCCGGGTCCCGTTCACTCCGACCATTCCTCGAGTCGGTCGGCGAGGATGAGCCGGCCGGCGGCTTCGATGAGGGCGAGGTGGGAGAAGGCTTGGGGGAAGTTGCCGAGGTGGCGGGCACGGTCGACTTCGAATTCCTCGGCGTAGAGGCCGAGGGGTGAGGCGATCCGCAGGAGGCGTTCCATGAGGTCGTTGGCTCGCCGAAGCTCACCGACGATGGTGAGCGCGGACACCAGCCAGAAGCTGCAGATGAGGAAGGTGCCCTCTTTGCCGGACAGACCGTCGTCGGTCTCGTCGGTGACGTAGCGGAGCACGAAACCGTTCTCGGACAGCTCGGTGCCGATGGCGTTGACGGTGTTCTTCATCCGTTCGTCGCTTCCGGGGAGGAAGCCGAACAGGGGGGCGAGCAGCGTCGAGGCATCGAGCGCGTCGGTGTCGTAGTGCTGGCGGAGTACGCCGCGATCGCTGACACCGTGAGCGAGGATGTCGGCTCGGATCTCCTCGGCGATGTCGGCCCAGGACTGCTGGAGGGTGCTGTCGCCGCGGATCCCGGCCAGTTTGGCGGCCCGGTCCAGGGCGACCCAGCCCATCAGTTTCGAGGACACGTAGTGTTGGGGTTTCCCGCGGGCTTCCCAGATTCCCTGGTCGGGCTGGCGCCAGGCGGCGATGGCGCCCTCTGCCTGGGACCGCACGAGGGGCCACAGGCGTCGTGGCAGGTGTCGGCTTCGGCGGGTGTGCAGCAGGATGGAGTCCAGTACCGCTCCGAAGACGTCGTTCTGGCGCTGGTCGAACGCGCCGTTCCCGATTCGTACCGGGTGGGCGCCCTCGTAGCCGGACAGTTCGTCTCGGGTCGTCTCGGCGAGGTCTCGCCGACCGTCGATCCCGTACATGATCTGCAGGCTGCCGTCCTCGGTGGGTTCGACGTCGGCGACGAACTGCATGAACTCGTCGGCCTCCCAATCCAGGAGAAGGAAATGCAGTGCCCGCAGGGTGAAGGTGGTGTCGCGCATCCAGGTGTACCGGTAGTCCCAGTTGCGCTCGCCACCGGGCGTTTCGGGCAGTGAGGTGGTCAGCGCGGCGACAGTGGCGCCTGTGGGCATGTAGGTCAGGCCCTTGATCGCGAGTGCTGATCGCTCGAGCGGGTGCCGTAGCCGATGGTCGGGGATGCGCGCTCGGGCGAGCCAGCTGCGCCAGAACTGGACGGTCGCCTCGATGCGCGCGGTGGCGTCGGCGGCGTCGCCCGGGGAGGCGAGACCAGCGGCCCAGGACAGGGTGGCGAAGGCCCGCTCGCCCTTGGCCAGCACGTGGCGGGCGCGGGCGGAGCTGCCTTCGATGCCGATCGACATGTCGGTGCTCAGCCGCAGGGTCTGCCCGGCACCGGAGGCGTCGGCGGAATGGCCCGCATCATCGACCAGCGTCCACGCGGCGGGTTCGCGGCCGTAGTCGAACGCCGGTTCGCAGACCAGTTCGATCTCGACGGATCCTTCGAGGCACACCACGGTCCGCACGAGCAGGTGCTCGGCGTCGTCGTCGGCGGGTGGTCTGGTGTGCGGGGTGACCGTGTCCGGCCCCTGCCGGGGGCCCATCGTCAAGGCGTCGTGGACGAGGACCCAGCCGCCTGCGGTGTGCCAGGTGGTGGTCAGCACATGGGTACCGGGAACGTAGGTCCGCGCGGTGGGCACATTGATGCCGAAGGGGCCGAACCGGAAGGAGCCCGCACCCCGGTCGAGGAGGTTCCCGAACGCGCTGGGCGAGTCGAACGCGGGCACGCACAGCCAGTCCACCGAGCCGTCCGGCGCGACCAGCGCCCCGGTGTGGCAGTTCGACAGGAACGCATAGTCGGCGATCGGGGGGAACGGCGATGTCGTGAGGCTCATCTACCTGGCTCCTCAATGCTGTCTCTGGTCGTCGCTGCGTGCAGGTGCGGGTCGTTGTCGGGAGCGCGGTCCACATCGGGATCGGCCACGTCGTCGACGCCCTCCTCGGGAAGGAGGCCACGTCGATCGAGGACGTAGAGCAGGACGAAGCCGGGGAGCACGATGACGGCGGCCAGCACGACGACGGCCAGCACCGCGGTCAAGGTGCCGGGAGGGGCCGCGGCCGCGGCGAACGTCAGGTTCGTCGGCAGGATGTAGGGCGACTGCGCGACACCCCAGGAGACGACGGCGGCGGCGACCGCAACCAGGGCCAGTGCACGGGCGCCACGCGCGGCGCCGCGCACCAGCAGCAGCAGAGCGCCGACGCCGCAGGCGCCGCTCAGGATGACCACCGGCAGGGCGCGGGAGATGAGCCCGTCGAACAGGTAGTCGGCGTCGGCGCGCAGCACGAAGGCGCCTGCGGCGGCGATCACGGCCACGACGACGGCGGAGGCGACCGCTCGGCGGCGGAAGTACTCGGCCATGTCCGTCTGGTCCAGGCCGCGGGCATCCCATACGAGATAGACCGCGGACAGGTAGGCCGCCGCCGCGACGGCCAGGACCCCACCGACGGTGGAGGTCGGGTTGATCCAGCTGTCCACCGGATCACCCGCCCGGCCGCCGGTCGGCACTCGTCCCGTGGCGATCCCGCCCACGATCGCTCCCATGCAGTACGGGACCAGCACCGAGGAAGCCGCGAATCCGGCCCCGAAGAGGCGCCGGTTCCGCGTCGTGACGACCGCCTTGCGGAAGGCGAAGCTCGCTCCGCGCAGGACGATGCCCAGTGCCGCGATCATCAGCGGCACGAACAGCGTCAGCGTGATCGAGGCGTAGGCCTGCGGGAACGACGTCCACAGGATGACGAAGATGAAGATCAACCAGACGTGGTTGGCTTCCCACACAGGCCCGATCGAGTGCTCGATGACCGCGCGCGGGCGGGCCCCGCGCTGCGGGCCGCCTGCCGTCAGGTCCCAGAACCCGGCCCCGAAGTCGGCCCCTCCGAACAGTGCATACGCCAGCACCGCCGCCAGCAGCACCACGGCCACCGCGGCGATCACCGGACCGCCTCCTCGCGCGTCGGAGACGGCTCCTCGGGCAGCGCGCTCGGCGAGTAGGGCGCATCGTGCTCGGTGAAGCCGCCTGCTCGGCGGAACCGCCTGCTCATCCCGCGCAGGACCAGGATCGTGGTGATGCCCACCGCGAGGTACAACACGACGACCGCGCAGAACGAGATCCAGACACCGGTGTTGCCGGTGACCGCGTCCTCGACCTTCATGATCCCGTAGACGATCCACGGCTGGCGGCCGACCTCGGTCACGATCCAGCCGGCCTCCAGGCAGATCACGGACAGGACACCCGAGGCGGCTGCGGCCCGCAGGAACCATCTGCTCGCCGGCATCCTGCGTCGGAACACCCAGCTGATGCCGTACCACGCCGACAACAGGAACAGCAGAGTTCCCAGGCCGACCATGGCGTCCCAGGCGAGATGGACGATGTTGACCTGGCGGACGGTCGGTTGGTCGTCCGCGGGCACCGTGTCCAGCCCCTGCACGACCGTCGAGCGGCCCGTGCTCGGGTCGGACAGCCACGAGGCCAGCCCGGGGATGGGCACGCCGCCGCTGACCGTACCGTCGTCGTCGAGCCGGCCCAGCAGCGTCTCGGGGACGTCGCTGCTCGTGGTGGGCACGAGCTCGATCGCGGCGAACTTGACCGGCTGGTTGTTGTACACCCAGCGGGCCAGCGAGTCCCCCACACCCATCTGGATCGGTGTCGCGACCGCCGCGACACTGAACGCGATGAGGAACCCCAGCCGGTGGTAGCGGTCCGTGCGTCCCCGCAGCATGCCCGTGGCGTACACCGAGGCGATGAGGAAGCCACCGACGAGATAGGCGGCGACGACCATGTGCGCCGCCTGCAGCGGCATCGCATCGTTGAAGATCACTCGTAGCGGGTCGACCGCGACCACGGTGCCCTCGGCATTCTGCGTGAACCCCGACGGTGCATTCATCCACGCGTTGGCCGCGACCACCGACACGCTTCCGCCGATCCCGGCCAGCACGACAGGGACACCGGTCCAGAAATGCGGCCACGGCCTCAGCCGGCGCCAGCCGAAGATGTAGATCGCCACGAAGATCGCCTCGGTGAAGAAGAACAAGCCCTCGAAGGCGAAGGGCACCCCGAAAGCCGCGCCCCACTGGCCCATGAACCGCGGCCACAGCAGACCGAACTCGAAGCTCAGCACGGTACCGGTGACCGCCCCCACCGCGAACGTCACGGCCATGTACTTCGACCAGCGCTGGGCCAGCATGAGGGCGTCCCGGTCACTGTGCTTGACGGCCCGGTAGTTGGCGATCAAGGTCATGAACGCCCACGACACGCCGAGCGGCACCAGGATGATGTGAAACATCAAAGTGAACGCCATCTGCGCTCTGGCCCACGGAACCGGATCCACCGCGGCGAGCACGGCCGTCTCGCCGAACGTCGCGATCACCTCGACCACAGCCTTCCTGCCACCCGTTCGGCCCGGCCACTTGCGGGGGCTACCTGGATAGCCCGGTGCGCGGGCTCGGTGGACCACCCTGCGCGGATGAATGCGCCCGCGACCCAGACGTTCCTGTGCCGGCCGGATGAGGCCGCCGGACCGTCAGGCCGGGGTGAGCGGGCGGGAAAGGCGCGCGACGGAAGCGCCGTCTGATCGCGGGCGATCCGGACATCCCGCGAATTCGGCGGCGACTCGCCGGCGTGGCCCCATCGATCCGATTCCGGAGTCACCCATGCCGGGTGGTGCGTCCTCGGCGCCGTTCGCATCACGGTGACGGCGTCGTGGAGTAGCTGGGGAGTTTCGAGGGGGCGTTGTGTCCGACGATCAGCATTACGACGTGATCGTGATCGGTACGGGGGCAGGCGGCGGCACGTTCGCCCACCGCGTCGCTCCTTCCGGAAAGCGGGTCCTCTTGCTCGAACGCGGGGACTACCTGCCGCGCGAACGCGACAACTGGGACTCCACCGCGGTGTTTGTCAAGGGCACTTACCGCGCACCGGAGTTCTGGCTCGACCGGCACGGCCACGAGTTCCCCCCGGAGGTGAACTACTACGTCGGCGGCAACACCAAGTTCTACGGTGCGGCGCTGTTCCGGCTGCGTCCGCAGGACTTCGGCGAGCTCCGCCACCATGGCGGGATCTCCCCCGCGTGGCCGATCACGTATACGGATCTCGAGCCGTACTACGCCCAGGCCGAGCACCTCTACGCCGTGCACGGGCGGCATGGCGAGGACCCGACGGAGGGTCACACCAGCGCCGACTACCGCTACCCACAGGTGCAGCACGAACCGCGGATCCAACAGCTCAGTGACGACCTCGAGAAGCAGGGCCTGCACCCGTTCCACCTCCCGATCGGCGTGCGCCTGACGCAGGACGCGCACGGCATGGCCACCCGCGACAGCGTGTGCATCCGCTGCGACCGGGTCGACGGCTTCCCCTGCCTGATGGGTGGCAAGGCCGACGCCCAGGTGATCTGCGTCGATCCCGCGCTGGAGCATGACAACGTGCGCCTGGTCACCCGCGCTCACGTCACGCGGTTGGAGACCGATGACGGCGGTCGGGCCGTCACGGCGGTGGTCACCGAGCTCGACGACCCCGACGGAGGTGCGGAGACGGTGCGCTTCAGCGCCGACGTCGTGGTGGTCGCCGCGGGCGCGGTGAACTCCGCTGCTCTGCTCCTGCGCTCGGCGAACGACCGGCACCCCGACGGCCTGGCCAACGGCTCGGGCGTGGTCGGCCGGCACTACATGCGCCACAACAACCTGGCCCTGATGGCGGTGTCCAAGGAGCCGAACCCGACCCGGTTCCAGAAGACCCTGGCCTTGCACGACTGGTACCTGGGCTCGGACGACTGGGACTACCCGATGGGCGGGATCCAGATGCTCGGCAAGTCCGACGCCGAGCAGATCCGCGCCAACGCCCCGCACTGGGCCGGGGCGGTCTCACCCGGGATGCCCTTCGAGGTGCTGGCCCACCACGCCGTCGATCTCTGGCTCTGCGGCGAGGACCTTCCGCAGCCGGAGAACCGCGTCACCCTCGAGAACGACGGCCGGATCCGCCTGACCATCGACGAGAACAACAACCTCGAGGGGCTCAAGCGCCTGCGCCACGAGTTGCAACGCCGGCTCAGCGACCTCGGCATGCACGAGAAACACCTGCTGAGCCACAGCATCTACATGCACAAGGGCATGCCGATCGGCGCGACCGCGCACCAGGCCGGCACGATCCGGTTCGGTACCGACCCGGCGAGCTCCGCTCTCGACGTGGACTGCCGGGCGCACGAGGTGGACAACCTCTACGTCGTCGACACCAGCTTCTTCCCGAGCATCGGCGCGGTGAACCCGTCGCTGACGGCCATCGCCAACGCGTTGCGCGTCGGGGACCACGTGCTGGAACGACTCGGCTGAGCACCCCCGACAACCGGACAGCAGGGACAGGACGAACAGGAGAACGTGCCATGGATGTGGATCGCGTGGACGCGCTGGTCATCTTCGGAGCGACCGGCGACCTCGCCAAGCTGGAGACCTTTCCCGCGTTGGTCGGCCTGGTGGAGCGGGGAGTCCTGAACGTCCCCATCGTCGGCGTGGCGAAGAGCGGGTGGGACCTCGACCGCTTCCGCGACTATGCCGCGCAGTCCCTGCGGCACAACGGCATCGATCCTGATGCCGCGCCGGCACGCACGATGCTCGGCCTGTTGCGCTACGTCGACGGCGACCTGGACGACCCGGCGACCTACGCCGCGATGTCGCAGGAGATGGGCAGCGGCCGACGTGCCCTGTTCTACCTCGAGGTGCCGCCGTTCCTGTTCGGCCGGATCGCCGAGGGCATCTCGGCGGCCGGCCGGGCCGACGGCGCCAGGGTGATGGTGGAGAAGCCCTTCGGGAACGATCTCGACGGTGCCAAGGCGCTCAACGCGACGATGCTGAAGTACTTCCCGGAGAACGCGATCTACCGGGTCGACCACTGGCTGGGTCTCGACCCGCTCAACAACGTTCTCGTTGCCCGGTTCGCCAACTCGATGATCGAGCCGCTGCTCAACAGCTCGCACGTCGAGAGCGTCCAGATCACGATGGCGGAAGCCTTCGACGTCGCCGACCGAGGTCGGTTCTACGACCGGACCGGCGCCATCCGCGACGTCGTGCAGAACCACATGCTGCAGGTGCTGGCCACCGTCCTCGCCGACCCGCCGGACGGGTCGGGGATCGACGACTCGTGGCTGAACGCGAAGGCGCGCATCGTGGCCGCGCTGCGCCCGCTCACGACCGCGGACGTGGTTCGTGGCCAGTACGAGGGCTACCGCGACGTCGACGGGGTCGATCCGAACTCGACCACCGAGAGCTACGTCGCGGTCCGGCTGGCAGTGGACACCTGGCGGTGGGCCGGCGTGCCGATCCTCATCCGGGCGGGCAAGACGATGCCGGTGACGGCCACCGAGGTCAACGTCCGGTTCCGGCCCGTGCCGTTCGACGTGTTCGGTGTCGGTGTCACGCGGATCAGCAACAGCCTGCGGTTCCGCATCTGGCCGGAAACCCAGATCGGCATCACCCTGGCCGGGAAGAAGCCGGGCGCAGCGCGTGAGGCGCAACTGCAGGACCTGGTATTCGCCGAGCAGAGCGGGTCCGACATGCGCCCGTACGACCGGCTCATCGGCGCTGCCCTCAACGGTCAACGGATGCTGTTCGCCCGGCAGGACACGGTGGAGGCCGCCTGGCGGGTCGTCGACCCCGTGCTCGGTGACGCCGTCCCCGTGCACCCCTACCCCCGAGGCAGCTGGGGCCCCAAGGAAGCCGACGCCCTGCTGCCCAACGGCGACACGTGGCACGACCCGGCCGGCTGAGCCGCGAGAGCTGCCGCTGCGACCCGCAGATCATGCGACGACATCTCCGGGTGGTTGCTCGGCAGCGGCCGGGGCGGATGCGGGGGCCGGCCGGGCGGGTGTCAGACGGGCCGTGACCACGTGGGCGACCACGACCGCGACGATCACGAGCGGCATCAGGGCGATCTCGTCGGAGGCCAGCAGGAGGCTCGCCAGCAGGACCGACGTGAGCGGCAGTCGCAGCATCACGACGGACATGGCCCCGATGCCCATCGCTGCGCCGGCGACCAGCGGCAGCCCTGGCAGGTGCGACAGCACCATGCCGAGTGCCGCCCCGAGGAACATGGCGGGGAAGATGGGGCCACCCCGGAACGCCGCCAGCGACACGGAGTAGGCCAGGCCCTTGGCCCCGATGAGCAGGAGCAGCGTGCCGACCGGGTAACTGGCGCTGTCGGTCAGCAGGCCGCCCAGCGCGTCCTGCCCGCTGAAGAGCACGTCGGAGGCCGCGTGACCGGTGGCCGCCGCGAAGCCGATGGCCAGCGCCGCGACGACCAGACCCGCCAGGGGAACCGCCACCAGGGGCCGCGGCTCGACGGACGGGCGCACGCGCAGCGCGAACCACCGGACAGCCGAGCCGAGTACCGACGCGATCAGGCCGATCACGATCGCCCAGCCGAACTGTGCAAGGTTCGGCTCCATGAACCCCGGGATGTCCGGGACCTGGAGGGAGAAGGTCCCCAGTCCGGTCCACCTACCGAGCCCGATGAAGATCAGGGACCCCAGCCCGGAGGCCAGCAGGCCGGGCAGGAGCACCAGACCCAGCATCGGGCCGCCCAGTCCGGACACCTCCATCAGCAGGAAGGCGCCGAGCAACGGGGACCCGAGCAGCGTACTCACCGCGGCGAAGCTGCCGGTGGCGCCGATGACCGCCGTCGCGGTGGGTCCGCCCGCCCCGCGGGTCAACCGGACCGCGCACACGGCGAGCCCGCCGCCGAGAGCGATCAGGGGGGCCTCCGGCCCGATCACGGCCCCCAGGCTCAGGCCGGCCAGCGCGGCGAACGCGATCCCGGGCAGGGCGGACGGCGGCGGCGGGCCGCTCTCGGAGAAGCCGTCGGCGGGCGACTTGCCACCGCGTCCGGGGAGGAAGCGGATCGCGGCTCCCACCAACAGCCCGGCGAGCACCAGCGGCGGAGCCGGCCACCACCACGGCGGCGGAGTCAGCCCGAGCGCCCGGGGCAGATCCGAGTACACCCAGTGCTGCAGCAGCCCGACGAGTGCCAGGAAGCCGTAGGCCACCGCCGAGATCGGCACCCCCAGCACCGCGGCCAACGCGAGCAGGCGGAGATAGCGCGCGCTGCGCAGCAGCGCGGCAGGGTCCGGCGGGTGGGCCTGCGGATCGGGTGGGGGGGTCCGCCCCTGCGCGCTGACCGAGCTCATGACCCCGCCTCAGCCCACCGGGTCGGGCCGGACGTCCCCGTTCGGCAGCAGGGCGTCGGCCTCCTTCGGTCCCCAGCCGTTCCAGCCGCTCTTCGCCACCGGTCGTCAGCCATCACAGCTCCCCTCGACGAGTCGATGCTTTCCCGGACCCAGAGCGAGGGCGGGAGGACAGTGCCCACCCTGTCCTCGCCAGGGATGCGGGGCCTCACCCGGAATGGACGACATTGCGCGCAGCGGGGAACAGGGCCGCCGCTCGGCTCGGCCGACGGGCGGGCGGGTCGGTTCCCGCGGGCGGGCCGCCTCGGCTCTCACCCGTCCCAGGCGACGCGCGGTGGCGAGCGATCTGGGTTCATTGGCGACCGAACCGGGGCGGCGTACGACAGGCGGCCGAGCGCCCCGACGAGCGAGCGCCCCGACGAGCGAGCGAGGTCGTGATGGAGGAAGCCAGCCTTGCCACACTCGGCCCCGCGGCCCGTCGAGCCCTCTACCTGCGCGCATTGGTGCGGCCGCTGCTGACCGTGACCGCACTGCTGTGGATCTACTACCTGATCCCGTGGGACCGGCCGCACGACCCGCTGGCCATCCCCGCCATCGTGGGAGGTCTGCTGGCCGTGGTCGGGCTGGCGGTACTGCAGATCCGCGCGATCCTGCGCGCGCGCTACCCCGCGGTGCAGGCCATCGAGGCGCTGGCTGTCGCCGTTCCCATGTTCCTCCTGCTGTTCGCCGGAGCGTACTGCCTCTTGTCGTACGCGAGCCCGGCCGCGTTCACCGAACCGATGGACAGGACCGACGCCATCTACTTCACCGTCACCGTGTTCGCCACGGTGGGTTTCGGCGACATCGCGCCGGTCACGACGTCGGCCCGGGTCGTCGTCACGCTGCAGATGCTGGGCGATCTGGTGGTTCTCGGCGTGCTCCTCCAGGCGATCGTGGGAGCGGTCAAGCTCGGTCGAGCCCGGCGGCGGGACGGACCCGCCGAGTGATCGCTGTGGCTCGGCGGCCCGACCGCACAGGCGGATCGGGTCGGGTGGCGGCCCGGGGCGGCAGCGCCGGGACCCCCGGGCGCTTCACGCTCTCTGCGCTCCACCCCGTTGCCCATTGTGATCGTCGCGCGATGCGGTCGGGTGGCCGTCGGTCTCCTCCGTTCGTTCCGGGAGCAGCAAGAGAGCGCCGATGAGGAAGAACACCGCGCCGACGAAGGTGCCCAGGCTCGCCCGCTCGGCATTCCGCAGTTCGCCGGTGGCGGGGATGACGAAGCCGGCGACGGCCGACACGCCGAAGGCGATCGACCCGAGCAGGTTGACCAGCGTTATCCACCAGGACCATGACCGCGGGCGCCACGCGACCCAACCGTGGCAGACCTCCAGCCAGGCCAGTGCGCTGGCCACCAGGAAGCAGACGGAGCCGATCGCGTCGGGGCGCCACACGTACCGGTCCTCGACCGGCGCGGCCAGGCCGACCCGCATGGCCACCCCGGTGCTGATGTTGAAGTACACGGTCCCGACCAGTTGCACCGCAGTCGCCCACCAGTCGATCCGGCGCGGCTGGACGACGAACACGCGCCGTCGCGATGGGTTCTCCGCCGCGGGTGCGGCATCGACCGCCTCACGGTAGGTCAGGAAGGCAGCCGCGGTGAAGAACAGGGATCCGAGGAAGAACGTGCCGGTGTCCCAGCGGAGGCCGACGGCGGTGGCGTACCGAGGGAGCACCCCGAGCGCGAACAGCGCCGATCCGACGGCGAACAGGACGGCGATCCACCATCCGCGGGCACGAGGCGCCCACCAGGTCGATCCGTGGGATGCCTCCTCCCTGAGATGCTTGCGGTGGCGGCGGGACTCCCAGCGAACCACCAGACCGTCCGGGCGAACGTGGTCGACGAAGGTTGCGGCACGGAGGACGTTGCCGCGGGCGTGGTCCGCCTGCCCCGGACCCCGTCGCTTCATCGGAGCCCGCTCAGGTCTTGCGTTGCGCGGTCGCGTGGTCGAAGCCCTTGGAGTCGGCTCCCCTGATCGGTTCGGCCTGCCGCTGCAGCCGGGGCAGCAGGTGGACGAGGTCGTCCAACAAGAGGTCGGCCATCTCCCGCCCTGTTCCGTTACGCACCACGATGCGCAACGCAGCCAGGTCCTGGCGATTGGCGGGGAATGTGTAGGCGGGTACCTGCCAGCCACGTTCCCGCAGCCCCGCGGAGACGTCGAAGACGCTGTAGTTGGTGACGTCGTCGTGGAGGGTGAACGCGAACACGGGCAGCTCGTCGCCCCTGGTGAGCAGCCGGAACGGGCCGAGCTCAGCGATCCGTGCCGACATGTAGGTGGCGTTGTCACGACACTCCTGCTGGACCTGCCGGAAGCCCTCCCGGCCGAGCCGCAGGAACGTGTAGTACTGGGCAACCACCTGTCCGCCGGGCCGGGAGAAGTTCAGCGCAAGAGTAGGCATCTCGCCGCCCAGGTAGTTGACCTTGAAGATCAGTTCCTCGGGTAGCGCAGCGGCGTCCCGCCACAGCACCCAGCCGACGCCCGGGTACACCAACCCGTACTTGTGCCCGGAGGTGTTGATCGAGGCGACCCGCGGCACGCGGAAGTCCCATTCCAGGTCGGGATCGATGAAGGGCGCCATCATTCCACCAGATGCGCCGTCGACGTGGACCGGGATGTCGAGCCCCGTCCGTGACTGCAGATCATCCAGTGCCGCGGCGATCTCGGCGACCGGTTCGTAGCTGCCGTCGAAGGTGGAGCCCAGTACCGCTACGACGCCGATGGTGTTCTCGTCGCAGAGGGACACGGCCTGCTCGGCGTCGAGATGGAAGCGTTCACCCGCCATCGGCGCGAGGCGCGGCTCGACCTCGAAGTAGTTGCAGAACTTGTCCCAGCAGACCTGGACGTTGATCCCCATCACCAGGTTGGGCCGTGCGGTGTCCGCGCCCGCCGCGCGGCGCCGCTGCTGCCAGCGACGTTTGAGCGCCAGCCCGGCGAACATCGCCGCTTCACTCGATCCGATGGTCGAGCAGCCCACTGCGGGCACGACACTGTTGTCCGGGGCATTCCACAGTTCAGCGAGCATGTTGACGCAGCGCAGCTCGAGTTCCGCGGTCTGTGGATACTCGTCCTTGTCGATCATGTTCTTGTCGAGACACTCCGCCATCAGCCGGTCGGCCTCGGGCTCCATCCACGTCGTGACGAACGTCGCCAGGTTCAGCCGCGCGTTCCCGTCGAGCATCAAGTGGTCGTGCACGATCTGGTAGGCGGTGTCCGGATCCATCGCACCGGCCGGAAGCCGGTGCTTGGGCACACTCGTCGCCTCTCCGGACCGGGTGAACATCGGGTGTATCGAAAGCTGCTCTGTCAGCTCGCGGCCGACGCTGCCGTGCACGTGCAGTGCCATCGTTCCTCCATTCACGACGATCGCTCGCCTGGCCATCGGTGCTGGCGAGCCGAGCGCCCGCTGCCCTGCTCGGGGATGCGTGCAGGCGAGCACAACCCTTCCAGAGGATCCACCGAACCGCTGTGACACGGCCGGCGCATCACCCGATGCCGGTGACTCTCAAGGCGGCCGAGCCGGGAACGGTTGTACTGCACCGTTCTTCCGATCGGACATCGCCGAACGGGCCTATGCGATCTCCGGCGGCCTGGCTAGCCTGGACACTCAGCCGGGTCTGAGCGACCGCTCACGTACAGGACGGGCCCGGAAGGGCGGGCCGATGGTTCACATTCCAGGCCGCCGGCGACGACGCCCGATGGGCCGGCGACGACGCTGCAGCTCAGCGAACGCGAGCAGGCGGTTCTCGTCCTGCTGCCGTCGCTGCTGTCGCTCGAGGAGATAGCCGAGGATCTGTCGATCTCCGTCAACACCGTCAAGTCGCATCTGCATGCAGCGGGATGTCGCCCCCGACCCCGATCCACCGCTGGGTGGTCGCCGAAGCGCGGACCCGGCTGTTGCACCTCATCCCCCACGCACGGTGAGGTTGGCTGCAGGTTCGGGCCAGGAGGAAGGGATGAGATCATCAGGTGACGCTCCGTGATTTCGCGGGCAGGACGGGCGGTGGGCCGGCCGGCCGGATCGCCCCGGGGCAGGGTGCCCGGAATCGCGAGGTTCGTGGCGGTTTGATTCGATCAGATCCGGTCGGACTTTCAGCAGTCCCGGGAGGGTGCCATGACCATCGACGCGGGGGACAGCGTTTACGCGCTGCTGACCGATGGAACCACGATCAAGATCCGGCCCGCGAGGCCCGCTGACTTCGACGCGGTGCGGGACATGCATGCCAAGATGTCCCCGAAGAACCTCTACCTGCGTTTCTTCAGCATGAGCCCGTCTGCTGCCGAGCAGGAGGCGCGCCGGATATGCCGCGAGCCCGCGCCGGGTCACGCGGCGCTGCTGGCCCTGCTGGACGGCGAGGTGGTCGGCTGCGGCACCTACGAACAAACCGGCCCCGGGTCCCGGTCGGCGGAGGTCGCCCTCGCGGTCGACGATGACCGGCACAACCGCGGTATCGGCATGCTCCTGCTGGAACATCTGGTTGCGCTGGGCCGCGGCCGGGGATTCCGGGCCTTCACCGCGGAGACGCTGAGCGAGAACGCGGCGATGCTGCGTGTGTTCGCCGATGCCGGGCTGCAGGCGCAGCGCTCCCTGGTGGACGGCGTGTACGACCTCGCCTTTCCCCTGCCCGCAGGCGAGGCGGACGCCGCCCTGGGCACCTACCTCGATACGGTCGCCGCGCGGGAGCGGGCCGCCGACGTGGCAAGCATGCAGCCCGTGCTGATGCCGGCCTCGGTCGCGGTCATCGGTGCCAGCCGGCGCGCCGGGTCGGTCGGGCGGGTCATCCTGCGCAACATCATCTCGGCCGGCTTCTCCGGCTCGGTCCACCCGGTCAACCCGTATACGTCCGAGCTGGACGGGATCGCGTGCGTACCGTCTGTGGCCGCGCTGCCCGACCAGGTCGACCTGGCCGTCATCGCGGTACCGGCCGGGGACGTGCTCGGGATCGCCGACGACTGCGGGCGCCGCGGGATCAAGGCCCTGGTGGTGATCGCGGCCGGGCTCAGCGGCCCGGCCCGCGCGGAGCTGCTGGAGATCTGCCGCCGCCACGGCATGCGGATGGTCGGGCCGGCCAGCTTCGGCGTGGCCAACCCCAGCATCGGCCTGAACGCGACGTTCGCCGACCGCCATGCCCGGGCAGGAACCGTCGGCCTGGCGCTGCAGTCCACCGGCGGCACCGGTTTCACGCTGCTGGCGCACCTGTCCCGGCTGGGCGTGGGCGTCTCCTCCCTGGTCTCCTTCGGCGACAAGGACGACGTGTCCGGCACCGACATGCTGCAGTGGTGGGAGTCTGACACGGAGACGAAGCTGGCCCTGCTGTACCTGGAATCGATCGGGAACCCACCCAAGTTCGCCCGCACCGCCCGCCACATCGGCCGCACCACGCCCATCCTGACCGTGGCCGTGGGCCGGTCCGTGACGGGCAGACGCCTGACCGGCGCCCGCGCCTCCAGGACGGCCACCCCGCTGATCACCAGGCAGGCCCTGTTCCAGCAGGCGGGCATCATCGCCACCGCGAACCTCGGCGAGCTGCTCGACACCGCGACGCTGCTGGCCGCCCAGCCGCTGCCCGCCGGGAACAGGGTCGGTGTGGTGTCCAACACCCGCGGTGCCGCGGTGCTCGCCGCCGACGCGTGCGCCGACGCGGGTCTGCAGATCGCCGGCCTGGCCGGGGACACCCGGCAGGCGCTGCGGGAGATCCTCGGCCCGGACTCCCTGGTCGCCGGGCCGGTCGACACCACCGTGCTGGTCCCGGCCGGCAGCTTCCGCCGCAGCCTGGAGATCGTCGCCGCCGACCCGAGCGTGGACGTCGTGCTGGCGCTGGCCACCACCACCACCGCGGGCAACGACCTGGTTCCCGAGGTGAGCGCCGCGCGCCTGCCGGTGCCGATCGCCGCAGCGATACTGGACCAGACCGAAGTGGTCCGGCTCCTGCCCGACCGACCCGAGGGCTCCCCCGCCGTCCCGGCCTACGCCTACGCCGAGTCCGCCGCCCGCGCCCTCGGCCACGCCGCGCGCTACGGCACCTGGCGCGCGACTCCACCGGGACACATCCCCGATCTGGACGGCCTGCGCCCGGACCGGGCGCGGGAGTTGCTCACCGACTTCCTCGCCGCACCGTCTCGGGGCGGCTGGCTGTCCCTGGATCCCACTGTGGAGCTGCTCGGCTGCTACGGCATCCCGCTGGCCGACAGCATCGGGGTCGTCAGCGAGGAAGCGGCGGCCGCGGCGGCGGAGCGGTTCGGCGGCCTCGTCGCGCTCAGAGCGGACGTGCCCGGCCTGCTGCGCACCAGCGACGCCGGTGACGTGCTGACCGACCTGCACGGCCCCGACGAGGCCCGGCGCGGGTTCCGCCTGCTCCGAGAGACCTTCGGCAGCCTACTGAGCGGCGTCATCGTCCAGCCGATGGTCACAGGAGGCGTCGAGGTGATGATCAGCGTACTGCGGGAACGGGTGGCCGGCCCGCTGGTGCTGCTCGAGGTCGGTGGCCCCGGCGACCATGTGCAGGCTGAGCGAGCCGCCCGGCTCGCCCCCCTCACCGAATCCGACGCCGACGACCTGATCCGGTCGGTACAGACCGCCCTCCGGCCGCGCGGGCGGCACGGCGAACAGGCAGCCGACCTCGGCGCACTACGAGACATGCTGCTGCGGGTCTCCCGGATGGTCGACGACCTGCACCAGATCGCCGAACTCGAGCTGAGCCCCGTCATCGCCGGCCCCGACGGCG